>NZ_MVBK01000033.1 GCF_002000365.1 Thioalkalivibrio denitrificans | reverse complement strand
GCCGAGTACGTACTCGGCGCCCACGATGGCATGCAGGAAGGACTTGGGATTGCGGTTGATGGTGGAGAAGAACACGTGCCCGCCGGGGCGTACCAGTTGCGCGCAGGCGTTCACCACCGAGGCCGGGTCCGGGACGTGTTCCAGCATCTCCATGCAGGTCACCACGTCGAACGCGCCGGGCATCTCCCCGGCCAGTTCCTCCACCGGCACCTGCCGGTAGTCCACCTCCAGCCCCGACTCATGAAGGTGCATCCGCGCCACCTCCAGCGGCCCCGGTGCCATGTCGATGCCCGTGACCCTGGCACCGCGACGGGCCATGGATTCCGCGAGGATTCCCCCGCCGCAGCCCACGTCCAGCACCCGGGCGTCGGCCAGCGGGGCGCGGCGCTCCACGTAATCGAGGCGCAGCGGATTGATCTCGTGCAGGGGTCGGAACTCACCCTGCGGGTCCCACCAGCGGTGTGCCAGATCGTCAAACTTGGCGACCTCGCCGGGATCGATGTTGGGTGTGGAGGGGGCGGACATGTCGGTCATCATGGGTGACGGTGCGGTTATGGTACAGCATGGAAGTCAATTCAAGATTCAAGATTCAATATTCAAGATTCAAGGGGAAAGCACGGTAACTGCATGTACTGAACGGGCTCGCCATGGCACCCGCCCACTTTGAATCTTGAATTTTGAATATTGAATCGCCTCTTACGCATTTTCCATCAGCCGTTGCTGCCAGACCTCCGCCTTTGCCCCGATCGCGTCGGTGTCCAGCGTGGTCAGGCGTCCGTTCCTTAGCAGGGGTTTCCCGGCCACCCAGACATCGGTGACCTGGTGGCGGCTCGTGGCGTAGACCAGGTGTGACAGCGGATGGTAGACGGGGCGGCTTTCCAGGCCTGCCAGATCCACGGCCACCATGTCCGCCGCCTTGCCGGGCACCAGTGAGCCGATCTCGTCGCCCAGTCCCAGGGCCCGGGCGCCGTTCAGCGTGGCCATGCGCAGGGCAGTGGCCGCCGGCAGGGCGGCGGCGTTGCCCGATACGCCCTTGGCCAGCAGCGCGGCGGTGCGCATCTCTCCCAGCAGGTCCAGGTCATTGTTGCTGGCGGCGCCGTCGGTGCCCAGGCAGACATTGACGCCTGCATCGAGCAGTTTCTGCACGGGACAGAAGCCGCTGGCCAGCTTGAGGTTGGACTCGGGACAATGGACCACGTGGGCGCCGGCTTCGGCCAGGTGGCGGATCTCGGCATCGTTCAGCTGGGTCATGTGCACGGCCAGCAGGTTCGGGCCCACGAGCCCCATCTGCGCCAGCCGCTCCAGTGGGCGCATGCCGAATCGCGCCGTGGCTTCCTCCACTTCATGGGCGGTCTCGTGCACGTGCATGTGAACCGGCAGATCAAGTTCATTGGCCAGTGTACGGATGCGCTTGAGCGCCTCGTCGGCCACCGTGTAAGGCGCGTGAGGCGCAAAGCAGAACGACAGTAGCGCTTCGTCCTTGTGCTGGTCGTAGAGGGCCAGCCCCTTGGCGATGTACTCGTCGGCGTTGGCGGCCCAGACCGTGGGAAAGTCGATGACGATGAGGCCGAGTACGGCGCGCATGCCGGCCCGGCTCGCCGCGTGGGCGGCGATATCAGGAAAGAAGTACATGTCGTTGAAGCAGGTGACGCCGCCGCGGATCATCTCTGCCATGGCCAGCTGCGTACCGTCCTCGACGAACTCGGTACCCACCCAGCGGCTCTCGGCCGGCCAGATGTGTGCCTGCAGCCATTCCATCAGCGGCAGATCGTCCGCCAGCCCGCGCATAAGCGCCATGGCCGCATGGGTGTGGGCGTTCACCAGTCCGGGAATGACGATGTGGCTGTTCAGCTCGTGAACCGTGTCGGCGGTGAAGCGCGCATGCGCTTCACTCGCCGGCAGCAGCGCAACGATGCGCCCGTCCCGCACCGCCAGAGCGTGGTGATCGAGCACCACGCCGTCCGGCTCCACCGGCGCAATCCAGCGGGCCCTGATCAGCAGATCGACTGTTTCCATGGCCGTGAACGATACAGGGGGGGCAGGAACCCGACAATGCCTGCCTCAGGCCGGGCCGACGTCGCAGACGGCACCGTTCAGCGGACGGATGGTGGGGAATATCCTACAGCAACCCTGCGGTTTTCCGGATTCTGCCTATAGTTACAGGAGACGAGGTCATTTCCGCCCGGGCCGAAGGACTGACATCGGGCTCCCGAGGACTACGGACTGACCAGAGTGACTGACGATCTGTCCCATATCCTGGAGGCCTATCGTGCCCTGTTCCACGGGCACCCCGATGCCGTTCATCTGATCGATACCCAGGGATTCTTCGTTGAGGTGAACGCGCGGGCCTGCCAGAACAAGGGCATGCCCCCTGAGGATGTGCTCGGACGCCACTACAGCGAGTTTGTCGCGCCCGAGGACCTCGAGCGGGCGTCGGCCGCTTTCGAGGGCGCACTGCGCGGTCATCCCCAGAGAGTTGAGTACAGCTGGGAGGATGACGCGGGAGAGCGGAGTTATTACGCCGTGCTTGCCATACCGTTGCTGGTGGACGGTCATGGCCAGGGCGTCTATGTCATCACCCAGGATATCACCGAGCGCAAGCGTGCCGAGCAGTCCCTGCGCGACACCGAGATGATGCTGCGTGCAGCGAACCGCACCGCGCGACTGGGCGGGTGGATGGTTGACCTGTCGACAAACCGCATCAAGTGGTCGGACGAGACCTGCGCCATTCACGACCTGCCGTCTGGCACCGAGGTGTCGGTGGAGGAGGGCGTTAACTTCTACGCGCCGGAATGCATCGATCGGATACGCGCACTGTTTGACGCCTGTGCCACGCAAGGCGTGCCCTTCGACGAGGAACTGGAGATCATCACGGCCAAAGGGCGCCGCCTGTGGGTGCGGTCCATGGGCGAGGCGGTACGGGACGCCTCCGGCTGCATCACGCAGGTGCGCGGTGCCTTCCAGGACATCTCGGAGGCGAAGCGCACACAGGCGGAGATCAAACAGCTGGAAGGGCGCCTCACGGTGGCCATGGAGGCCATGACGGATGCCTTCCTCACCATCGACCGGGATTACCGCTACACCTACGCCAACCGTGAAGCCGAACGTCTGCTGCAAAAATCACGCAGCGAGATCATGGGCCGGACCGTCTGGGAAGTGTTTCCCGATCTGGTGGGCACGGTGACGGAAACCCGGTTCAGGGAAGCGATGGATGAACAGCGTCCGGTCCATTACGAACTGTACTATGAGCCTCTCGAAATCTGGATTGAGATCGGTGTCTATCCCTGGCCGGACGGGTTGGCAGTGCTCTTCCGGGACATCAGCGAGCGCAAGCGCACGGAAGAGGAGATCCAGTTCCTGGCGTTCTACGACCCGCTCACCGGTCTGCCCAACCGCCGCCTGCTCATGGACCGCCTGCAGCAGGCCCTGGCCGCCAGCGTGCGTCACGGGGTCCGGGGCGCGGTGCTGTTTCTCGATCTCGACCATTTCAAGACCCTCAACGACACCCTGGGCCACACCGAGGGTGATGCCCTGTTGCGCCGGGTGGCCGAGTGCCTCAAGGATTGTGTGCGTGCCACGGACACGGTGGCCCGATTCGGGGGTGACGAGTACGTGATCGTGCTCGGAGACCTGGATCCGGATCCCGAGGAGGCCATGGCGCATGCTGAACTGATGGCCAAGAAGATCCTCACGGCGCTCACGCAACCCGGCAACCTGCCGGGCCGCGAACGCCAGGGCACGTGCAGTATCGGCATCACGCTGTTCGGCAAGCCCGACGACACGGTGGACGAGATCATGAAGCAGGCGGATCTCGCCATGTACCAGGCCAAGGCCTCGGGTCGCAATACGCTCCGGCGCTTTGACCCGGTCATGCAGGCGACCGTGAACCGGCGGGTGCGCACCGAGGCCGAGGTGCGGCGCGCGCTCGAGCACATGGAGTTCGAGCCCTACTATCAGCCCCAGGTGGACCTGACCGGAAGGCTGGCAGGTGCCGAAGCACTGGTCCGCTGGCAGCATCCGCATAGGGGCATCGTGCCGCCCATGGAGTTCATTCCGCTGGCGGAGGAAACGGGGCTGATCTTCGGCCTGGGGCATTTCATGCTGGAACGAGTCTGCCGCCAGGTGGCGGCGTGGACAAGTGTCGCAGGGCATCCCCAATGGTGTGTGGCGGTCAATGTCAGCGCCCGTCAGTTTCACCATCCCGACTTCGTGCAGGAGGTGTTCTCGCTCATCGACGAAACCGGGGCGGGTGCGCATCAGCTTCAGCTGGAACTCACGGAGAGTTCGCTGCTGGTGGACATGGACGACACGATATCCAAGATGAAGGCGCTCAAGTCCCGGGGCGTCAGTTTCTCCCTGGACGATTTCGGCACCGGATACTCTTCCCTCTACTACCTCAAGCACCTGCCTCTGGACCAGATCAAGATCGACCAGCGTTTCGTGCGGGGTGTGCTGGACGACGCCAATGACGCCGCCATCGTACGCGCCATCATCGCGCTGGCGCGCAGCCTCGGCCTGAACGTCATCGCCGAGGGTGTGGAGGACCGGCGCGTGCAGTCCTTTCTGGCCAATGAGGGTTGCCCCATGTTCCAGGGTTACCTGTACAGCCGTCCCGTGCCCAGGGACGAGTTCGAACGTTTCTTCCTGAACGGGGAGTTGCTTAATGGTTCGGGCAGTGGTGGTTAAAAGACTTCAACGCAGAGGCGCGAAGACGCAAAGGGCGCAAAAGGGCTTTTTAACGAATAAGGACTTTGCGTACTTTGCGTCTTCGCGTCTTTGCGTTGGATTTTCAACCGGGGCGGCCCAAGAAGGTCACAGCAACCACCCCAGCACCAACGACAACGACACGATGGCAAACAGGTTGCCCATGAACACGATGGAGGCGACGCGTTTGGGCTCCTGTCCGTACTTCTCGGCCACCATGTAGTTGAGGACCGCCGGAGGCAGGGCGGCGAACACGAACAGATAGGCCACCTGCTGCTGCGTCAGATCGAGAAACGGCGTGATCAGCGCCGCCATCACCAGTCCGCTCGCAGGCGCCAGAAAGGCACCCCACAGACCGAGCCGCCAGTCCGAGAAGTCCGCATCCACCATACGCACGCCCAGGGTGAAGAGCATCAGCGGGATCGCGATCTGCCCCACCATCTCGATGGGCACCGCCAGGACCTGTGGCACCACCAGACCGCTCAGGCTCACCGCGATGCCGGCGATGCTGGCTGCGATGATGGGAATACGCAGGAGCTGCCACAGACTCAGCTTGTGGTTGAGCATGTAGATGCCGACACTGAAGTGCAGCGTATTCTCCACCAGGAACAGCACGATGGCGGCAGGCAGCGCCGCTTCGCCGAAGGCCAGCAGCAGGATGGGGATGCCCATATTGCCGCTGTTGGTGAACATCATGGGCGGCACGAAGGTCTTCCAATGCACCTTGAGCAGCCGCACGAAGGGTAGCACCACCAGCCCCGAGCCCAGCACCACGAGGATGCCCGCCAGTGCCAGGGTGGAGTAATCGGCGATCTGGAAGCCCTGGGCGGAGAGCGCGCTGAAAATCAGCGCCGGTGTAAACACGTCCATGTTCAGCCGGTTCGCGGTGTCGATGTCCGTGGGATGGCGCCGACCGTAGAAGTAACCCAGTGCGATGACCAGGAACACGGGCAGGACGATCTGGATGACCGGAAGAGGATTCATTCAAGTGTGGTGAGCTGAATTCTTGTTCTACACCCGGATCTCCGGGCAAGGGCAATCCCCCGGGGCGCAGGCCGGGGCCTGATCTGAGGATCCAGTCTAACGCGTGCGGCGGCAGATTACGCGATGTGTGCCGCTGTTCAGGTTCTCTGCCGCACGGGGGTGTGGCGTGCCCGGGTCCGGGTCGGATAGCCTGAACATCACGGAGGCTGGAGATGACTGTAATGAAGATTCTCCTCACGGTGGTCGGCGCATATGCCCTTCTGGTGGGCCTGGTCTACGTGGGACAGGAACGTCTGATCTACATGCCCATGCGAGACCTGGTCATGACACCCGCCGACCATGGCTTCGACTATGAGGACGTCGATCTGGTCACGGAGGACGACGTGCGTCTGCACGGCTGGTACGTGCCGGCGCCGGAGCCCCGGGGCGTCCTGCTGTTCTTCCACGGCAATGCGGGCAATATCTCCCATCGCATGGACTCGATCCGCATCTTCAGGGATCTCGGTCTGTCGGTGTTCATCATCGACTATCGGGGGTATGGCCGGAGCGAGGGTCGTCCGGGGGAGGCCGGTATCCGCCGGGATGCCCGCGCGGCCTGGCGTCACCTGCGCGACGAACGCGAGGTTCCTTCCGGCGATATCGTCCTCTTCGGTCGTTCCCTGGGAGCGGCGGTGGCGGCGGATCTGGCCACCCGCAAGGCGCCGGGGGCGGTGATCCTCGAATCGGCCTTCACAAGCGCGGCAGACCTGGGCGCGGAGGTCTATCCCTGGCTGCCCGTGCGCACACTCCTTCGACATCGCCACGAGGTGCTCGGGATCATGCATGAGATCACCGCACCCGTACTGATCGCCCACAGTCGTGACGACGAGATCGTCTCCTTCGAACATGCCCGGCGACTGCTGGAGGCGGCCGGTGGAGAAGCCGAACTGCTGGAGATGGATGGCGGGCACAACGACGGATTCCTGCGCACGGGTGCCCGCTACGGGCGTGAGATCAGGGAGTTTCTCGACCGGTATCTCTAGCTAGGTCCGCGATCGCCGCGCACCCTGACGGGCCAGCAGGGCCGCACCGTAGGCTGCCTCGCTGTGGTCCGCCTCCACCAGTGGTGCGGGCAACGTGCGTTCCCGGATCCGCCGCCATGCGGGGTTCGCCGCGCCACCCCCGACGGTGCGGATGCTCCGGGGCCCGGGTGCCCCTAGTTTCGCCAGCAGCCGGTAGCCTTCCGCCTCGATGGCGGCAATGCCCTCCAGCAGACCCTGGAAGAACGTCGCATCGTCATCGGGACGCGGTTCCAGGCGCGGCGTGAACCCGGGATCGCAGTGGGGAAAGCGCTCGCCGGGCGCCGGCAGGGGATAGTAATCCAGGCCAGTGGGTCGGTCGGGATCCAGTGTGGGGGTCAGTGCCCGCATCTGCTCCGGGGTGAAGAACTGAAGCAGGGCCGCACCGCCGCTGTTGGATGCGCCCCCGGCCACCCAGCGGTCCCCGATGCGGTGGCTGTACACCCCGTACTCGGGCGCGAACACCGGTTCGGGCGAGACAATCTTGAGCACCAGCGTGCTGCCCAGAGACGTGACCGCCTCGCCGGGCAGGGCAGCGCCGGTGGCGAGAAAACCCGCCACGCTGTCGGTGGTGCCGGCGAACACCGGAAGGCCTTCGGGAATGCCACACGCTTCGGCGGCGCCGGGTGTCACGTGACCCAGCAGATCCCCCGGCGCCACCACGCGCGGCAACAGGCCGGCCGGCAACTCCAGCGCGTCCATCCAGGCTGGCCAGGCGCGGCTTGCCGGGTCATAACCCATTTTCAGGGCATTGTTCTCGTCGCTCAGGCCCCATCGTTCCGTGAGCCGCCCCGCCAGCCAGTCCGCCTGGTGCAGCGCATGACGGGCCCGCCCCGCGTCCCGGTACCCCAGCCACCACAGCAGCTTGGCGAGACTGGAGGTGGGGCCATGGGCCCCGCTTTCGCGCGGCGCGAGCCCGGCAATCCGCTGTGCCTGCGCCTGTGCGCGGGCGTCGTTGTACAGGAGTGCCGTGCCGAGTGGGTGGCCCCGGTCGTCGGTGACCACCAATGTGCCCGAGGTGCCATCGATGGCCAGCCCCGCCGGGGGCTCCGGCAGTTTGCGTACTACCGCGCGGAGCACCGTGCCGAGTGCCTCCCACCAGACCTCCGCGTCCTGCTCCACACACGCGCCGTCCCTGTGCGGCGGGGCGAGTGCAACCGTCTCCCGCGCCACCTCCGCACCGCCGTCATCGATGGCGATCAACCGGCACCCGGAGGTGCCCATATCGATTCCGAGGCAGATCATGGAGGCGGTTTTACCACGAAGCTCACGAAGGGCACGAAAAAGGCAAAGGCATGTTCTCTCGCAAAGGCGCGAAGCCCGCAAAGAAAGTCTTTGACGATAGGGCGCCCCGTGGGTGCCGCCGGATGCTGAACCGTGTCGGGACGGCGGGCATGGCCCGCCCTGTATATGCCTTTCTTTGCGGGCTTCGCGGCTTTGCGAGAGGACTTTCTGTTCTTTGTTTCTTCGTGCCCTTCGTGAGCTTCGTGGTAAGACAGCCTTCAAGCCACGTCAGGGCAGGGAAACCGGCGCCGGGGCCTGCCACTCGGGGTGGCGGTGTTCGGCCACCACCGTGGTGTAGATGCCGCCGCGGACATTGAACTCGGCTGTCAGGCGCATGAAGTGGGGGTCGGTGGCGGCCACCAGGTCGTCCAGGATGCGGTTGGTCACTGCCTCGTGGAAGGCGCCTTCCTCCCGGAAGCTCCAGACATAGAGCTTCAGGGCCTTGAGCTCCACGCAGCGCGCCCGGGGGACGTACTCCAGGTGCAGGGTGGCGAAGTCCGGCTGGCCCGTCTTGGGGCACAGGCAGGTGAACTCGGGGATCCGGATCCGGATGGTATAATCCCGGCCCGGCCGGGGGTTTTCAAAGGTCTCAAGGTCCTTGCTGGGCTGGCTGGGCATGGTGATCGTGTTTCGGCAGGGGTGGGATGGCCCGCAAATCGGGACCCGCGGCACACGGGGGCGATCGGCTTCCCCCAAAGGGCGGCATTATTGTAATAATGGGCGCCGCCCATCGCCACAACGGGCAGGCCGACCCCGGCCCCGTCGTCGCGGCAATCGGCCCAATCCGTTTCCCTGAACATTTGCCCGCAGGTCCCGATGCGACTCAGCAAGATCAAACTGGCCGGATTCAAGTCCTTCGTGGACCCCACCACCATTCGCTTTCCCAGCAGCCTGGTCGGCATCGTCGGACCCAACGGCTGCGGCAAGTCCAATGTCATCGACGCGGTGCGCTGGGTGATGGGGGAATCGTCCGCCAAGCACCTGCGCGGCGACTCCATGGAGGACGTCATCTTCAACGGCTCCTCCAGCCGCAAGCCCGTGGGACAGGCCTTCATCGAACTGGTGTTCGACAACAGCGAGGGCACCCTGGGCGGCCAGTACGCCGAGTACAGCGAGATCTCGGTGAAGCGCCAGGTGAGCCGCGATGGCCAGTCGCAGTATTTCCTCAACGGGACGCGCTGCCGGCGCAAGGACATCACGGACATCTTTCTCGGCACCGGCCTCGGGCCGCGCAGCTACGCCATCATCGAACAGGGCATGATCTCCCGGCTCATCGAGGCCAAGCCCGAGGAACTGCGCGTCTATCTGGAGGAGGCCGCCGGCATCTCCCGGTACAAGGAACGGCGCCGGGAGACCGAGACACGCATCCGCCACACCCGAGAGAACATCGAGCGCCTGGACGATCTGCGCGAGGAAATCGAAAAGCACATCAATCACCTCCAGCGCCAGGCCAACACCGCCGAACGCTACAAGACGCTCAAGGAGGAGGAACGCCGGAGCCGTGCCGAACTGCTGGCCCTGCGCCTGCGGGAGATGGACAGCGACGCGGCCGGGCGCGAACGGGGCCTGCGCGAGGAGGAAACCCGCCTGCAGGGCGTCATCGCGGAACTGCGCCACCTGGAAGCCGCCATCGAGAAGAACCGCGAACAGCTCGTGGAGGCCAACGAGGCCTTCAACGAGGTGCAGGGGCGCTACTACGGTCTGGGCAGTGACATCTCCCGGGTGGAACAGTCCATCCAGCATGCCCGGGAGTTGCGCGAGCGCCAGACGCGTGAACTGCAGCAGGCCGAGGCGGGGCTCAGGGAGACCCGCGAGCACATGGAACTGGACGGCAACCGGCTCCGCGATCTCGACCGGGAGCTGGAGGCGTTGCTGCCGCGGCACCGGGAAGCCGACGAGGCCCGCCAGGCCGCCCAGGATGCCCTGGGTGCGGCGGAACAGGCCATGAGCGAATGGCAGGGGCGGTGGGAGGACTTCAACCAGCGTGCCGCCGAGCCGGCCCAGACGGCCCAGGTGGAACGCACCCGCATGGAACACCTGGAGCGCCAGATTCAGCATCTGCAAACGCGCCTGGAGCGCCTGCAGGCCGAGCGCGGTCAGCTCTCCTCCGAGGCCCTGCGCACCGAGATGGAAGCCTTGACCGCCCAGGCCGCCGAGGCTCACCAGAGCGCTGAACAGCAGCAGGCGGAGCTGACCCGTACGCTGGATGCCATCCGCGAGGCCCGGGAGTCGGCACGGTCGCGATCCTCACAGCTGGATGAACTGCGCCGGGCCATTCAGACCCGGGCCGGACGCCTGTCCTCCCTGGAGGCCCTGCAACAGGCTGCCCTGGGCAAGGGCGAGCAATCCGTGGTGCAGTGGCTGGAAGGGCAGGGGCTGGCCGATGCCCCGCGGCTGGCTGAGCAGCTTCAGGTAGAGCCGGGCTGGGAGCGGGCCGTGGAGGCCGTGCTGGGCCAGTACCTTGAGGCGGTCTGCGTCAATGACCTGGACGGCGTGGCCGGGGTCCTGGACAGCCTGACCCACGGCGACCTGCTGGCGCTGGATGTCTCGGCTGAAGGCGCCGCATCCGGTGAGGGCGATCGACTGATCGGGCGCGTGCGCGGCCCGGGGCCGNCGGCCCCGGGGAATCGGTCATTACGCCCGAGGGCGTGTGGCTGGGCCGCGCCTGGCTACGGGTGGCCCGGGATCCGGACGAGCATTCCGGCGTTCTGGGACGCGAGCAGGAGATCAAGTCCCTGCACGACGAGCTGGCCCGGCTCAACAGCGAGCAGGAGACCCAGCAGAAGGCCCTGGAGGCGGATCGCGCCACAGTGGCCGAACTGGAGGCGCGACGCGAGGAACTGCAGGTCCTGGTCAACCGGGCTCATCGCGCGGCCGCGGACCTGGATGCCCAGCTGAGCAACCGGCGCACGCGCCTGGAGCAGGTGGAGTCGCGTTTTGCGCGCATCAACGAGGAGATCTCGGAAATCGAGGCGGCGCACGGGCGCGATGCCGAGGCCCTGCAGGCGGCTACCAACGCCCGCAACGAGGCGGTGGCCCGCATGGAGACACTGGCACGCGAGCGGGAAGGCCTGACAGCCGAGCGCGACGGGCTGCGCGAGCAACTGGATGCCGCCCGCCGCGAGGCCCAGGCTCGCCGGGATGCCCTGCACGAGATCGACCTGCGGCTGCAGACCCTGCGCAGCACCCGCGAGTCAACGGCCCACAGCCTGGCCCGCATGGAGGCCCAGGCGGCGCAGTTCACCGAGCGCCTGGACGGACTCAACGCCGCCATGCAGGACGGCGATGCACCGATCCGCGAATTGTCCACCGAACTGGAGGACCTGCTGGCCCGGCGCGTGGAAGTGGAACGCGCACTGGCCGAGGCCCGCGCACGGGTGCAGGGCATCGAGTCGGAGATGCGCGAACACGATCAGCGTCGTGTCGCCGTGGAGCGTCAGGCAGAGGAGATCCGGGCAAACCTGGACGGCCTGCGCATGGCCTGGCAGGAGATAAACGTGCGCCGCCAGACCATTCGCGAGCAGCTGGCCGAGACGCCGTTTACCGCGGAGGCGCTCCTGGAGGGCCTGGAGGAGGACGCCACGGTGGCCGCGTGGCAGGAGAAGGTGGAGTCACTGGCACAGCGCATCCAGCGCCTGGGGCCCATCAACCTGGCGGCCATCGATGAGTTCAGGGAACAGAGCCAGCGCAAGGAGTATCTGGACGCCCAGCACGCGGACCTCATGGAGGCGCTGGAAACGCTGGAGAACGCGATCCAGAAGATCGACAAGGAAACGCGCCAGCGCTTCCGGGATACCTTCGAGCGGGTCAACGGGCGCCTCGGGGAAATGTTCCCGCGCCTGTTCGGCGGCGGCCAGGCACACCTGGAGATGACAGGCGACGATCTGCTGTCCACCGGCGTGGCCGTCATGGCACGTCCGCCGGGCAAGCGGTTGTCCACCATTCATCTCATGTCCGGCGGTGAGAAGGCGCTCACGGCCGTGGCCCTGGTATTCGCCATCTTCGAGCTGAACCCGGCGCCGTTCTGCATGCTCGACGAGGTGGACGCACCCCTGGACGAGGCCAACGTGGGGCGCTTCTGCAACCTGGTCAAGGAGATGTCCGAGCGCGTCCAGTTCATCTTCATCACCCACAACAAGACCACCATGGAACTGGCCGACCAGCTGGTGGGCGTCACCATGCGCGAGGCGGGCGTATCGCGTCTCGTGGCCGTGGACGTGGACGAAGCCGCCCAGATGGCCGCCGGTTGAGGAGAAGCGACGGAGGTGGACGCCTTGCGCTGGATACTGCTGATTCTCGCACTGCTGGTGCTGGTGGGCATCTACGTGGCGGGGCGCATGCGCAACGCCGGGCGCCGGCCCAGGGATCTGGTGGACGAGGCCGTGGAGCGCGAGGCGCTGGAGCAGATCCATATCCGAGCCGACAGCGAGCGGGACATTCCACCGCTGCGAGCGGCAGCCGAAGACGATCCCGACGCCCTGAACGACATCGAGAGCCTCAAGGCCCGGGTGGTGGAAGAGGCCCGGGACCGGCCTGTGCAGCCGGTGCCGCCCCGCCCTCGAAGCAGCGCTCCTGAGAAGGCACCCGCCCCACCGACACCGCGGACCGAGGCACCGCCGCAACCCGCACCCGACAAGTTGATCGTCCTGCACGTGGCCGCGGGTCCCTCGGGGCACATCCTCGGCGTGCAGCTCAAGGCAGCCCTGGAATCCGAGGGCCTCGAGTTCGGCGTGATGGACATCTACCACCGGCTGGTGAACACGTCGAACGGGCACGTGCCGCAGTTCAGTGTGGCCAACATGCTCAACCCGGGTACGCTCGATCCCGCCACCATGGATGAACTCTCGACAGTGGGTGTCGCGCTGTTTCTGCAGTTGCCCGGTCCGCGCGATGCCATGGAATCCTTCGAGGCGATGCTCAAGTGCGCGCAATCCCTGGCGGAACGCCTTGACGGCCAGGTGCTGGACGCCTCGCGCAGTGCCCTCACGCCCCAGGGCATCGAACACATCCGCGAAAGCATCCGCGAGTGGTCCCTCAAGGCGCGCGTGCCGGCGCGGCGGTGAGTTGTTGGGAAGCATCAAAAGCCTTCAACGCAAAGGCGCAAAGACGCAAAAAACACGAATCGTTAATTAGAAGCAAAGAATCAGGGACACGAGGCCAAGCAGAGGCCCAGGGGCCTGTCCGAGTAATGTTCTTTTTCAAGAAAGTATTCTCTTTGCGCCCTCTGCGTCTTTGCGCCTTTGCGTTGAAGGCTTTTGATCTTCCATCCCCGGAAGCTGAAACAAGAAAGATCCCCGATGAGCGCCATGTCACAGATCCCCGAAAAGGTCCGTCAGCGGGTCAATTCCCTGCGTGAGCAGCTGGAGCACCATAACTACCGTTATTACGTGCTGGATGATCCGGAGATTCCCGATGCGGCCTATGACGCGCTCATGGGTGAGCTTCAGGCATTGGAGGCCGAATATCCGGATCTGGTGACTCCGGATTCGCCCACGCAGCGGGTGGGCGCGGAACCTGCCAGGGCGTTTGCCGAGGCCCGGCATCTGCTGCCCATGCTCTCGCTGGACAACGCCTTCGAGGAAGACGAGGTGCTGGCCTTTGAGAAGCGCATCCATGATCGGCTGGGTGACGATACGCCGGTCGAATTTGCCGTTGAACCCAAGCTGGACGGACTGGCCATCAGCCTGCTCTATGAAAACGGGCATCTGGTGCGCGGCGCCACACGCGGGGACGGCACCACGGGCGAGGATGTCACGGGCAATGTACGCACCATTCGCGCAATACCCCTCAAGCTCCATGGCGGCGGCCATCCCCGGCTGCTGGAAGTGCGCGGCGAAGTGTATATGGAAAAGGTCCGCTTCGAGGCCTTCAATCGTGAAGCCGCGGAGCGCGGCGAAAAGGTGTTCGTCAACCCGCGCAACGCGGCGGCGGGCAGCCTGCGCCAGCTGGATCCGCGCATCACCGCACGCCGACCGCTGACGTTCTTTGTCTACGGTGCCGGGCATGTGGAGGGCGGTGAGCTGCCGGACACGCACTCGGCGGTCCTGGACCTTCTCATGGAATGGGGCCAGCGCGTCTGCCCGGAACGTGACGTGGTGACTGGGGCGCGAGGGTGCCTGGATTATTACCGTCGCATCGGGGCGCGGCGGGACGGTCTTGCCTACGAGATCGACGGCGTCGTCTACAAGGTGAACCGCTTTGATCTGCAGCAGCACCTGGGGTTCGTGTCGCGCGCGCCGCGTTGGGCGGTGGCGCACAAGTACCCGGCGCAGGAGCAGATGACGGTGCTGCGCGACGTGGAGTTCCAGGTGGGACGGACGGGCGCACTGACGCCGGTGGCGCGGCTGGAGCCCGTGTTCGTGGGCGGCGTGACCGTCAGCAACGCCACGCTGCACAACATGGACGAGGTGGAGCGCAAGGATGTGCGTATCGGTGACACGGTGATTGTGCGTCGTGCCGGCGATGTCATCCCCGAGGTGGTGGCCGTGGTGCCCGCCCAACGCCCGCCGGATGCACGGCCCGTCGAGATGCCGACTGCCTGCCCGGTCTGCGGATCCGAGGTGGTGCGTTCGGAAGGCGAGGCCGTCGCGCGTTGTTCCGGCGGACTGTACTGCGCCGCCCAGCGCCGCGAGGCCATCAAGCATTTTGCCTCGCGGCGTGCCATGGACATCGAGGGTCTGGGCGACAAGCTGGTGGAGCAACTCGTCGATGCGGGACTGGTGGATCACGTGGACGATCTCTATCGGCTCAACACGGGGCAACTCGCGGGACTGGAGCGCATGGCCGAGAAGTCCGCCCAGAACCTGGTGGATGCACTCGAGAAGAGCAGGCACACGCAGTTGGCGCGGTTTATCTTCGCGCTGGGCATCCGCGAGGTGGGCGAAGCCACCGCCCGGGCGCTCGCAGCCCATTTCGGCAGTCTCGATGCGCTCATGGCCGCCGACGAGGAGGCTCTCATGGAAGTCCCTGACGTGGGCCCGGTCGTGGCCCATCACGTGGCCACCTTTTTCCAGCAGCCGCATAACCGTGAGGTGATCCAGGCGCTGCGCAAGGCCGGCGTGCACTGGGAGGAGACGGAGCCCAGGACCAAAAAGGACGCCTTGCCTCTGAGCGGGAATACCTACGTGCTCACGGGCGCACTGGAGTCCATGACCCGCGAGGAGGCCGGCGAGCGGCTCATGGCGCTGGGTGCGAAAGTGACCGGCAGCGTGTCGAAGAAGACCACCGCGGTGATCGCCGGCGAGGCCGCGGGTTCCAAGCTGGCCAAGGCGGAGAAGCTCGGCATCCCCGTGCTTGACGAGGCACGGTTCCTTGAGCTTATTGGTGAGGCGTAAGGCGTAAGGCGTAAGGCGTAAGGCGTAAGGGGGGCATTGGACGCCTAACACCTAACCCCTCTCCCCTAACACCTAACCCCTAATACCTCTCCACAAAGCGTTCTCCCGACGAGAGGGGGAATCTGCACGACGCCCCATGCCTTTCTCCTCACGCCTCACGCGCCGCCGCGTGTAGACTGAATCACCATGAATCCCTCCACTGCACTCGGCATGATCGGCGGCGTTCTGCTGCTGGTGATCGTCCTGGCCGTCACGTCCCAGGATCTGTCGGTGTTCGTGAACCTGCCGGGCCTGGCCATCGTGCTGGGCGGGACGCTGGCGGCCACCCTGATGAGCTATCCGCTGCACGAGGTGCTGCACGTCTGGCGCGTCTTCATCGTGGTGCTGCGCAACGAGCGCTACTACTTCCGCGAGGACATGGACGAAATCGTCGACATGGCGCGGTTGTGGTTCAACGGCAACCTGGCGGCCGTGCAGCGCAAGCTGGACACCGTGCGCAATCCCTACCTGCGTACCGGCGTGCAGCTGGTGATCGACGATACCCCCATGGAGGACATCAGCGATCTGCTGCAATGGCGGTTGTCGCGCCTGCGGGCCAGGGAATTGGCTGAAGCCCAGGTGTTTCGATCCATGGCCACCTATGCACCTGCGTTCGGCATGCTGGGGACGTTGGTGGGGCTCATCAACATGCTGTTCGCCACCGAGACCCGCGACTTTCAGGTGATCGCCGTGAACCTCGGTGTGGCGCTCATCACCACGTTCTACGGCATCGTGCTGGCCAACCTCGTGTTCCGGCCCATCGCCATCAAGCTGGAGCGGCGTACCGAGGAGCGCGTGGTCCTGATGAACATGGTGCTGGAAGGCGTGACCCTGATGCGCAAGGGCCGTTCCCCGGCCTACATCCGGGAGACGCTGAAATCGTTCATGGAACATCACCATGACGAGATCCGCCAGGAGACGCCCGGTGCACCAGGATAGTCACCAAAGGAACGTCGACGCCGATGTCCTGGAGGCCGAGCTCGCCGCGGCACCCCATTATCCGCCGCCCTGGACGGTAGCGCCCCAGGGGCCCGGCGACGATGCCAGGCGGGAGGATGAGCATGCCTGGATCCTCACCTACCTGGACATGCTCACGCTGGTGCTGGTGCTGTTCGTGGTGTTGCTCGCCTACACGCGGCCGGAGGAGGACCAGGCGTGGCGCTGGGTGGACGGCTTCGGCATCGAACTGGGTTATCCGCACCGCCAGTCCATCGTCCCGCCTATCCTGGAAGAGGCGCCGGCCACCTATCCGGGGGAGGTGCCCATGGCCGAACCCCTGGCCCGGGAAGAGGCCGCCGTGTCGGCGCTGGAGGAGGCGCTCGGCAGGGAAGGGGGCCTCGACGGCGTGGAGGTCTTCAGCACCATCGGGCAGGTGGAACTGCGCATTCGCGAAGGTATCCTGTTCCCCAGTGGCAGTGCGGTGTTGCGCGCCGACGGCCGCGAGCTGCTGGAACGACTCATGCCCATCCTCTCGGCGGCGCACGGGCAGATCACGGTGGAGGGCCATACCGACAACGTGCCCATCGATACCCCCGTGTTTCCGTCCAACTGGGAGCTGTCCGCCGCCCGGGCCAGCGGGGTGGTACGCCAGTTGATCGCTCAGGGTCTCGAGCCGGAGCGCCTGCAGGCGGTGGGCTTCGCCGACACCCGCCCGGTGGCCGGCAACGACACCGCCGAGGGCCGCGCCGAAAACCGGCGCGTTTCCCTGGTGATCCAGACTGACCAGACGTCTCGCTGAGATGTGTTTCGGCTTGACTGGGCTGAGAACGCGGAGATCGCAGAGACGCAGAGGACGCAGAGATCTTGATTACAACCTCTTTGCGTCCTCTGCGTCTCTGCGATCTCCGCGTTGAAACACAAGAACCTTATCCAAGTCACAACAACACGTCATGCCCACTCATTTCGCCAAACCCTTTTCCGAGGCCTGCGAGCAGAACAAGGATCCGATCCTCGGGGTACTCGAACGCTATTTCACCGAACCCGGAACGATACTGGAGATCGGCAGCGGGACCGGGCAGCATGCGGTCTACTTCGCGGCGGCGCTTCCACACCTGCGGTGGCAACCCTCGGATGTGCCCGAGCATCTTCCGGGGATCCGCCTGTGGCTGGCGGAGGCGGCCTTGCCCAACGTGGCCGAGCCGCTGGAGCTGGACGTGCGCGCGTCATCGTGGCCGTTGAGCGAGGCCGACGGCATCTTCTCGGCCAACACGGCCCATATCATGCACTGGCCGGCGGTGGAGGCCATGTTCGCCGGGGTAGGGCGGGTACTCCGGCGCGGCGGTTGCTTCTGCCTGTATGGTCCGTTCAACGAAAACGGCAAATTCACCAGCGAGAGCAACGCGCGCTTTCACATGAGCCTGCAGATGCGCGACCCCGGCATGGGCATCCGCGACAAGGCCGACCTGGACCGACTTGCCACTGCCGCCGGACTCGAACGCATCGACGACGTGGTCATGCCCGTCAACAACTTCACGTTGGTATGGCGCAAGTGTTAGGCCTGTGCCGGGTTCGTGATAACCACGAAGCTCACGAAGGACACGAAGAAAGACAAAAAAATGTTCTCTCGCAAAGGCGCGAAGCCCGCCAAGAAAGGCTTTGAGATTCTTGAGAAGGGGTTTCTGAAGCTTGCGGTTTTCTTGGCGCGCTTCGCGGCTTCGCGAGAGTCATAACTGCGGACTCCCCATGCCGCGGAGATGCGGGTCAGTTGGGGATGGCGGGTATGGCCCGCCCTATGATCCGCTTTTCTTGGCGAGCTTGGCGGCCTTTGCGAGAGAAATATCCTTTCCTTCGTGCTCTTCGTGAGCTTCGTGGTTAAACCCAGCCGATGCCAACCCAAGGCACCTACCGGATCTCGATGTCGGCACGCTGGCGCAGGTCCTCGATGTTTTCCTGGATGATGCGGTTGTCGAGAATCTCCTCCAGGCGGCTCCGGACCGCCTCGAAGGGTGGCGGTTCGGCGGTGCGTGTGTCCTCCAGCAGGATCACGTGCCATCCGAAGTCGCTCTGTACGGGCTCGCGGGTGAAGGTGCCGGGTTCCAGGGCACGGACGGCATCGGAGAACTCGGACACCATCTGATTGGCCGTGAACCAACCCAGGTCTCCGCCCATGGGGCCCGACGGTCCCGTGGAATGCTCACGGGCCATCGCCTCGAAATCCGCGCCCTCCTCGAGTTCCCGGATCACGGCTTCGGCATCCTCCTCCGTGTCCAGGAGGATGTGACGGGCCTTGAACTCCTCACGATCAATGTCCCGCACCTGGCGGTCGTATTCCGCGCGCAGCTGCTCCTCGGTGTACTCCGGGCCCAGCCAGTCCTCCAGCAGTGCGCCGACCATCAGGTTGGTCTTGCTGCGTTCCACCTGGCGAAGGATTTCCGGATCGCGGTCCAGGCCGCGCTCCACGGCGGCCTGGCGCAAGAGTTCCAGACTGATCATTTCGTCAAGGACCTGTTCGCGCTGCAGGTCTTCCGCCGGGCGGGACATGCGCTGCAGGGCGAGAAACTCCTCGAACTCTTCCCGCGTGATGACCACGTCGTTGACGACGGCGACCGCATCCGCATCGCTGACCTGTGTGCGTGGTTCCTCGGCACGCTCGCAACCACCGAGCAGGGCGAGGACAACAAGGAGGGCGAATAGAGCGCGGCGGCGCGTGCTGGTGAACATGCAATGGTTTCCTTACGATCGAAAAATGGGGAGACGCTCAGGGCAGGACCTTGCGGAAGGGCCTGACCATGACCTCGGCATAGACACCGGCATCCACGTAGGGATCGGCATCCGCCCAGGCCCTGGCGTCGTCCAGGGAGTCGAACTCGGCCACGATCAGGCTGCCGGAGAAGCCGGCTGGGCCCGGATCCTCGCTGTCGATGGCCGGCAGCGGGCCCGCCAGTACGAGTCGGCCTTCGTCCCGTAACGACTCCAGTCGGGCCAGGTGGGCCGGACGGACCTGCTTGCGTTTCTCGAGGCTGTCCGGCGTGTCGTGTCCGAGGATGGCGTAGAGCATCAGGGCGAATCTCCGCTGGAGGTATGTTGATCCGGTTCGGTGTGGTGCATGGCCAGATAGGCCGCCTGGCCCAGGATGAAGACGATGGTCATGCCGAGCATGCCGAAGAGTTTGAAGTCGACCCAGAACGCCTCGCTGAAGGTGTAGGCAACGAACAGGTTGACGAGCCCCGAGACCACGAAGAACAGCACCCAGGCATGGTTGGTGATCGCCCATATTCGTTTCGGCACGTTCAGGGCATGGCCCATGAGCGACTCCACCAACGTGGCCCTGCCCAGCAGCGGTGGGGCCAGGAACACCGCAGCAAACAACCAGTTTACCAGAGTGGGTTTCCAGAGTATGAAGACCGGGTCGTGGAGCAGCAGCGTGGCCGCACCCAGGACCACGATCAGCAGACCCGTGAACAGCGGCATCGCTTCCAGCTTGCGCTTGATCGCGAAACCGCCGGCCAGCTGCAGCACCATCACCACCATCGCCACCGCCGTGGCCAGGTAAATAGCGTGACCAGCGTCGGCCGGATCCAGGGCCACGGGCAGCCACGCACTCACACCCAGCACCCAGTGATCGGGGATCGCCCCGTAAAACTTGTACGCCAGGAAGAAGAGAATGACCGGCAGCAGGTCGTAGAGGAGTTTCATCACTGAATAGTGTCGCAGAACAGATGTCAGATGTCAGATGTCAGATGTCAGATATCGGATGGCGCGTGCTGTTATGCTTCTGAAATCTGAAATCTGAAATCTGAAATCTGAAATCTGAAATCTGAAAATGACCCAGGTTCTCGAGATCCATCCGGTAAATCCCCAGGCTCGCCTGATTCGCCAGGTGGCGGATGTCGTGCGCGCCGGTGGGGTGATCGTCTATCCGACCGATTCGTGCTACGCCCTTGGATGCGCCATCGGCGACAAGGGGGCCATGGAGCGGATCCGGCGCATCCGCCAACTGGACGACACCCACCACCTGACGCTGGTCTGCCGCGACCTTTCGGAGATCTCCAACTACGCCAGGGTGGACAACACCGCCTACCGGCTGCTCAAGGCCTACACGCCGGGCCCCTACGCGTTCCTGCTGCGGGCCACCCACGAGGTGCCCCGGCGCCTCCAGCATGCCAAGCGCAAGACCATCGGCCTGCGCGTCCCGGACCACGCCATCACCCAGGCCCTGCTCGCGGATCTGGGGGAGCCGCTCATGAGCACCACGCTGCAGATGCCCGGGGACGACCTGCCCATGGCCGACCCCTACGAGATCGCCGAGCGCCTCCACGGCCGCGTGGACCTCGTCATCGACGGCGGTGCCTGCGGCGTCCAGCCCACCACGGTCATCGACATGGAGGCCGGGTACCCGCAGGTGATCAGGCGGGGGAAGGGGGACACCGCGGGTCTGGAGGCGTGACGCGGCCTCGGGCCTTCCGGAACGCCGTTACGCGAGGCCCGGGCCCGCAGGTATCAGGTATAATGTCCCCCGCATGGAAACCATCATTCAGAACATCGCCATCTGGGCGATTCCCGTTCTCTTCGCCATCACCCTGCACGAGGTCGCCCACGGTTGGGTGGCCCGCCTGCTGGGTGACACCACGGCTCAGATGCTGGGCCGGCTCACGGTCAATCCCCTGAAGCACATCGACCCGGTGGGCACGGTGCTGGTGCCCCTGGGGCTGCTGGTGATCACCATGGTCACACCGGGGCCGCCGTTCGTGTTCGGCTGGGCCAAGCCCGTGCCGGTCAACACCCGCAACCTGAAAAATCCCCAGCGCGACATGGCCATCGTCGCGGTGGCCGGCCCGCTGTCCAACCTGGTCATGGCCTTCTTCTGGGCGCTGATGATCAAGCTGGGCCTCGGGATGCTCGAGACATTCAGCTGGATGGCGGTGCCGCTGGTATTGATGGGTGCGGCGGGCGTGTTCATCAACCTGCTGCTCATGGTGCTCAACCTGCTGCCGGTGCCGCCCCTGGACGGCGGGCGGGTCGTCTCCGGTCTGCTTCCGCCGCGCATGTCCGACACCTATGACCGGCTGGAACCCTACGGGCTGTTCATCATTCTCGGCCTGCTGTTCACCGGACTGCTGTGGACGATCCTGCGACCGTTTCTCGGTTTCTTCATTGATCTGATCGGCACGGTGTTCGGTCTGCCAGGCAACTTCCTGGCCCCGCTGTTCGCAGGCTGAAGTCCTGTTCCAAGGGAGTGTGTGGACATCATGAACGGAAGACGACTCCTGCTTGTGTTGATACTCCTGGTGGCGGTCGCGGTCCCGGCATGGCCCGCTTGGCTGGGTTGGCAGGCCGATCGCCAGCTTTCGGCGTACGAGGGCGGTCGTGCCGGCGAAATGACGCTTGCGCACCGGCTGGAATCCTTCGACCGCGGGTGGATGGAGTCCACGGCGCTCAGCCGGGTGCGCCTGAGCACGGGCGCCGAGGCGGTGGAGTTCGACGTGCGCCATCGGATCAGTCACGGCTTTGGCGCCGTGGTGGTGGAATCCATACCCCTCATCCCCCCGGAACTGGAGGCCCTCTTGGCGGAGGCCTTCGGTGAGGCTGCACCCCTCACGGTCACGACCCGGCTTGGCGCACGCGGGGACAGCGCCGATATCGGGTTGCACTCCCCGTCGTTCGTCATGACGCTCCCGGACGACCCCGACCTGCGGGTGCGTTCGGCAGGCCTGGAAGGCGAGTTTCGCGTTGAAGGCCACCGGCTGCGCGGCCAGCTGAATGTGCCCGAACTGGTGCTTGAGGATCCGGAGAGCACGCTGGTCGTTACAGGGCAGGTGCTGGAACTGGACCTCTCGGATCCGTCCAGCCGGGTCGCCGATGGCTGGCTGGAGTACCGGCTGGATGCACTGGACCTGGCGGACGGCGACACGGAACCTGTGCGCATGGAGCGTGTACGTGTGCGTTCCGTGCAAACCCGGCAGGGGGATTTTGTGGATCTGAGCCTCCAGTCCGGTTTTGGCGCCATGCAGGCCGCAGGGTGGGAAGCCACGCAGGGCGAGATGCACCTGCGGCTGGGTCCCTTGCACGCGGCCCGTTACGAGGCCCTGCTGCTGGAACTGGAGCGCTTGCAGGCACGAACCGAAGAGGGATTCCCGGACCGGGGACCGGGGGCCGTGCTGCTGGAGCATCTGCCCGGGCTGTTGGCCCATTCACCGGAACTGCGCCTGGATCCCCTGCGTGCGCAGATGTCTCGGGGCACGGTGGAACTGGCCCTGGGCGCCGGGTTTGACGGACGGGACATGGAGCCGGACACGTTGGACCTGGTGGAGCGTCTGCGGCTGAGCGGGCGCATCCAGGCCACCCGGGCACTGGCCGAGGAACTGGCCGGCCTCATCAGCCTGCAGACCATGGGCGGCGAGGCCGGTGCCAACGTGGATCCGGAGGCGCGCCGACTGCTGGCAATGCCCCTGGGGCGCGGTGTCCTGAAGGGCCTGGCGGAAGAGGGCTATGTCCGGGAAGAGGGGGACGGCTATCGCACGGACCTGAGCATCGAGGAGGGCCGCCTGCTCATCAACGGCGAGGATCGCAGCGAATGGCTGTTGCTGCTGCTGACGGGCCTGTTCATACCCGGTGGGTTCAACTGAGCCGCCCGAGCCACCATAATGTCGCCTTCCCCTGAGCATCGGCCTCCCGCCGATCCCATGACCCACAGCCAACAGGAGCAGCCTTGAGTTCCCTTCCTGCGCAGAACCAGCGCGTTGTGTCCGGCATGCGGCCCACGGGGCGCCTCCATCTGGGGCACTATCACGGCGTCCTGAAGAACTGGGTGGAACTGCAGCATGCCTATGAGTGCATGTTCTTCGTTGCGGACTGGCATGCCCTGACGACCCATTACGAGGATCCGCGGGTGCTCGGGGAGAGCGTGTGGGACATGGTGGTGGACTGGCTCGCGGCGGGTGTCAGCCCCGGCGCGGCCAAGCTATTCATTCAGTCGCGGGTCCCCGAGCACGCGGAACTCCACCTGCTCCTGTCCATGATCACGCCCCTGGGCTGGCTCGAGCGCGTACCCAGCTACAAGGACCAGCAGGAACGGCTGCGCGAAATGGACCTGGCCACCTATGGCTTCCTGGGTTATCCCTTGTTGCAGGGCGCAGACGTGCTGATCTACAAGGCAGGCCTGGTGCCCGTGGGCGAGGATCAGGTGGCCCACATCGAGATGACCCGGGAGATCGCCCGGCGCTTCAATCATCTCTATGGACGGGAGCCCGGCTTCGAGGAGAAGGCCGAGGCCGCCGTGGACAAGATGGGCAAGAAGAACGCCCGTCTCTACCGGGACCTTCGCCGCCGCTACCAGGAACAGGGAGACGATCAGGCCCTGGACGTGGCCCGCGCCATGCTGGAAACCCAGCAGAACATCTCCCTGGGCGACCGGGAGCGGCTGTTCGGTTACCTGGAAGGTTCCGGCAAGATCATCCTGCCCGAGCCGCAGGCCCTCCTGACCAGGACCGCCAAGATGCCGGGCCTGGACGGCCAGAAGATGTCCAAGTCCTACAACAACACCATCGCGCTGAGGGAGGACCCGGCGGAGGTGGAAAAGAAGATCCGCACCATGCCCACCGACCCGGCGCGGGTGCGCCGCACCGATCCGGGGGAGCCGGAAAAATGCCCGGTGTGGCCACTGCACCAGGTCTATTCGGACGACAGCACCTGCCAGTGGGTTCAGGAGGGTTGCCGGACCGCGGGTATCGGCTGCCTGGAATGCAAGCAGCCGATCGTCGACGCTGTCCGCGCCGAACTGCGGCCGATCCAGGAGCGCGCCCGGGAATACGAGGCCGATCCCACCGCGGTACGCACCATCGTCAACGAGGGTTGCGAGGCGGCCCGCGACATGGCCCGGGACACCCTGGATGAGGTGCGCCGCGCCATGGGGCTGGCCTACCGATGAGCACCGAGATTCACGGACCGCCCCCGAACGCCCATGCCCAGGAGGAGATGCCGTTTGCCATCGTGCGCGGCGAGCCCCTGAGCATGCCCCCGAAGGACCTCTACATCCCCCCGGATGCCCTGGAGGTGTTTCTGGAGGCCTTCGAGGGTCCGCTGGACCTGCTCCTGTATCTGATCAAGCGGCAGAACCTGGATATCCTCGACATCCCCATTGCCGAGATCACGCGGCAATACATGGGCTACATCGATCTCATGAAGGATCTGCGCCTGGAGCTGGCCGCGGAATACCTGGTCATGGCGGCCATGCTGGCGGAGATCAAGTCCCGGATGCTGCTGCCGCGCCCGGCATCCGCGGACGAGGAGGAGGATCCCCGCGCCGAGCTGGTACGTCGCCTGCAGGAGTATGAACGCTTCAAGAAGGCTGCCCTGGACATCGACGCGCTGCCCCGGGTAGAGCGGGATATCTTCCCCGTGGCGGCCGAACCGCCGCCCATGGAGCGCAAGCCGAAGTTGCCGGACGTGGAGCTCACGGAACTGCTGCTGGCCTTCCGGGAAGTCCTCCGCCGTGCCGAGATGTTCAGCCACCATCACATCCAGCGCGAACCCCTGTCGGTGCGCGAACGCATGTCCCAGGTGCTGGAGGCGCTGAACGAAGCCCCCTTTGTGGAGTTCCAGAAACTGTTCACCCCGGAGGAGGGACGTCGGGGCGTGGTGGTCACCTTTCTGGCCGTTCTGGAAATGCTCAAGGGCCACCTGATCGACCTGGTTCAGCAGGAGCCCTATGCGCCGATCTATGTCAGCCTCGCGGGCAAGGCGCCAGATGACGAGCTTTACGAAAATATATTGGAAACAGACTTTTAATGAATTAAGTTCGCGTCCGGTGTTAGCGTGGAACAGTTCTGGAGAGGGCAGAAAAGGAAGCTTTATAGATAGTCTGACAGTTTAGAAATATCTCATAACTTATTGGGCAAGAATGGTTTTATGGATCCGGATCTGCTGAAGAGAATCATAGAAGGGGCCCTGCTGGCTGCCAACCGACCCCTGTCCATCGATCAGCTGGAACGGCTGTTCGACGGCGATCAACACCCCGAGCGTGCCGCCATTCGGGCAGCCCTGAAGGCACTGGGTGAAGACTGCGAATCGCGGGGCTACGAACTCAAGGAGGTGGCCAGCGGTTATCGCTTCCAGGTGCGGGAGACGGTGGCGCCCTGGGTGTCCCGGCTCTGGGAGGAGAAGCCGCCGCGCTACACCCGCGCCCTGCTGGAGACGCTGGCGCTGATCGCCTACCGTCAGCCCATCACCCGGGCCGAGATCGAGGAGATCCGGGGGGTGGCCGTCAGCACCCATATCGTGCGCACACTATCGGAGCGGGAGTGGATCCGCGTGGTGGGCCACCGGGACGTACCCGGGCGACCCGCCCTGTTCGGCACCACGCGCCAGTTCCTGGACTACTTCAATCTCCAGTCCCTGGACGACCTGCCCACCCTGGCCGAGTTGCGCGACCTGGACAAGATGCACCCCGAGCTGGACTTCAATGGCCCGGACGAGGGCGACTCATCGGCGCCGGAGGCGGCTGAGGAAGACTCGCTTCCCGCCGCGGAGACCGACGAAGCGGGCGAGGGCGAGGCGTCAGACACCGTGGTGGAGTTGCCGCGAACGCCGGACGGCCGCACGCTGCAGTGAGGCTCGAGGTTCAAGATTCAATATTCAAGATTCAAGATTCAAGTGATGAGAGGTATCGATCGCGTCTTGTCTCTGGTCACTTGCCACTTGGATCTGCGCTTTATTTTTCGTTGAGGCGCGGCATGAGCATGACGAGGTTGCAGGGCATGTGGCGGTTGTCGAGCTGCTCGCGGATGAGCGATTCCCAGCCCGTCCGGCAGGCGCCCGACGAACCCGGCAGGCAGAAGATGAAGGTGGCATTGGCCACGCCAGCCACGGCCCGGGACTGAAGGCTGGAGGTGCGGATCTCCTGGAAGGAGATGGCCCGGAAGAGTTCCCCGAAACCTTCGATCTCCTTGTCCAGCAGCGGCGCCACCGCCTCGGGTGTGCCGTCGCGGCCGGTGATGCCGGTGCCGCCGGTGGTGATCACGGCGTGGACATCCGGATCGGCAATCCAGCGGCTGACCTCGGCCCGGATCCGGTAGATGTCGTCGGGCACGATCCTTTTTTCCGCCACCCGGTGCCCCGTCTCCTCGACGGCCTTCGCCAGGTAGCCGCCGGAGGTGTCGTCGGCCTCGGTGCGGGTGTCGGACACGGTCAGGACTGCGATGTTGAGCGGGATGAAGGCGCGGGTTTCGGACATGGAGGGCTCCGGACTGTGAGAAGGCATTGTAGCGGATGATTTCGTATTCAAGATTCAAAATTCAAGATTCAAAGTTCAGGGGGACACACCGGGTTTCCTTTGAATCTTGAATTTTGAATTTTGAATCCTGATTGCCGGGAGGCGAATCATGGCTGAAAGATTGCAAAAACTCCTCGCCCGCCTCGGCCACGGGTCCCGCCGCGAGATCGAACGCTGGATCGAACAGGGGCTGGTGACCGTCAACGGGCGGGTCGCCACCCTGGGCGACCAGGCCGGTCCGGACGACAAGGTGGCCGTCCGCGGGAAGGCGGTGCCGCTGAAGGCGGAACCCAAACCCCGTGTCATCGCCTATCACAAGCCCGACGGCGAACTCACGACCCGCAAGGACCCGGAAGGACGGCCCACGGTATTCGACCATCTGCCGCGGTTGCGCAACGGACGCTGGATTGCGGTGGGGCGGCTCGATTACAACACCTCGGGCCTGCTGCTGTTCACCACCGACGGCGAACTGGCGGCGAAGCTCATGCATCCCTCCACCGAGGTGGAGCGCGAATATGCGGTGCGTATCCTCGGCGAGGTGCCGCCCGAAGCCCTGCGCCAGCTCACCACGGGCGTGGAACTGGAGGATGGGCCCGCGCGTTTCGAGACCCTGCGGGATGCCGGCGGAGCCGGCGCCAACCACTGGTACCACGTGACACTGCGGGAAGGGCGCAACCGTGAGGTGCGCCGCCTGTGGGAGGCCGTGGGGCTTACGGTGAGTCGTCTCACCCGTGTGCGCTATGGCCCCGTGGCGCTGGGACGCGCCCTGCGCGCCGGACGCTGGCGCGACCTGGAACCCGCCGAGATGGGCGCCCTGTATGCCGCCGCCGGTCTCTCCTGGACTCCGCCCAAGGTCCGCCGTGAGGACCGGCGCCCGCCCAAGCCGCCGCGCACGGCCCGTCGTCCCAGGAAGTAAGGACTTCTCTTGCCACAGAGGTCACAGAGGTCACAGAGAAGCGGGATCTCGACGTGGATCGGGCTGATAAGCCCGACCTACGATTCCAGTGCGCCCTTGGTTTCTCTGTGACCTCTGTGACCTCTGTGGCCAATCTGCTTTTCGCATGAACAAACAGCGTCTGCATGAGATCTTCCGCAGCCTCTACAAGACCCACGGTCCCCAGCACTGGTGGCCGGCGAGGGATCGGTTCGAGGTGATGGTGGGGGCGGTGCTCACGCAGAACACCGCGTGGGTGAACGTGGAGCGGGCCATCGAGGCGCTGGAGCGGGCAGGGGCGCTGGATCCGCACGCTATACTGGACCTGTCCGATGCCCGGCTCGCGCGCCTGATCCGGCCTTCGGGTTACTTCAACGTGAAGGCCGCGCGACTCAAGTCCCTGTGCCGATGGTACGTGGCAAAGGGCGGATGGCAGAAGCTGCGGCACTGGCCCACGGGGCGCCTGCGTGAGGCCCTGCTGTCGGTGCACGGCATCGGTCCCGAGACCGCCGACGACATCATCCTGTACGCCTTCGAACGCCCCGTGTTCGTGGTGGACGCCTACACGCGCCGCCTGCTGGGCCGTCTGGGACATACCCGCGCGCAGGCACCCTATGACGACCTGAGAACCGCCATCGAGACCGCCCTGGGTCCCGACACGACCCTCTACAACGAGTACCACGCCCTGATCGTCACCCACGCCAAACACGTGTGCCGCCCAAAACCCTTGTGCGGGCAATGCGAACTCAAGCGAGGGTGTGCGTTTCAAAAGGGCAAAGGTTCATCCGACTTCTGAACGTTTCGAGCATAATCCTGATTCGGACGGCTCCTATTCATCCTTCATCCTTCATCCTTCCCAAACTCCCCCGTGCTTCCCGGATCGCCAGCGCCGTCTGATTGCGCAGGGCCTTGACGGCGTTGACCACCTTGTCGTCCAGCACCTGGCTGCCGCGCAACTCCAGGTACAGCATGCCGATGCTGCGATCGCGGATCAGCAGGGGCAGCAACAGGAAACTCCGGGCGTCGAGCACGTCGCTGAAATCCTTCGGGATATACTTGCTGATCTTCGCGTCGCGGCTGTCGGTGATCACCAGGTCCTTGCCCTGGTGCATGACCAGAGAGAGGATGTCGCGTCCGCCCGTGATGTTCAGTCGCAAGCGACCCGCCAGTGTCTCGGCGTCGTGGCCGAAGGCAGTGTGCGCGACCAGCGTGGTGCGCTCGGCGTCGGAGAGCATCAGCAGGATC
The DNA here is from genome assembly GCF_002000365.1 of Thioalkalivibrio denitrificans. Lineage (GTDB taxonomy): Bacteria > Pseudomonadota > Gammaproteobacteria > Ectothiorhodospirales > Ectothiorhodospiraceae > Thioalkalivibrio_A > Thioalkalivibrio_A denitrificans. The sequence goes on along the minus strand of NZ_MVBK01000033.1, from coordinate 33,461 downwards.
CGGCGCAGGTTCAGCGTGCGGTAGACGTTCTCCAGGGCGGACTGAAGGAGGGCATTGAGCTCGAAATCGCCCACCATGGCACCGAGCATCTCGGTCAGACCCTCCATGAGGGTGGCCACCTGCTGCTCCGGGTTCTGCACGGGTTGTTCCGTCGCGGTCGGCGTCTCCGCTTCGTCGATCATCCCCACCACGGTGTCGTCATCCACCTGGCCGACACCCAGATTCGCCTGAAGCCGGATCAGTTGAGCCTGGCCCTCCTTTGGCAGCTTCACCACGCTCAGGAACCGTTCCAGATCCTCCCGTGCGTCCTGCATGACCTTGCGGGTGCGCCTGGAATCGATGGAAAGCGCCTGCTTGTAGCGTTTCTGCAGGGCGGCCAGACGGGCGTCCTGCAGATCCGGATTGGCCTGCATGATCGTTTGGGCCATCTCGGAGGCCAGGGTGGTGATGCGGTGCAGTTTGCGGGCAGGATCAGGCGCCGCCGGCAGTGTGCCCGCCGGCGCCCGTTCCACGGCCGTCACGATCTCCCTGGGGAAGTTCCAGTCCTCGAGCACGGTGCGTGCGAGCCGTTCATAGGAAACGCCCAGGACCTGCTTCGCCGCGGTGTCCTGCGCCACGTCCTGCTCGGTGAGGATGCGAATCTCGTCCGCTTCCTCGGGAAAGTAGTACAACACCAGCATCCGGCCCAGATCGTGGAACAGCGTGCACACGAAGGCCTGCTCGCTGTCCACTTCGCGCAGATCCCTGGCAAGATTGCGCGCCAGCATGGCGCTGAACAGGCTGCCGAGCAGGGCCTCCATGAGGCGGCTGGAGTGTCGGCCGCTCTTGAGGTTTTCAAACAGCACCAGCCCGAGGGCGGTGGTGCGCACCTGTTCGAAACCCAGCACCACGATGGCGCGCGACACCGTGTGGATGTTGCCTCCGAAATTGCCGTAGTAGGAGGAGTTGGCAAGACGCAGGAGCTTCTGGGTGGTGGCGTAGTCCTTCAGCACCGCGTTGGAGAGTTCGCCCACGGAACGCCGGGAGGCGTCACCGGAGCATTGCGTGATCTCCCGGATGTGGCTCGAAATGCCGGGGAAGTCCGGCTTCCTGCGGATGCGCCGCATGACGAAGTCCAGGGAACCGCCGCCATTGCCGTCGCCGCCGGTATGGACGGCCTCGGCGAAGGCCTCGCGGAACTCCACGGCGCTGGCGAAGCGTTCGTCCGGCGCCTTGCGCGTGGCGCGCAGGATCAGGGCATCAAAGCGCTCGTCCCCACCGTCGCATACCAGTGATGGCGGTTTCAGTTCACGCGCGGTGACCTGTTCAAGGACCTCTTGGGTAGTACTGCCGTCGAACGCCTTTCGGCCGGTGAGCATCTCGTAGAGCAGAACACCAAGGGCGAACACGTCGGCGCGTTCGGTCACCGGGCGGCCGTCCAGCTGCTCCGGCGACAGATAGCGGGGCGTGCCCCACAGGCGGTTGGCTTCGCTGACCGCTTCCACCGGCATGGCGATGCCGAAATCGGCGATGCGCGCCCGGCCGTCACTGCCGATCAGTACATTGGCGGGTTTCAGGTCCCGGTGCAGGATGTGCTGTTCATGGGCGGCCGCCACGGCGTCCAGCACATCACGCATGACCGCCAGTGCCCGCTCGATGGGCAACGGTCCGCGTTCCAGCAGTTGGGCGAGCGTATCGCCCTCCACGTATTCGAACACCAGGTAGACGCCGTGCTCATAATGCCCGGCCTCATAGATGGGAACGATGTGCGGATGCTTGAAGCGACTGACGATGCGCGCTTCGTTCATGAGCGCTTCCTGCGCCGCCGCGTCGCTGAGCGGTTCGTCCGTGAAGGTCTTGATGGCCACGCGGCGGTCCAGCACCGGATCGTGGGCCAGGTAGACCGCGCCTTGCGCGCCCGTCCCGAGTAGCCGAAGTACCCGAAAGCGTTCAATGGACGGGGGGATCGGCCTCTCCGCTGTGTCGATCATGGCGCAAGATTACCGGGCACCCGGGAGGGCGTCCATTTGAACGCGGGCTCAGCGACGTACAAGTTCCGGATCAGCCGACCAACGGTCGCTGTGGGGGGGCAGGGCGCACAGGCGATCGAGCCACTGACGGAACTCGCGCCGCGGCATGGAGCGGGCGCCCATGCGGGTCAGATGGCCCGAGGGTGTCTGGCTGTCCACGAGCGGATATCCCCAGTGTTCCAGATGTCTGCAAAGCACCACCAATGCCACCTTGGAACCATCACTGACCCGGCTGAACATCGACTCGCCGTAGAACATGCGGCCCAGGGAGACACCGTACAGCCCGCCCACCAGTGCCTCGTCCTGCCAGACCTCCACCGAGTGGGCGTAACCGGCCTCGTACAGCTGGTTGAACGCCTGCTGCATCCCGTAGGTGATCCAGGTGCCATGCACCCCGCGGCGCGGTTCCGCGCATCCGCGGATCACCTGGGCGAAGGCCTCGTCAAAGCTGATCCGAAAGCGTCCGCTGCGCAGCACCTTGCGCAGGCTGCGGCTGACGTGAACCTCGGAAGGGACCAGCACGGTGCGAGGATCGGGCGACCACCACAGGATCGGCTGGCCGGCCTCGTACCAGGGGAAGATGCCCTCGCGATAGGCACGCAGGAGCCGGGGCAGGCTCAGATCGCCGCCCGCCGCGAGCAGCCCGTTGGGCTCTGTGAGCGCACGGTCCGGATGGGGGAAGGGTTCGTCCGCCTGCCCGGGATGAAGCCAGGTGAGGGGATACATGACCGTGCTCAGCCTCTCCATGATCCGACGGCTCCCACGTCCGCGGGCCCCTGACCGTCGCGGAACGGGGAATGCGCCATGAGCTGGCGACAGTGGCGCCCCATGACCTGTTGTTCCCTGTGGCAGAAGTCGGCCACGGCCGCACCCAGTTCCTCGTGGGCCAGCCAGTGGGCCGACCAGGTGGGCGTGGGCAGGAAACCGCGGGGGATCTTGTGTTCCCCCTGGGCACCGGGTTCGAAGCGGGCCAGTCCCTCCCGAATGCAGTACTCGATGCCCTGATAGTAGCAGGCCTCGAAATGCAGGCCGTCGTAGTCACGGGCGCATCCCCAGTAGCGTCCATAGAGGCTGTCGCTGCCGCGGTAGCACAGGGCGGCAGCCACGGGCGCGCCGTCATGCTCCGCGAGCACCATGACCACGCCGCGCCCCAGTGCCCGGCCGGTCTCGCGAAAGAAGTCCAGGCTCAGCGTGGGAATGCCCATCTTCTTCTCGAAGGTGTCCATGTAGAAGCCATGAAAGGTCTCCCACAGGCCGTCCGGCACCTCGTTTCCGTGGAGGATGCGCAGGGCAATGCCCTGTTCGCTGACCCTGCGTCGTTCGCGGCGCACGTTCTTGCGCTTCTTTGAACTGAAGCGGTCAAGGAAATCGTCGAAATCCCGGTAGCCGTCGTTGCGCCAGTGGTACTGGCAGCCCATACGCAGGGAGAGCCCCTCTGCGCGCAGGCTCTCCAGGTCCGCGTCATCGGGGAACAGCCAGTGCAGACCGGAGACCCGATGGTCGCGAGCGAACCGGATACCCGCGCGGATCAACGCCTGACGCAGCATCGGCCCGTCGGCCCCGGAGCGCACCAGCAGGCGCGGCCCCGTGGCCGGCGTATAGGGGACGGACACCACCAGTTTGGGATAGTAGGCCAGTCCGGAACGCTCCCAGGCGGATTGCCAGGCCCAGTCGAACACGAATTCCCCGTAGCCGTTGGTCTTGGCATACATGGGCATGGCGGCCTGCAGCCCACCCGCGTCATCCTCGATCAGCACGTGCCGGGGCAGCCAGCCGTAGCGCGGGCCCAGGCAATCATAGCGTTCGAGCCCGGCCAGGAAGGCGTGGCTGACGAGGGGATTGCGATCGCCGCCCAGGGCGTCCCACGCCTGTGCCGGCACCTGGTCAAGTCGCTCGACGATCCGGATGTTCATGCCAGGATTAACCCGCATATCTCACCGGTCCCGGTGAGATATCCGGGCTAAAGTGGGAGGTGTGAGTCGGGAAGTGCGAATGCTCATGACCAGAACCTTCCAGGAGCGGCGACCCCGCCGCAAATTCCCTCCGCTCGCAGGAACGCGTCGAACACGGCGGCACGGATTCAGGTCACCGTCCTGTCGTTGATGTCCGGTCTCCGGATGGGATTCAACCGTTTTCCTCCAGGAAACGCTCGGCATCCAGGGCGGCCATGCAGCCGGTGCCGGCGGAGGTGACCGCCTGGCGGTACACGTGGTCCATCACGTCGCCGGCCGCAAACACCCCCGGCACGCTGGTGGCGGTGGCGTTGCCTGCGGTGCCGCTCTGCACCTTGATGTAGCCGTTGTGCATCTCCAGCTGACCCTCGAAGATGCCGGTGTTGGGCTTGTGGCCGATGGCGATGAATACGCCCATCAGGTCGATGTCGCGGGTCTCGCCGGATTTGACGTGCTTGATGCGCATGCCGGTCACGCCCGAGTCATCACCCAGCACCTCGTCGAGCACATGGTCCCATTCGATGGTGACCTTGCCTTCCTTCTCCCTGGCGAACAGGTGGTCCTGCAGGATCTTCTCGCTGCGCAGCTTGTCGCGACGATGCACCAGCGTCACATGCTCGGCGATGTTGGAGAGGTACAGGGCTTCCTCCACCGCCGTGTTGCCGCCGCCGATCACGGCCACCTTCTGGTTGCGGTAAAAAAAGCCGTCACAGGTGGCGCAGGCGGAAACACCCTTGCCCTTGAACGCCTCCTCGGAGGGCAGACCCAGGTACATGGCCGAGGCCCCGGTGGCGATGATCAGGGCATCGCAAGTGTAGCCGCCCACGTCTCCCTTGAGCCGGAAGGGGCGCTCCGAGAGATCCACCTCGTTGACGTGATCGAAAATCACTTCGGTATCGAATCTTTCCGCGTGGCGCTTCATGCGCTCCATCAGCTCCGGGCCCTGGACCCCCTGGTCGTCGCCGGGCCAGTTGTCCACGTCCGTGGTGGTGGTCAGCTGGCCGCCCTGTTCGAGGCCCGTGATCAGCACCGGGTTGAGATTCGCCCGCGCGGCATAGACGGCAGCCGTGTACCCGGCGGGGCCGGATCCCAGGATGAGCAGCCGGCAGTGCTTGGATTCGCTCATGTATACTGACTCCTGATTTCTTGTCGGTCTGGTAGGGTGTGATCCTGTGGCGCATCGGGCGGCAACGGATGGGACATGATCCGCCCACCCGGGTTCGGCGACGCGCGGGGCCCGTATTATCCCGGCGCCACCCCGGCAAGTCACGCCCCGTCTCCCCGAGCACATGCCTCAAGGACGCCCTATGAAGGTCGGAATACCCACTGAAATCAAGCCATTGGAAGGCCGTGTGGGGCTGGTGCCCGCGGCCTGTGCCGAACTGATCCGCCACGGCCACGAGGTGCTTGTGCAGGCCGGCGCCGGCCACAACAGCGGCTACCGGAATGCGGACTACCAGGCGGCCGGCGCACAGGTCCTGGCGGATGCGGCCAGCGTGTATGAGGCTGCGGAACTGATCGTCAAGGTCAAGGAGCCCCAGGAGGCCGACCTGGCGCATCTTCGGGCCCACCATCGCCTTTTCTGTTACCTGCACCTGGCGGCCAATCGGGACCTGGGGGCACGGCTGAAGGAGGTCGGGCTGACCGCGGTGGCCTTCGAAACGGTGCGCGCGGGTGGCATCCTTCCGCTGCTCGCCCCCATGAGTGAGATCGCGGGGCGCCTGGCGCTCCAGGTGGGTACATACCTCCTGCACCAGCCCCACGGCGGCAGAGGGCTGTTGCTGGGCGGGCTGGCCGGGGCACACCGCGGGCATGTGGTGGTGCTCGGGGCCGGTGTGGCAGGCGGCGCGGCGGTGCACACGGCCGTCGCCCTCGGGGCGCGGGTGACCGTGTTCGACATCGACCGGGAGCGCATGAACGCCATGCGGGCCGTGGGCCACAATGTGACCGCCCTCTACGCCTACCAGCAGGCCATCGGGGAGACTCTGCCCTCGGCGGACCTGCTGATCGGGGCGGTGCTGTTGCCGGGGCGACGCGCACCGCACCTGGTCAGCCGCGAAATGATCCGGTGCATGGCGCCCGGCAGCGTGGCCATCGACATCTCCGTCGATCAGGGCGGCTGCATGGAGACCACGCGGCCCACCACCTACGAAGATCCGGTCTACGTGGAGGAAGGCGTGAGTCATTTCTGTGTGACCAACATGCCCGGTGCCGTACCCCGCACCGCCTCCCAGGCCCTGTCGGCGAGCCTGATCCCGCACGTCCTGCGCCTGGCCTCGCCGGACTGGGATGAGGATCCGGCGCTGATGGAAGGCGTCAACGTGCGCGCGGGGGCGTACGTGAATCCGGCGGTGAAGGCGGAGTTGGAAGATCAAGGATGAAGGAAGAAGGTTGAAGGATGAAGTGGCAGGCAGGACTTGTGAACATGGGACAATCGCTCCGTACCAGTCATTTCATGCTTCCAAATTTGTAATTTAATTCATAGAATTACGATTTATTCCTCACGCGGATACTGAATCTTGGCCCAGGCGACTCAGAAGAAGACCGGCGGCAGGCCGCTTTCGGCGCATGTGGGGCGTGGGCTGCGGGAAGGGGCACTGCTGGTGCTTGGCGCGGCAGCCGCGTACCTGCTCATCGCCCTGATCACGTTCAACCCGGCGGATCCCGGCTGGTCCCACACCGGCAGCGGGCTTCGGGTGACCAATCTGGGCGGCCGGGTGGGGGCCTGGTTTGCGGATGTGTTCTTCTACCTGTTTGGTTACCTGGCGTATCTGGCGCCGGTGATCGTCGGCTACAGCGGTTGGCTGCTTTACCGGGGGCGAGCGGACACGGGGGAACTGGACCTGCGCACGCTGGGCATTCGCTGGGCCGGGTTCGTGCTGACCCTGGCCTCCGGCTGCGGCCTTGCCACCATGCATTTCGGACCCGGCGTGCTGCCGCTCAATGCCGGTGGCATTCTCGGAGAGGTTCTGAGCGTTCTGCTGATCTCGGGCTTCGGCATGGTAGGCACCACGCTGCTGCTGCTGGCCCTGTTCCTGGCCGGTGTCACGCTCTTCACGGGCTTGTCGTGGTTTGCCGTCATGGACACCGTCGGTCATTACACCCTGGTGTTCATGAACACCGTGCGTGAGCGCGTCGTCGAGGCCCTGGAGCGCCGGGCAGGGCGCAAGGCGCGAGAGGCCCGGGAGACCGTTGTCCGGGCGGAGACCGAGAAGGTACGCGCCCGGCCGAAACCACGCATCGAACCGGTGGTCAGCAAGCTGCCGCCCAGCGAACGGGTCCAGCGGGAGAAGCAGATTCCGCTGTTCAAGGGGGCACGCTCGGACGCGCTGCCGCCCCTTGCGCTGCTGGATCAGGCAACGCCCCACGAGGGTGGTTATTCCGAGGCCAGCCTGGAGGCCATGTCACGCCAGGTGGAGATCAAGCTCAAGGATTTCGGCGTGGATGTGGAGGTGGTGGCCGTGCACCCGGGGCCCGTGATCACGCGCTTCGAACTGCAGCCGGCGGCGGGTGTGAAGGTGAGCCGCATCAGCGGGCTGGCCAAGGACCTGGCGCGCGCACTGTCGGTGATCAGTGTGCGCATCGTGGAGGTGATTCCCGGCAAATCCACGGTGGGGCTGGAGATCCCCAACGAGCAGCGCGAGCTGGTGGTGCTCTCGGAGATCCTTCAGTCACAGGTGTTCGAGAACTCGGCCTCGCCCCTGACGCTGGCGCTGGGCAAGGACATCGGCGGTGTGCCCATTGTCGCGGACCTGGCGCGCATGCCGCACCTGCTGGTGGCGGGCACCACGGGCTCCGGCAAGTCCGTGGCCATCAACGCCATGCTGTTGTCGCTGCTCTACAAGGCGCGACCGGACCAGGTACGCCTGATCCTGATCGATCCCAAGATGCTGGAGCTCTCGGTGTACGAGGGCATTCCACATCTGCTCGCGCCGGTGGTGACGGATATGAAGGACGCCTCGAACGCCCTTCGCTGGAGCGTGGCGGAGATGGAACGCCGTTACCGCCTCATGTCGCACCTGGGCGTGCGCAACATCGCCGGCTACAACCGCAAGGTGAAGGAGGCGGCGGAAAAGGGCGAACCCCTGCGCGATCCCTTCCACAAGCCGCAGCTGGAATTCGACGAGGAGGCGCCGGCCCCGGAGCTCAGGCCGTTGCCGTTCGTCGTGGTGGTGGTGGACGAGTTCGCCGACATGATGATGGTGGTGGGCAAGAAGGTGGAGGAATTGATTGCCCGTCTCGCCCAGAAGGCGCGCGCCGCCGGCATTCACCTCATCCTGGCCACACAGCGGCCCTCCGTGGACGTCATCACCGGCCTGATCAAGGCCAACATCCCGACCCGCGTGGCTTTCCAGGTCTCCTCCCGGGTGGATTCGCGCACCATCCTGGACCAGATGGGTGCGGAACAGCTGCTCGGCCACGGCGACATGCTCTATCTGCCCCCCGGCACTGCCCACCCCGTGCGTGTGCACGGGGCATTCGTGGCCGACCACGAGGTGCACCAGGTGGTGGACCACCTGCGCAGCCAGGGTGAACCGGAATACCTGGACGAGGTCCTAGAGGAACCGGAGTCGGGCGCCGCAGCGATCCCGGGGCTGGAACCGGTGGAAGGCGGCCCGGAGAGCGATCCGCTCTACGACCAGGCCGTGGCCATCGTGCTGGAATCCCGCAAGGCGTCCATCTCCTATGTGCAGCGGCGCCTCAAGATCGGCTACAACCGCGCCGCGCGCATGATCGAGGACATGGAGGCCGCCGGCGTGGTCAGCGCGCTGCAGTCCAACGGTAACCGCGAGGTGCTGGCGCCCGGTGGACGCGACGACTGAGACGTTCAATCCTTTCAATTCGAGACAACACGCATGCTCCGATACCTGACGACGTTCCTGTTGGCGCTGTCCGTGGTCGCACCGGCCATGGCCGATGACGCCCGCGCCCAGCTGGATCGTTTCTTCAACGACGTGACCGGTTTCGAGGCGCGATTCGAACAGCTGGTGATCAACGAACAGGACGAGGTACTGCAGAAATCCGAGGGCCAGGTGCAGCTGCAGCGCCCCGGCCGGTTCCGCTGGGACTACGAGACGCCGTACCGGCAGCTCATCGTCGCGGACGGCCAGTTCCTCTGGACCTATGACGAGGACCTCGCCCAGGCCACGGCGCGGCCCATGGAACAGGTGCTGGCGGGCGCGCCCATCGCCCTGCTCTCGGAGGAACGCCCGCTGCACGAATCGTTTCACATCGAGGTGGTGGGTGAACGCGCCGGCCTGAACTGGGTGGAACTCGAACCCCACGACCGGGATGCCGACTTCACCCGCATCCTCATCGGCATGGACGATCGGCGTATCGGCATGATGGTGCTGTACGACCAGTTCGGACAGCAGACCCGCATCCGCTTCTCCGACATGCGCCTCAACCCCGGATTTCCCTCCCGCACCTTCCGCTTCGAGGCCCCGGAAGGGGTGGACGTGATACGGAATTGAGAAGTGGGAATTGGGAAGTGGGAAAAAATGAAAAAGCCCACCGCGAAGGACGCAAAGGTATGCGCCAAGGGCACAAGGTTTTCTTGCGAATGATTTTTCCTCGCGTCCTTCGCGCATACCTTCGCGTTCCTTCGCGGTCGGCTTTAAAAGCCTGACCGTTGATTCCGACCCCGCCGCGCCCGGGGCGGCTATGATTGAACCATGACCGATCTTTTTGATGCCGTTGCCGTGGAGACGGGTCGTCCGCTGGCGGACCGGATGCGGCCGCGGACGCTGGACGAGTTCGCGGGGCAGGGGCACCTGCTGGCGCCGGGCAAGCCGTTGCGTCGGGCCATCGAGGAGGATCGGCTGCACTCCATGCTCTTCTGGGGTCCGCCGGGCACTGGCAAGACCACCCTGGCGCGCATGATCGCCCATTACTGCGGCGCGCAGTTCCTGACGCTTTCCGCCGTGCTCTCAGGCGTGAAGGACATCCGCGCGGCGGTGGACAGGGCGCGAGAACACCGTCAGATGCGCGGCCAACCCACCGTGCTGTTCGTGGACGAGGTGCATCGCTTCAACAAGGCGCAGCAGGATGCCTTTCTGCCCCACGTGGAGGACGGCACCATCGCCTTCGTGGGCGCCACCACCGAGAACCCCTCCTTCGAGCTGAACAACGCGCTGCTTTCGCGTGTACGCACCTACGTGCTGAAGGCGCTCACCGAGGCGGATATCCGCGCCATCATCGACGCCGCGCTGAGCGACACCGAGCGGGGCCTGGGCGGGCGCCATCTGCACATGGCCGACGAACTGCGCGATCGCCTGGCGAAGGCCGCTGACGGCGATGCCCGCCGGGCCCTGAACCTTCTGGAGATCGCGGCCGATCTGGCGGAAGAAGGCGACGAGGGGGCGCAGATCACCGAGGCCACGCTGGACGAGGTCACCAGCCAGGGGCTGCGCCGCTTCGACAAGGGCGGTGAGATGTTCTACGACCAGATCTCGGCCCTGCACAAGGCGGTGCGCGGATCCGATCCGGACGCGTCGCTTTACTGGCTGTGCCGCATGATCGACGGCGGCTGTGACCTGGTGTACCTGTCGCGGCGTATCGTGCGCATGGCAAGCGAGGACATCGGCAACGCCGACCCCCGGGGACTCACGCTCGCCCTGCAGGCATGGGACGTCTATGAGCGCCTGGGCTCGCCGGAAGGTGAGCTGGCACTGGCGCAGGCCGTGGTGTATCTCGCCTGCGCACCCAAGAGCAACGCCGTGTACACCGCCTACGGCCGGGCCATGGCCGACGTGCGCGAGCTGGGCAGTCTGGAGGTGCCCCTGCACCTTCGCAACGCGCCCACGAAACTCATGAAGGAACTGGACTACGGCAAGGACTACCGTTACGCGCACGACGAGCCTGACGGTTTTGCGGCGGGCGAGCGCTATTTCCCCGATGACATGCCGGAGCGGCATTACTACCAACCGGTGGATCGCGGGCTGGAGACGCGTATCCGCGAAAAGCTGGAGGACTTCCGGCGGCGCAACCGGCAGGCCCGTATGAAGTGAGAAGGGTGAATTGGGAAGTGGGAAGTGGCGACTCCTTGCTTCCCGCCATTCTGCGGGGTGGCGAGTGCGGTGCGGGTCCTGACACGTGCGCCTGAAAAGCGGACCGCGAAGGAACACGAAGGTATGCGCAAAGGCCGCAAGGGTTTTCGACAGGAGTTTTCCTTTGCGCCCTTCGCGCATACCCTCGCGTCCTTCGCGGTTCGCTTTTGGTCTCCCAAAAAGCAATAAGCTCAAAGATACGGCGTCAGCAAGCGGGCCGCGCCGTCGCGGAGTTGAACGGGCAGGGAACGGGCGTCGGCCTCTTCCAGGGTGATCTCGCGGGCGGCGGCGCGGCGCTGTTCGACCCACCGTTCCAGGTGTCCCCCCAACGCCGGATTCAGGCATTCCACGTTGAACTCGAAGTTCAGGCGCAGGCTGCGCGGGTCCCAGTTGGCCGTGCCCAGCAGGATCCACTCGCCGTCCACCAGCATGAGTTTCGTGTGGTCGAAGGGCGGTGGCGTGAGCCAGATGCGGCAGCCCCGTTCCAGGAGTTGCCAGTAGAGGGCCTGTGAGGCCCACTGCACCAGGCGCAGGTTGTTGCGCTCGGGCAGCAGGATATCCACGCGCAGGCCACGCAACGCGGCACCGTTGAGGGCCGCGATCAGCGCATCGTCCGGCAGGAAATAGGGCGTCATGACCGTGACCCGCTGGCGGGCCTCGGCGATGGCGGCATGGATGATCAGGCGAAGCGTCTCGAAATGCTCGTCGGGTCCGTCCGGCACGCCCCGGGCGAAGACATCGCCGGCCACCCCCAGATGCGGAAACCAGGCATCGCCCTGCAAGTACTCACCGGAGGAGAAATGCCAGTCGCCGGCAAAGACCCGCTGCATCTGCGCAACCACAGGCCCCTCCACACGAAACTGTAGATCCTGGATGGGATGGCGGCCGGGGTCAGCCAGGAGGTTGCCGGCGCGTATGTTCATGCCGCCCGTGAACCCGAGCCGGCCGTCCACGATAAGCAGCTTGCGGTGATTGCGCAGGTTGAAGGCGGCCAGGCTCCTGGGCAGGTGCATGGGCAGGAAGAGCCGGGTCGGGACACCGACGCGCCGCAGCTCTCGCACCATGCTGCGCCGGCTGTAGCGCGCACCCACCCCGTCGATGAGCACCCGTACCTGCACACCGCGCGCCCGCGCCCGGGCCAGCGCGTCCCTGAAGTGGATGCCGGCGGCATCGTGGTCGAAGATGTATGTGGCGAGCGAGATGCTGTGTTCGGCGGCGTCGATGGCCTCCAGCATCTGCGGATAGGCCTCGTCGCCGTTGACCAGCGGAGCGAGGCGGTTGCCGGCACACAGCGGAAAAAGCCCCAGGGCATCACCCACGGACGCCAGCGCGCGCCAGCGTTCGCCCACGCGGGCCGGTTCAACGACGAGGGGCAGGACGCCCCGGCCGGCGGATTCGCGAAGTGCCCGGGCCTTGCGCTTGATGCGGTTGACGCCCAGCAACCAGTAGAGAATGGAGCCGCCCAGTGGCAGCAGCATGATCAGCCCCACCCAGGCGATGACGGCACGGGTGTCACGCTTGTTGAGCACCGCATGGGCGGCACTGAACAGCGCGAAGGCCAGCACGAGCAGGGCGCTTACGCTGGCGATGATGGCCTGTAGGGTCTCCGGCAACACCGTTTGAAGTTTGAAGTGGGAATCGTGAATTGGGAAGGTACGCAATCAGGCGCGATCCCGGGTGGATTATGCGTGTACATGAAATCGTCAAACGATCTCTTGAATAAGACTTGGTTTAAAACTACAATCGGCTCACGAATCGGCTGATCAGTGACGGGAGACACCGGATCATGAGTGAATGGGTCATGAACCATGAGGCCACGCTGCGGCTCGGGTTCTTTCTCGGCATCCTTCTGCTGCTGGCGCTGTCCGAGGCGTGGTGGCCTCGACGGGGGCGCTCCCTGTCGCGACTTCAGCGCTGGACAAGCAATCTGGGCATCGTGGTGATCAACACCGTCCTGCTGCGTCTGCTGTTCCCCGCCGCCGCCGTGGGCATGGCGCTGTTCGCCCAGTCGGCGGGGTGGGGGATATTCAACACCTTTGAGTTTCCCTACTGGGTTGCGGTGCTGGTTTCGGTGATCGTGCTGGACTTCATGATCTGGCTGCAGCACGTGATGGTGCACGCGGTGCCGGCCCTGTGGCGGCTGCATCGCGTGCACCATGCGGACCTGGATTTCGACGTCACCACGGGGCTTCGTTTTCACCCCCTGGAGATCATCCTGTCCATGATCATCAAGTTCGGCGTGATCGCCGTGCTGGGTGCACCGGTGCTGGCCGTGATCATCTTCGAGATCGCGCTCAATGCCACCTCCATGTTCAACCACAGCAACCTTCGCCTGCCCATCGGGCTGGACCGCTGGCTGCGGCTGATCGTCGTGACACCGGACATGCACCGGGTACATCATTCCGTGGAGGATGACGAGACCAACTCCAATTTTGGCTTCAACCTGCCCTGGTGGGATCGACTGTTCGGAACCTACCGTGCACAGCCCCGGCAAGGGCACGACGGCATGACCATCGGCATCTCCACCTTCCGTGACCCCCGACAGTGCGATGGCCTGAAGGGAATGCTGCTCATGCCGTTTGTGGGCAAGGTCACCGACTACGCCATCAACCGGCGGCGCTGGGAGTGACGCGCGTGGACAGGCGACGTTTCGGGCTTCGCATCGCGCTGGTGGCGGTGGTCATCGCGGGGATCGCGGTGGCCGTGACCTTCCGGGACCGGCTCACGGTGGACGCGCTGGAGGTCTGGATCGGGGGGCTCGGGCCCGGGGCGCCCTGGCTCTTCATGGGCATCTATGCGCTGGCCGCGGTTTTCTTTCTGCCGGGTTCCGTGCTGACGCTGGCAGGCGGTGCCCTGTTCGGCCCGGTGTGGGGCAGCCTCTACAGCCTCACCGGGGCCACGGTGGGCGCCATCCTGGCCTTTCTCGTGTCCCGCTATGCGGCCTCGGACTGGGTGAGCCGGCGCGCGGGCGGGCGGCTCGCCACGCTCATCCGGGGCGTGGAACAGGAGGGCTGGCGTTTCGTTGCCTTCACGCGCCTGGTGCCGCTGTTTCCCTACAATCTCCTGAACTATGCCCTGGGCCTGACCCGCATTCCCATCGTTCCCTACGTGCTGGCCACCTTCGTGTGCATGGCGCCGGGCGCCATCGCCTATACCTACCTTGGGTATGCGGGGCGCGAAGCGATTGCCGGTGGCGAGAACCTCATCCGCACGATCCTGATCGCGCTGGCCCTGCTGGCCGTGGCGTTGTTCCTGCCGCGCCTGGTCACGCGCCTTCGCAGGGGCCGGGATCTCACGGTCACTGAACTCCACGAGGCATTGGCGCAGGAACGTGTGACCCTCCTGGACGTGCGCAGCCCCGCCGAGTTCGCCGAGGGCCACGTGGACCGCGCGGTTTTACTGCCCCTGGACGAGCTGCTGGCCGACCCGCAACGCGTCGCCGAGGCCCATGCCGGGCCGGTGGCGCTGATCTGCCGCACCGACCGGCGTTCGGCGAAAGCCCAGCGGGCCCTGGCGGCAGCCGGTGTGTCCGAGGCGAGAGTGGTGCAGGGTGGCATGGAGGCCTGGACCCGGGCGGGTCTGCCGGTGACAGGTGGGAAGGGCGTGTGAGTGCAGCGATCGAGGAGCCGCCGTGGCTGTCCGTCATCATTCCGGTCCTGAATGAAGGGCATAACCTGGCCCGCATATCTCACCGCCCTTCTACTGCGGCCGCCGATCTGCTCGCTGTGACGGGGCGTGCTCCCTCCAGCCGGCTTGACGTAGTGTCGGCTACGCCTGCGCCGTCTTCCGGTCCGCGCGCCCCGTCACAGCGGCATCTCGACGCCCTCGCTACGAACGGTGGTGAGATATGCGGGCTAGATGCGTTGCTGGACGCCCTTGAACCCCTGCGTTCAAGGGGCTGTGAAGTGATCCTGGTGGACGGCGGCAGCAGCGACGACACGCTGAAACGGGCAGAGGGCCGCGTGGACCGGATACTGGAGCACGCACGCGGGCGTGCCCTACAGATGAATGCGGGTGCCCGGCTGGCGCGCGGTCGGGCATTGTGGTTCCTGCACGCCGATTCCGGCGTTCCCGCCGATGCCGACCGGCTCATGGAGGCCGCCCTGGCCAGACGGGCCTGGGGCCGGTTCGACGTCCGATTGTCCGGCGCCCATCCGCTGTTGCGCGTGGTTGAAACCCTCATGAACCTGCGCTCGCGCCTGACCGGCATTGCCACCGGTGACCAGGGGTTGTTCATGCATGCCGAGGTCTTTCATGCCGTGAAGGGATTTGCGGAGATCCCGCTCATGGAGGACATCGACATGAGCCGGCGCCTCAAGCGCCACGCCGGGCGCCCGGCCTGCCTGAGGCGGCGCCTGATCACGTCCAGCCGACGCTGGGAAACGCGAGGCATCCTGCGCACCATCGTGCTCATGTGGTGGCTGCGCGGCGCCTATGCGCTGGGTGCGAGCCCGGAAACACTGGCCCGTTGGTACCGCTGATGCGTATCCAGGTGTTTGCGCGGGCCCCCCGGCCGGGAGAGACCAAGACCCGCCTGATTCCCGCGCTCGGTCCGGCGGGCGCGGCGCTCCTGCACGAACGCCTGATCCACCGGACCCTGGAGACCGCCCGGAGTGCGGCGCCGGCGGAGGTGGAGCTTTGGTGCACGCCGGACATGAGCGATGATTTCTTCACCGAGTGTGCCAGGCGCTACAACGTGCGCCTTCGCCTGCAGGCGGGCGGGGACCTGGGGGCACGCATGCATGGCGCCCTGAACGATGCCCGCGGCGCCGGCACACATGCCGTGCTCGCGGGTACGGATTGCCCGGCACTGACAGCTGATCATCTGCGCCGGGCCATGACCTGGCTGGACGCCGGGGCCGACCTGGTGCTCGGACCGGCCGAGGACGGCGGTTACGTGCTGATCGGCGCCGGACGGGCCGAGGCCGAACTGTTCAGGGACATGCCCTGGGGCACGGACCGGGTGTTCGTCGAGACATGCAAGCGGGCCGAGGATCTCGGGCTGGATGTCCGTTGTCTGGAGGTGCTCCCCGACCTGGATCGCCCGGAGGATCTGGATCTGGAGCGCTTCCCGGACCTGGCCGATCCGCCAAGGAAACCAAGGGGTCAGAGTCGTTGAAAACCTTTCAACAACTCTGACCCCTTGGTTTCTCAGGTACAATGCCGCGCCATGAAAAAACGACTGCTTGCCATCATCGACACGGCGTCGCTCACGCCGCTGATCATTCTTGCCGTATTGCTGGGTCTGTCACCGTTCTATCCGGAGCCGCACCTGACGGAAAAGCTGCGCATGCTCTTCCAGGGCACGCTCACCCGCCCCCTGGACATCTTCGATCTGCTCATGCACGCCGCCCCCATCGTGCTGCTTGCCCTCAAGCTCTGGCGCATGCGCTGGCGTCAACAGCAGACCACAAGGTCCATGTAACCACGAAGGACACGAAGAAAGACATTTTCTCTCGCAAAGGCGCGAAGCCCGCCAAGAAAGGCTTGGTGCTCTTATGAGAAGGGGTTTCTGAGACTGCGGTCTTCTTGGCGGGCTTCGCGCCTTCGCGAGAGTCCTATAGGCGGCCTCTCCATGTCGCAGATATGCGAGGCAGGTGCCCATGTCACCAATGGCCCCCAATCCATTTTTTTCCAGAAAAAGCTTCGTGTCCTTCGTGCGCTTCGTGGTTAATAAGACCTAAACTCCCGCCAGTTCCAGACTGCCGCGTACGATCTTTTGCAGGGCGATGCGGTAGGCGGCGGTGCGGTAGTCGTATTCGCCGTCGTTGCTGGCCTCGAGGATCTCCTGGAAGGCGGTGCGCATGGTGTCGTCCAGGCCGGAATGGACCAGGTCGGTTTCGCGCGCGCCGCGGACCAGGGCGGTGTGCATCCAGTCGGGGACCTGCTCGCCGGTCATCAGCTCCAGTGCGGAGACCATGTGCTGGCCGCGCATCTCGTCAAAGCGGCGCTGCAGCCGGCCGAGGCGGATGTGGGACAGGTTGCGGATCCACTCGAAATAGGACACCACCACGCCCCCGGCATTCATGTAGACATCGGGCAGGACAGAGACGCCTTTCTCGCGCAGGATCTGATCCGCGTCAAAGGTGATGGGGCCGTTGGCGCCCTCGGCGATGACCCGCGCCTTGATACGCGGCGCATTGTTGCCGTGGATGACCCCTTCGAGCGCGGCAGGCACGAGGATGTCGCAGTCGTGTTCAAGCACGATGGAACCGGGCTCCACGAACTCCACGCCGGGGAATCCTTTCACGCCGCCGGTCTTGGTCATGAACTGTCGGACATCCTCCACCGGCAGACCCGCCTCGCTGACGAGGGCACCGTCCTGCTCGATGATCCCCGTGATCAGGGCGCCGTCCTCCTCCTGGAGGAACTTGCCCAGGTGATAACCCACGTTGCCAAGGCCCTGGATGACCACGCGCTTGCCTTCCAGGGAACCCGTCAGCCCGGCGTCACGGATGGCGGACGGATGCCGGAAAAACTCGCGCAGCGCAAACTGGATGCCGCGCCCGGTGGCCTCCAGCCGGCCGCGGATGCCCCCGAAGTGCAATGGCTTGCCGGTGACACAGGCGGCGTAATTCAGATCCTCGGGGTAGAGGTTCTTGTAGGCATCCATGATCCAGGCCATTTCCCGCTGGCCGGTGCCCACGTCGGGGGCAGGGACGTTGGTGGCGGGGCTGAGGAAGCCCTTGCGGGCCATCTCCTGGGCGAATCGGCGGGTGATGCGCTCCATCTCGTCCCGGTCATACTGGCCGGGATCGATGCACAGCCCCCCCTTGGAACCCCCAAAGGGCACGTCCACCAGCGCGCACTTGTAGGTCATGAGCGCGGCCAGCGCCTCGGTGGTCTCCTGGTCCAGGGTGGGGGAGTAGCGCAGACCGCCCTTGGCGGGCAGGCGGTGCGTGCTGTGCACTGCGCGCCAGCCGGTGAATACGCGCACCTCACCCCGGATCTTCAGCGGGAAGGAGACCTGCAGGATCGCGTTGCAGGATTTCAGGGCCCGATCTACACCGGGAGGTAGGTCCAGGCCGTCCAGCGCCTTGTCCACCATCAGGGCCACGCTTTGCATGAAGTTGGGGGACGGCGCTGAATCTCCTGCCATGTGCTTGCCTCCTGGGTGGTATGGCTTCGGGTGTCTACAGCCTAGCAGATCGCCGGTGCAGGCAGTGCGTGACCGCACCGCCCCGGTGTCTGACATCGCAGCCGTCAATTTGACGGAGTTTGCGCGGTTCTGCCCAGTATCCACAGGGCCGCAAACGCGCACAGGCCGAGCGCGGACGAGATCACCAGCACGCCCATGTTGAAACGCTCGATGAGCAGCGCGAACACGAACGGCGCCCCGGCCTGGGCGAATCGCGCCGGCGCGCTCAGGAGCCCCATGCGATGGCCGTAGTCCCGGGGGCCGAAGATGGCCAGCGGCACGGTCCCCTTGGCGATGGAGAGGATGCCGTGACCGGCGCCGTGGAGCAGGGTGAAAAACACGGAGGCCGGCGCACCGAGCACCATGATGGCCGCGGCGCCCAAGGGATGCGCAAGACTGGCCAGCTTGCTGGCAAGCAGAGGGTGAAAACGGCGCAGCACCAGGTAGTCGAACAGCCGGGCCGCGACCTGGGCGGGCCCTATCAGCGCGGCGACGCCCACGGCTGCGGCGGGCGTCAGGCCCGCATCCTGAAGCAGCCGCGGCAGGTGGGCGGCCATGGCGGTGCCGATGAACCAGGCGATGGCGAACACGAAGGCGATCAGGAGCAGGGAGCGGTCGAGCACCACGGAACCCGTGGTATGCAGTTCGCGCGGGGGCGCAGGGGGCTGGACCTTGCGGGGCAGGAGAAACCGGTTGATCGGCAGCCCCACGAACAGGTGTGCGGCGGCCCAGACGAGGCATGCCGTCCGCCACCCGGCCCCGGCCTCGATCCAGGCGGTAATCGGCCAGAAGACGGTGCTCGCGAAGCCAGCCATGAGGGTGACGCCGACGATGGCCCCGCGTGCCTTCTGTCCATAGATGGCGGCCAAAGTGGAAAAGGCGCCCTCGTAGAGCCCCATGGACATGCCCAGCCCGATGACGAGCCAGCCGGTGACCATCCAAGCAGGGTCCTGGGCAAGGCCCAGGACCAGCAGGCCAAAAGCGAATATCACGTTGGATCCGGCCAGCACATGGCGGCCGCCGTAGCGGTCGATACGGCGTCCCGCAAGCGGTCCGAACAAGGCCGCAAGAACCAATGCCGCGGAAAACGCGCCGAACACCCAGCTGGCCGGGATGTCGAACTCACGGGCCATGGGCAGGGCCAGGATCGCGGGCAGGTAGTAGGTGGTGCCCCAGGCCAGGGTCTGGGTGCTGCCCAGGGCAAGCACTGTGGCCGTGTGTGAGTCAGCCCGAGTCATTGCACCATCACGCTGCGTGCCGGACAGTCACGGGCCCGGCCGGCAGGGCCGTTCTGATACCCTTGGGGGCGTCACGAAGGTGTGCGCCACGCACTTAAGTAATAATGTACATTAAATAAGTCGCTTATCATATTATTATTATTGGTATTTATGCCCAGGAAATTGCCATCCCCCAACAGGGTTTCGGTCGCGCCGATGATGGACTGGACGGACCGGCACTGCCGGTACTTTCTGCGCCTGATCACCCGTCACACGCTACTGTACACCGAGATGGTGACCACGGGTGCGCTGTTGCACGGCGATGCCTCGCGCCTGCTCGCTTATCACCCGCACGAGCATCCCGTTGCCCTGCAATTGGGCGGCAGCGAGCCCGGGGAACTTGCGGCCTGTGCCCGTCTCGCCGAGGCACAGGGTTATGACCAGGTGAACCTGAACGTCGGCTGCCCCTCTGACCGGGTTCAGTCCGGCCGTTTCGGTGCCTGTCTCATGGCCGAGCCGCAACTGGTGGCGGACTGCGTGGCGGCGATGAACGCGGCCTGCGCCGTGCCCGTCACCGTCAAGACACGCATCGGCATCGATGATCGCGACGCCTACGAGGACCTGGTGTCCTTCGTGGATACGGTCCGCGCCGCCGGTTGCCGGACGTTCATCGTCCATGCGCGCAAGGCCTGGCTTCAGGGCCTGAGCCCCAGGGAGAATCGCGAGATCCCACCGCTGCGCTACGACGTGGTGCATCGGCTCAAGGCGGATTTCCCGGATCTGGAGATCATCCTCAACGGTGGCCTGCAGGATCTGGACTCGGCAGCGGAACACCTCGGGCGCCTGGACGGCGTCATGTTCGGGCGCGAGGCCTATCACAACCCCTACATGCTGGTGCAGGTGGACCGGCGCGTCTTCGGTGACGACCATCCGGTGCCGACGCGCCACCAGGTGGTGGCGGACCTGCTGCCCTATGTCTCCGAGCGCCTGGACGAAGGCGTCCCGTTGCAGGCCATGACGCGCCACATTCTCGGCCTGTTCCAGGGCTGTCCCGGCGCCCGCGCCTGGCGGCGCCATCTCAGCGAAAACGCCCACCGGACCGGTGCAGGCATCGAAGTGATCCGGGCCGCCGCCGCTCGCGTGCCCGTCCCGGGCGACGGCGAGACGCTCAGTGCAAGTGCGTGATTGTTTTTGCCACAGAGGGCACAGAGGTCACAGAGTTTGAAAAGCATTACCCGTGCAAACCGGTGGTGAAGCAGTCCGACCTGATTGCACAGGACCCTCATCGTGTAATGGTCCGTTGGGGTTCGTTCCTCACCCCAACGATCCAGTCGTTTTTTCTCTGTGACCTCTGTGGCCTCTGTGGCAATCAAGATTTCATCCCGCCGACTTGATCATTTCCCACCGTTCCAGCGCGTGGCGGCGGCTTTCGGCAAGGTCCACCAGGGGTCTCGGGTAACTGTCCCCCAGGCGCACGCCTGACGCCTCCAGTACGTCCTGCGGCGCCTCCCAGGGTTTGTGAATGTAGCGGGCCGGGAGCCTGGCCAGTTCCGGTACCCACCTGCGCACGTAATCGCCCTTGGGATCGAAGCGCTCGCCCTGAAGCACGGGGTTGAACACCCGGAAGTAGGGTGCTGCGTCGGCGCCGCAGCCGGCGGTCCATTGCCAGCCGAGGGTATTGTTGGCTAGATCCGCGTCCACAAGGGTGTCCCAGAACCACTGAGCGCCCGTCAACCAGTGCGCGCCAATGTTCTTTGTGAGCAGTGAGGCGACGACCATGCGTGCCCGGTTGTGCATCCAGCCTGTGGCCCAGAGGGCGCGCATGGCTGCATCCACCAGGGGGATCCCGGTTCGGCCCCGCCGCCACGCAGCGAGTGTCTTATTGTCTACCGCGGTCCACGGCACCTCCCTGAAACGCGGATCCAGGGGCTCGTCCGTTGTTTCGGGGAAGTGATACAGAAGATGGTGCGCGAACTCCCGCCAGCCGATCTCCCGCAGAAAACTGTCGACGCCCTTACTGTCACGTCGGTCCCCGGCCACCTGGCAGGCGGCCGCCACCTGACGCGGACCGATCTCACCGAAGTGCAGGTGAGGGGAAAGGCGGGAACTGCCGTCGCAGTCGGGACGGTTGCGCAGGTGGTCGTAATCCCCCACCGCCTCGTCCATGAAGTCCGCAAGCCGCGCCAGGGCGCCGGTCTCGCCGGGGGTCCAGAGTTCTGGAAATCCGGCATCCCAGTCGAGATCAGGGAGCAGTCCAATCGAGTCGATATCGGCGCCCTCCGGGAGGTCCGCCGGGGACGGAACCCGCTTCGGCGCCGATCTGACGTCAGCGGGGACTCCCAGCGCGAGGCATGCCTTCCAGAACGGTGTGAAGACCTTGTAGGGATCGCCGTCCTGTTTGGCCACGGTCCGCGGCTCGAAGAGCAGGGCGGCATTGAAACTCTCGGCCCTGACGCTGGCGGCTCGCAGGGTCTCCTTGATGCCCTGGTCCCGCCGGATCAGGGCCGGGTCGTAGAGCCGGTTCCAGAGCACCTGTCCGGCACCCGTCTCGCGGATCAGGGACTGCAGCATTGCGAGGCTCGCGCCCTGGCGAATGATCAGGTCGCTACCCCGGCTGCGCAGATCCGCCCTCAATGCCGTCAGGCTGTGATGCAGCCACCAGCGGCTTGCCGCCCCCGGTGCCCAGTCGCCTTCCTCTTGCGGTGCATGGATGTAGACGGGAATCACGTCGCCGTCGCTGATACCTCGAATCAGCGCCGGGTTGTCGGTCAGGCGCAGGTCGCGCCTGAACCAGAGGAGAGTTTTCATCGTGCGAGGTGTTCATGGAGCGCGACGGCGGCCTTGTCGGGATCCGTGCCCAGACTCACGATGTCCTTAACGCCCAGACCTGGAGGCAGGGACTCGAGGCCACCGCCGAGGGTGCAAAGCACACCGTGGGCCCTGTCCCATGACTGGCAGAATCGAGAAAGGCGGGTTGCGTGGCCGGGTGTGCGCTCGCTGTAGAGGATCACGGCGCGGGCGTTTGCCTTGCCCGCAAGTGTGCCCAAGCCACCCAGCGGCACGCCGGGACCGAGCAACCGCGCACCGATGCCCTCGCGCCGGCAGGCGAGGGCAAACCGCAACAGGCACAAGTCATCCGGCGATTCGTCCAGGGGCACGACGACGACGGTGGGGCCGACGATGGACGGACTCATCTGCCTGAGCCTGGTGTTCAGCGTCTGCCGGAGCCAGCGGCTGAGAAAGGACAGTTCGGCTGCCGCCGCCTGGTCGCTGGCCGGACGCTCGCGCAGACTGTCCCGCACCGGCAGTGCCAGCTGCAGGATCATCGTATCCAGGGAAAACAGCGACAGGGCGTCCTCCCAAACCTGAGACACGGCCGACTCATCAAGTATCCCCACGGCTTCCCGAAGGCGCATGCGATACGCGTTCCAGGCCGGGTCTCCCGGCCCGCTCGCTTCGGGTTCGGGCGGGGCCGGGGCCTTGCGCGCATCCAGAAGCTGCCCGACCTGTCCGATGGAGACGCCTTGGTCCAGCAGGCGCAGGATGTGCCGGATGAGCTCAATGTCCTCGCCGCTGTAGAGCCGGTGGCCCTTGGGGGTGCGTTTCGGGCGAATCAACCCGTAGCGGCGCTCCCAGGCGCGCAGGGTCACCGGATGCACGCCCGTGAGGCTGCAGACAGTCCGGATGGGGAACAACCCCTCTTCCGTCGGGAGGTCGTCGATGGGTTCGATGGGGACGGCCATAGCGGAATTGTACAACATTTGTATAAACTATCCAGTCCAAGCATCCTGGCGGCGCCCGGCGCTGTCTCCCATGAGGAACACCTATGCACACACCCCTGGCCTGGATCGTGGGCGCGAGCAGCGGCATCGGCGCAGCGACCGCGCGCCGGCTGGCCGGGTCGGGCTGGCGGGTGGCGGTGACCGCCCGGCGGGCGGAGCGACTGGAGGCCCTTTGTGCGGATCATCCCGAACGGCTCTTCGCCTGGCCGGGCGACGTGACCGATGCGCAAGGCCTCCGGGAGCTGGTCCGGGCGCTGGAGACCTCACTGGGTCCTGTGGATCTCTGCATCCTGAATGCGGGCGACTATCAGCCCATGCGGCTGGACCAGTTCGACGTGGCGTTGTTTCGACAGCTCATGGAGGTCAACTACCTGGGCGTCGTTCATGCCCTGGCGGCCATCATGCCCGCGATGCGGGCCCGGGGCAGGGGCCAGATTCTCGTGACCGCCAGTCTCGCGGGCTACCGCGGTCTGCCCGGTGCGGCGCCCTACGGCGCGACCAAGGCGGCGCTCATCAGCCTTGCGGAATCGCTGCAGCCGGAGCTGGCGGCGGACGGGGTGGCCCTGCGTCTCATCAACCCGGGGTTCGTGAGGACGGCCCTCACCGACAGGAACCGGTTCTCCATGCCGTTTCTGATGACCAGCGAACAGGCGGCAGACGCCGTCGTGCGCGGCCTGAGGCACCGCCGCTTCGAGATCCGGTTTCCCTGGCGATTCGCCGTGATCATGTCGCTCCTGCGCTGCCTGCCGAACGGCCTCTACCTTCGCCTGACGCGACGCATGGTGGCATCGTCATGACGGACACGGACCTGGACCGTCGGTTGGCGGACTATGCTCGCTTCTTCGAGGCGTTGACCCCGGAGGGCCTCGGGGAACTGGACGCGTACTTCACCCCGGATGCCCGGTTTCGGGATCCCTTCAACGATGTGCGTGGCGTGCCCGATATCCGGGGGGTGTTCGAACACATGTACCGCGTGTGTCCGGAACCCCGCTTCCGTGTGCTGGAACGGGCTCGTACCGGAAACATCGCGCTGATACGCTGGCGATTCACGGACGGCGCCGCCGCGGGCCGTCGCATGGCCCTGAACATCGAGGGGGTCAGTCGTGTCCAATTCGACGCACGGGGCCGCGTGGTGGAGCACGTGGATTACTGGGATGCGGCGGCCCAGGTGTACGAGCGTATCCCCGTGCTCGGCGGGATACTGCGCCTGCTGCGCAGGCGCCTTTCGGCGTCGGGAAGGGCCTGAACGGAAGAAATCGGCGGTCCATCGCGTCCCTGCACGAGAGCCCAAGAAAGAAAGACATGACAGGAATCAACATGCGCCTTCCCACGTCTCGGCTTCTCCTGCCCTTTCTCCTGCTTGCCCTCGCGGCGCCCTCCAAGCTGGTCGCTGACGACCTGGGCATGGTCAACAACATGGGTGACAGCCCCTCGCCCTACCTGAGGCTGCACGACGATGATCCGGTGCTCTGGCAGGCATGGGAGGACGCCACGCTGGAGCTGGCACGTGAATCGAACCGGCTGCTGCTGGTGTCTGTGGGTTACTTCTCCTGTCACTGGTGTCACGTGATGCAACGCGAGAGCTTCAAGAACGAGGAGATCGCCGCCCGCATCAATACGCACTTCGTGCCCGTGAAGGTGGACCGCGAACTGGATGCCGCGCTGGACGGGCGCCTCATGAACTTCATCCACGTGACGCGCGGCTTCGGGGGCTGGCCCCTGAACGTCATCCTGACGCCGGATGGCTACCCGCTGGTGGCCACCGTGTACATGACACCGGATGACTTCGACGGATTTCTGGAACGGGTTCATGGGCACTGGCAGGAGGAAGGCGACCAGCTGCGCGTGGTGACCCGGGAGGCGGCCCGCGAACTGGCCGAACTGGAGCGTACGCGTCAGGCGCCGGTGCCGGACGCGGGCCTGGACGAGATGCTGGACCGGATGCTCAACGCCAAGCGGGGCATGGCGGACAAGATGAGCGGCGGCTTCGGCAACCAGAGCAAGTTCCCCCAGGCGGCACAACTGCGCGTGCTGGTGGAATCGATGCGGCTCCGTGATGAACCCTGGGTACGGGAGTTTCTCACCGTAACGCTGGACGAAATGATGCACCGGGGCCTGCGGGATCACCTCGGGGGCGGCTTCTACCGCTACACGGAAGATCCGGAATGGCAGGTGCCGCACTTCGAGAAGATGCTCTATGACAATGCCCTGCTGGCCGAACTCTATCTCCTTGCGGCCGAGGCTCTCGACCGGGACGACTACCGTGCCGTTGGCCTCGAGACGGTTGAGTTCATGCTTGAGCGCATGGCGACAGGGCGGGGCGATTTCGTGTCCAGTTTGTCGGCCGTGGACGACCAGGATGTCGAGGGCGGCTATTACCTGTGGGACAAAGACGAAGTCCGCGAACGGGTGGGCGAGGAGGCCTGGGCTGTGGTGGAGCCCGCCTGGGGTTTCGACACCACGCCCATCCTGGAGCATGGCTACCTTCCCGTTCAGGCACGTCAGCCTGGCGATGTGGCGAACATGCTGGGGCTCGAAACAGCACAGGTGAAGGCGCTGCTGGAGGAGGCGCGCACGCGTTTGCTGGAAGCCCGGGCATCCCGCGTGCTCCCGGTGGACGACAAGGTCGTGGTGGCCTG
This sequence comes from Thioalkalivibrio denitrificans, assembly GCF_002000365.1. Lineage (GTDB taxonomy): Bacteria > Pseudomonadota > Gammaproteobacteria > Ectothiorhodospirales > Ectothiorhodospiraceae > Thioalkalivibrio_A > Thioalkalivibrio_A denitrificans. The sequence goes on along the minus strand of NZ_MVBK01000033.1, from coordinate 7,675 downwards.
GAACGGTCTGACCCTGTCCGCTCTGGCCAGGGCGGCACCCCACGATGAAACGGCGGCACGCGCCGGCGCAGCCCTGCATGAACGGGTTATGGCGGCCATGTGGCGTGACGGTGAATTGCCGCGGGCCCTGGATGCCGAGGGCGTGCCGGTGGGCGAGGGCGAACTGGAGGACTATACCTTCGTGGCGCGGGGTCTGGCCGACTGGGCAAGCTACACGAATGACCGCGACGTGTGGGAACAGGCCGCGGAAGTGGCACTCGCGGCCTGGACATACTTCCACAACGAGGATGGATGGCGCCCGACCCGCGTGCCGGTGCTGCCCGGATCGCCCCGCCTGGTGCACCTGGAGGACACCCCGCTGCCCTCGACCAGCGCGACCATGCATGAAATCACCGCGCGCATCCTCCGCCACACGGAAAACCGTGAACTGGCCGAACGTGCCGAGCGCGCCGAACGACGCGTCACCCGCAACCTTCTGGAGTCACCGTTCGTGCATGCCTCGCAGATCCTCTATCTCCACGAGTCCCAAAACTAACCTTACAAAGCGAACCGCGAAGGAACGCGAAGGGATGCACGAAGGACGCGAAGAAAGACATTGTTCTCTCGCGAAGCCGCAAAGTACGCTAAGAAAAGCTTGATGCTTTCATGACCAGGGGTTTCTAAGACCCATGATTTCCTTGGCGTGCTTTGCGGCTTCGCGAGAGTCATCAAGGCGGACTTTCCATGGCCCCGATGTCCGGGTCCAATGGGGAGTTTGCATATGGCCTCATCCCCAGAATACTTTGCGTCCTTCGCGCATGCCTTCGCGTTCCTTCGCGGTTCGCTTTTCGAAGCCCGCCACTTCTCCCGATTACTAGAACGCGTCCAGGGTTTCCTGGGTGATTTCTTCCAGGAGGTCTTCGACGGCCTGGAGGGATTTCTGCGAGGCCTCATCGCCCACCAGGGGCGGGCGGCGGTAGGAGACGTACACGCGATCTGGTTCGGCCTCGGTGACGTATACCACCACGATGTACGGGCAGAAGACGATGTTGTGCACGTCAGCTTCCATGGTGCGGCGGGAGATGATGGCGCTGCAGAACTCGTAGGCCTGACCTTCCTTGTAAATGGACTCACCGCCCACATCGGCGGCCGTGCGCTGGAGCATCGCGGCGATGTGGGCCACGTTGTTGACCACGATGCCACGGTTGGTGATGGCCATCTCCAGCGCCTCGCGGTAGGTCTCGAACTCGCCTTCGATGGAGTACACGCGCATGTGCTCCGTCTCCAGGTCCGGTTCTTTGGCCACTGTTGCCTGGACGAACGCGGTCGTGACGAGCAGGACGAGGACGGTGACGATAAGGCGCTTCATTGTGGTCTCCATGTGTTTCCGGGTTTCACCAGGCGTTCCATGAACTCCGTGCTCGCGGAACGGGGACTGTGGGTTGGAATGTCGACCGCCAAGAATAACCTATCCCGACGGCCATGAACGGGGACTGAACAGATCGCTATTCCGCGAAGAAATGCCCGGCATGGAGCAGTCGCGGGGCCCAGTAAGGGTGATCCAGCCGTTCCACGTGCACATGACCGCCCGAGGAGGGCGCATGAACGAAGCGGTTCTCGCCCACGTAGATGCTCACGTGCGAAGGCTTGTCGTCGTCGATACGAAAGAACAGGAGGTCGCCGGGCTTCAGCCGGCTGATGTCCACGCGGCGCGCGTGCTCGGACTGGACGTGGGTCTGGCGCGGTATGCGGATCTCCGCCGCGCCGTGCGCGTAACGCGCCAGCCCGCTGCAATCGAACCCCCGGGGCGTGTCGCCCCCGAAGCGGTAAGGCGTGCCCACCTGTGCCAGCGCGACGGCCACCACCTGGTTACGGGAGGCATCGGATGCCGTTACCGCGCGATCCTGCAGCGCCGAGGCGGCAGGAGGTCCCGAGGGCGTCGCACACGCATTCAGCAGGGCCAGTGCCGCCGTCGCGGCGAGCAGACGGAGGCTGTTGCCCAGGCCGGAGCGGGTCCGGCCCTGACGGGCATCAGAACGGATCCACGCGCTCATAGCCCGACGGGATGCGGAACAGGTCAGCGGACAGCGTGTCGCCCGAGACGGACTCCAGCTGGATCTCCGTACCGTCCTCCAGGTTGCGCACCATGACGGGCACGCCGTCCACCTTGGGAAGCATCTCGGTGCCCATGTCGGCGGCAAACGGACCGCCCATGGACATGGCGATCTCCGCGAGGCTGTGCATGAATTCGAACAGGACCTGCATGGTCGCAAAGTCCCCGCCCGACATGCCCACGTCGCCCGGCCTTGCCACACACAGTTCGTTGGTGCGCGTTCCCTCCAGGTACACGTCCAGGCGCTCGCAGCGCACGCCGCCAATGGTGTCCGTCTCACCCGTGGGACGGGTCTCCAGGGTGGCGATGTCGGGTACCGGAACGTCCTCGCCGGACAGCATCGCCGGGTCAATGCCCATCTGCCGCATCTGCTGCTCCATCATGCGGCGCTGATCGGGCGGCATGTGTTCCATCTGCTGGCGCATCTGCTGCAGGAACTCCTGCTGCATTCTCTGCACCTCGCCCGCCTGCGAACGCAGCCCGTCCTCGGTGAGCTGGGCGTAACTGCGTTCTTCGTCGATGACCATGGTCAACGTGCGGGCGTCCCGGTCGAACAGGCTGTAGACCATGGACCCGTCCTCCTCCCGCTCCTCCATGCGCACCATGTTGCCCTTGATCATCACCGTGCTGCCCGTCGCGCCGCCCTCGTCGGTGTAGCGAAGCGCGATGTCCGCCTGCGCGATGGGCGCAAGGAGAAGCGCCAGAACGAGTGTCATTGCGGGAATCAGGCGCCTATCTGCCATGAGATCACTCCATGTTGTGCCGCGCGCCACACGTCCACCGTGGGGCGATGCCGGGACCATTCAACTCAGGATTTGGGATTTTTGCGCAGCGTATCGACGTTGATGTGCACAACGGTATCGCCCTTCTTCGGCTCATCCACGTAACGCGGCCGCATGTTCATTTCCTGGCCCAGCGCCTCCGCCAGTTCCTGCTGGCGCTCGACGATCAGCGACAGGCAGTCGCGAATGTTGTGGATGGTCTTGTCCGTGAGCGGGTGCTTCATCCCCGGGGGCGTGTTCGTATCCCGGGCGACGTCGGTCAGCACCGTCTGCATGATGCGCAGGATGCGCTGTTCCTTGGTGAGTTCGGCTTCGGTGGGGTCGTGGTCGGTCATAGCGGTGTGTCCGTATGGGCTGGGCGTCGACGTCAGGCGAGGGATCGCGGGACGCGCCGGTTAAGGAATAGGGTCCATGATAGCATCCGGCGACGCCATGCGTCGTTTGATGTCCTCCAGCGGAAGTCTGTCCTTTTCCGTATCGATGGCCACCACGGGCTCGTCCGCACCCGGTGGCTCCGCGGTCTGCAACTGGTGCTCCAGCACGGCGAGGCCGGCGTCGGACGCATCTCTGTCTTCGGATTCCCGCTCGCGGATGCGCTTTCGCAGCACCTCCACCGGGGCGCGGTAATCCAGGATGCAGAAGGGCACACCGAGCCGCGCTGCAAGCCCGGCAAAGCGGTCGCGCCGACCGCGCTCCAGAAAAGTGGCATCCACCACCACCGCGAAGCCCGCCTCCAGGAGTCTGCCGGCCAGGTCGAGCAAATGCGTGTAGGTTTTTTCGCCCATGTCCCGTGAGTAGATGCCGGCGCCCACTCCGCTTCGGTCCCGATCCCCGCTTTCCAGCCCCGCGAGCCGCTTGCGCTCCACGTCGGAGCGGACACGGATCAGCCCCAGTTCCTCGACCAGGGTCTGGCTGCGCGTGGTCTTGCCGGAACCCGACAGACCGTGGTTGATGAACAGGGCGGGCGAACCGGGGCGCGTGAGCGACTCGGCGAGATCCAGGTAGTCGTGGCAATTCTCCTCGGAGCGGCGGCGCTCGCCATCGCTCAGACCCTCTTGGGTCATGCGGATACCGGAGACCTTGGCTCGCACCATGGCGCGATAGACCTGGTAGAAACGCAGAAGCCTGAGGCCGTCGTAATCCCCGGTGCGTTCCAGCCAGGCATTGAGAAAGCGATGCGCATGGGGGGTGGCGTCCCGGTCCAGCAGGTCCATGGTGACGAAGGCCACTTCGCTGATGATGTCGATCCAGCGCAGGGCCTCACTGAACTCGATGCCGTCGAACACCAGCACCCTGCCGTCCACGTGCGCCATGTTGCCCAGGTGCATGTCGCCGTGACATTCGCGCACGAACCCCTGCCGGTGGCGTTCGTCCAGTGTGGTCTCCAGTCGATTGCAGGCATCATGCGTCCACTGGCCGAGTCGGTGGAGTTGTTCGAGTCTCTCCGGCACCAGGATTCGCGGCCGCAGCTGCTCGAAGTTGTCCTTCATGGGGGCGCAGACCGCCGCCGGTGCCCCGAGCTTGCTGTCCGGTTGCGCACGGGGAATGCGGTCGTGGAAATCCGCCACGCACTCGGCCAGTTCGTCCATCCAGGCCAGGGGCAGTTCACCGCGTTCCAGCAGTTTGTCCATCTCACGGGTGTGATCGAAACGCGCCATGCGCACCGCGTACTCGAATGGCTCGCCGGCCCCGTCGAAGTCCGGTGCCTCCGGCTCACCGCTGAAACCGACCACGGCCTGGTACAGGTCCGGGGCCAGCCGGCGATTGATGCGCAGTTCCTCCTCGCAGAAGAACCGCCGCCGCTCCAGGGTGGAAAAATCGAGAAACCCCAGGTTCAGCGGTTTCTTCAGCTTGTAGGCGTACGCGCCCGCCAGGAACACCCACGAGATGTGCGTCTCGATGCACTCCACCGAATCCGCCGGATGGGGATAGGCCTCCGGCTGTTTCAGGGCCTCGATGAGCCGGCGCTGTTGGTCTTCCTGATCAGTCATGTTTCTGCGGACAATGCCTGTTTGGATGGAACGGGAATCCGTGGAATCGGTGAATGAAGCTGAAAAGCCAAAAAGCCAACCGCGAAGGAACGCGAAGGGTTGCGCGAAGGGCGCTAAGGTTTTTTCAACTATGACTTCCCTTGCGTCCTTTGCGTACCCCTTCGCGCCCTTTGCGTTCCGGCTTTTGACTTTGAATTGACGCTAACATGGTACAGCAGGGCTCACCGGAACGTCCCGGGACCGGGCGCACGGATCATTGGCCTGCAAACCATGTAGAATGCCCGCGCCATGGCACGCCGCAAACCCGCCCGCAAGACTCCCGTACGCCGCAAGTCCGCAGCCCGCCGACGCCGCAAGGTAAGGCAGCCGCGGCGTATCTGGCGCGGGGCGCTCCTTGGACTGCTGCTGGGTATCCTGGGTCTTGGCGGTTACACCGTCTACCTGGATTACGAGATCCGCAGCCAGTTCGAGGGCAAGCGCTGGGCCGTCCCGGCTCGCGTGTTCGCCCGCCCGCTGGAACTCTATCCCGGACGCGCCCTGGAGCCCGCGCAACTCACCCGCGAACTGGAACTGATCCACTATCGGCGCGGCGACGCGATCCGCGGCGGCGAGTTCCGGGAACAAGGCGGCCGCTTTCTCATCAGCACTCGGGGCTTCCCGTTCGCGGACGGAGCGGAACCGCCCAGGCGGCTGAGCGTGGAACTGCGCGACGGGCGCGTCCGGGCCATTACCGAGCTGGAGACCGGCCAATCCGCTTCGCTGGCACGCCTGGAGCCCGCGCTCATCGCCAACATCTATCCGCGCCACGGTGAGGACCGTGTGCTGGTGCGTCTCGACGAGGTACCGGAACTGCTGGTGGAGGCCCTGATCGCGGTGGAGGACCGCAAGTTCTACGAGCACCGCGGCCTGGATTTCTCCGCCATCGCCCGCGCGGCCCTGGCCAACCTGCGCGCAGGACGCACCGTGCAGGGGGGCAGCACCATCACGCAGCAGCTGGTGAAGAACTATTTCCTGACCCACGACCGCACGCTCAGGCGCAAGGTCAACGAGGCCATCATGGCGGTGCTGCTGGAGTGGCGCTACGAAAAGTCGGAGATCCTGGAGGCCTATCTCAACGAGGTCTACCTGGGCCAGGACGGGGACCGGGCGATCCACGGTTTCGGGCTGGCCAGCCAGTTCTATTTCCAGCGACGCCTGGACGAACTGCACCCGGAGCAGCTGGCCCTCCTGGTGGCCATGGTGCGCGGTCCGTCCTACTACGATCCCCGGCGGCGAGCTGAACGGGCCACGGCACGCCGTAACCTGGTCCTGGAGATCCTGGAAGGACAGGGCGCCCTGAATCCACAGGCGGCCGCCCGGGCCAGGACACGTCCCCTGGGCGTCAGTGTGCGTCCACCCTCGGGGGTGACGCCGTTTCCGGCGTTCCTGGATCTGGTGCGTGCCCAGCTGCGCCGGGATTACCGGGAGCAGGACCTGCAAAGCGAGGGCCTGCTCATCTTCAGCACCCTGGACCCGGGCATCCAGCTGGCCAGCGAAGGGGCGGTGGCCGATCGCCTGAACCGGATCGAGGGCACGCGCGGCCTGGAGGTGGGAACGCTGCAGGCCGGCGTGGTGGTGAGTGCGGTGGACAGCGGCGAGGTGCTGGCCGTGGTGGGGGACCGCAATCCCCGCCATGCGGGTTTCAACCGCGCCATCAATGCGCGCCGTCCGGTGGGTTCCCTCCTCAAGCCCGCCGTGTACCTCGCGGCCCTGTCCCGGCCGTCGGAATACACCCTGGCGACGCTCCTGGATGACGGCCCACTCACCGTGCGCCTGGACAACGGGGACGAATGGACACCGCGCAATTACGATCGCGAGCACCACGGGCTGGTGCCCGCGCTGGAGGCGTTGGTACATTCCTACAACGTGGCCACCGCCCGCCTGGGCCTGTCCCTGGGACTCGCGCCGGTCATCGAGCAACTGCAGCGCCTGGGTGTGAAGCGCTCGCTGCAGCCATACCCCTCGCTGTTGCTTGGCGCGGTGGAGTTCTCCCCCTTCGAAATGACCCATATGTACCAGTCCCTGGCTGCAGGCGGTTTCGAAACGCCGCCGCGGGCAATCCGTGAGGTGATGGACGCCGAGGGGCGATTGCTGAATCGCTATCCCATGGATCTGCGCCAGGCGGCGGATCCCGCGGCCGTGTACCTGGTGACTGCAGCCCTGCACGAGGTCACGCGACGCGGCACCGGTGCGGCGCTGAACGGCCTGCTCCCGGCGGACCTGCCGGTGGCCGGCAAGACCGGCACCACCGACGACAACCGCGATGCGTGGTTTGCGGGCTATGCGGGCGACGTCCTGTCCGTGGTCTGGGTGGGGCGGGATGACAACATCCCCATGGGGCTCTCCGGGGCCAGCGGTGCGTTGCCCGTGTGGGCAGACCTGATGCGGGGGATTTCCCGGCGCGGGCTGGACCCGATCCGGCCCGAGGGGATGGAGTGGCTGCTCATCGATCCGGCCAACGGGCTGCGGGCGGTGGAGGGTTGTGAGGGTGCCCTGTGGATGCCCTTCATGGCGGGTTCCGCGCCGGCCGGGATTTCCCCCTGCGCGGATGATGTCCCGTCCGCCGTGCGCGGCCCGTTGCGCTGGTTCCGGGAACTGTTCGAGTAGAGCGATGCACCGCCGGGGTAGGTCGCCCTTCAGGGCGACAGCTGCCGCCAGGTCAGGCACCGCCTGTCGGGCTGAAGCCCGACCTCAACAAGGCTTGACCGGGAACGGAGTATCTACAGGCTAGCTGTGATCTCTCAATACGTTGTTCATCCGGGCTGAGCTGC
>NZ_MVBK01000032.1 GCF_002000365.1 Thioalkalivibrio denitrificans | reverse complement strand
CGGCGCAGGCGTAGCCGACACTACGTCAAGCCGGCTGGAGGGAGCACGTCCCGTCACAGCGAGCGGATCGGCGGCCGCAGTAGAAGGGTGGTGAGATATGCGGGGTAGGTTGGGGTGAGGTACGAACCCCAACATACGATGCCTGATCCCGGCGCATGCCGTTGGGGTTCGCGCTGCTCACCCCAACCTACGCATTCCTGGAGTTCCTTGGCGTTCTTTGCGAGAGAACAGTTCTTTTTCTTCGTGTCCTTCGTGCGCTTCGTGGTTCAAAAGGGTTGCTAGCGCCGCGGCTTACAGGGGATGGGTCGGCGGGGTGCCGGCGCGGGCTTCCTCGTAGAGCGGCTGCATCTGGCGCGCCAGGTCGCGCAGGTCGCGGATGCGGCTCTCGGTGGTGGGGTGCGTGCTCAGGAAGGGCGGCGGACTGGCATTGCCCATGGCGTCCATCTTCTGCCACAGGCTCACGGCCGCCTGGGGGTCGTAGCCGGCCCGCGCCGCCAGTTCGATGCCGATGCGGTCCGCCTCGCGCTCCATCTGACGGCTGTGAGGCAATTGCACGGCCAGGGCGGCGGCCAGCGCCGCCCCGCCCAGCGCCACCGCGGAGCGTTCACCGGTGAGCGCATAGCCGGTGATGGCCAGGTTGGTGGCCAGGGAGACCGACATCTTCTCGGCGGTGTGCGCCGACAGGGAATGGGCGACCTCGTGGGCGATCACCTGCGCCAGTTCGTCATCCGTGGCTTCCAGCTTGTTGATCATGCCGGTGTAGATGGCCATCTTGCCCCCGGCCATGGCGAAGGCGTTGGCCACGTCCGGGTTGTCGATCACCGTCATCTCCCAGTCCCACTCGCGGGTCTCCGGCCGGTATTTGATGGCCTGCGCAACCACGCGTCCCGTGATGGCGTTGATCCGTGCTACGACTTCCGGGTCGTTGTTCACCCGTCCGTCCTTGGCAATCGGTTCCAGCATCTGCACGTAGGCCTGGCGCGAGGCACTGATGGCCTGGCTCTCCGAGACCAGCATGAGCTGCTGGCGGCCGGTCACCGGGTGGGTGGCGCAGGCGCTGACCAGCACCGTCACCACGGCGACGGCCAGGGCGATAAGGGTGTTCAGGAGACGATGCTTCATCGGGATTGGCTTCCGGAGTCCGGGCCTATTAAGACCGCCCAGGGGTGTCTAGCCCGCATATCTCACCGGGATCGCGGGAGCAGGCGAAGGATTCGCGTTCGTAGGCGCCGCTCTGGAGCGAAAGCCATAGCCGTAGCTATGGGTTGAGTGAAGAGCAAGCATACGGGCGCGAAGACGAGCCTGAACCGCGATAGGACTCCGGCGGGAACAGTCTGTCATGGTGAGGTTGGCGGCCATTCTAACGTATTCCACTCATGTTTCAGCCTGTTGCGCGCCAGCCGGTGTTCGACCGGTGAGATATGCGGGCTAGGGTTCCAGGACTTCCAGGTTCGCCGGATGACGGATCCGGATGCGCGGCTGTCCACGATGATTATAGACATGGCCCCGCGCCCTGACGCGCTGGTTCTCCAGCGCGCGCACGTCCAGTTCGGGGAAGTTGGCCAGGTCCGGGTGATCCACCCGCAGCGCCACATCCCCTTCAAGGTTGATCCACACGGCGCGTGAACTCTCTCCGATGCGCACGACGCGACCCTCCACGCGCCGGAAGCCCTCGGCATCACGCGGCAGTTCGCGGGCATCGAACAGCCGGTGCTCCGGCAGTGCCCAGAGGCCGAGGCGCGCCTCGCCGGCGCGTCGTTCGGCGTCGCGGTAGCAATCCAGGTTCCAGTCGTTGGGAGGAATCGTCAGGCGGGTGGCCAGGCCCTGGGCGAGCATGAGCGCGGTCACGCTCTGGCCGTCGGGCGTGAACAGGTGGGCCAGCAGGCGCTGGAACCGGTCGTGCAGCTCGCGATCGTGAACCACGATCACCTGATGGCCATGGTATGCAAGCAGCGCGGACAGGGCGTCGTGGGCCTCTTCGGCAAAGGGCTCCGGATCGAGATCCGGGTTGCGGTGATGATACTCCGGGGTATCGAGTCCGATGAGCCGCACGCGCGTGCCATCATCCAGACGCACGGTGTCGCCATCGAATACATGGGCGACGGTGGCCCTGCCGTGCACATGATCCGGCGACTGGCAGCTCTCCGGCAGGTCGACCGGGGTCCAGGGCGTCTGCGCCTGTGCCGGTGCGCCGGTGAGCAGCGCCGTGAGGCATAGTATCGGCAGCGCACCGCGCACAAGAAAAAGGGCGCGCCACCGGCGCGCCCTCTGCATGAATCCGCTGCGAACCCTGGCGATCCGGGTCACGATCCGCGCATTACTGGCCGTAGCGGCGACGGAACTTGTCCACCTGGCCGGCGGTATCCATGATCTTCTGCTTGCCCGTGTAGAACGGGTGGCAGGACGAGCACACTTCCACGTGCATCTCCGAGCCCGCAAAGGTGGAGCGCGTCTTGAAGGTGTTGCCGCAGCTGCAGGTCACGGACACTTCGTGGTAATCGGGGTGAATATCGGCCTTCATGGGAGCGACCTCTGAAACCATCACGGGCTGGGAAAAAGACGCGCAATATACTGAATCCCGGGCCGTCCGGCAAGAGCACCGGCGTGGCAGGCACTTCACAGAACGGGGCTTGAGGACTATGCTGCAGCGCCACCCGATGTGGTGGCATAACCTAGGAATGCGGGGTAAGTGCTTGTGATCCAATCGCTTGTACGGTTATCCACAAAATCTGTGGATAACTCTGTGGAAGACGATGGGAACAAGGTCACAAAGTCGCGCGGGGGCGTCCGGGTCGTTTCTTCGGTCAAAATTTGACCATTTTGTTAACGCATTGTTTATATGACACTTTTATCATCATTTGTGGCGTGGCCCTTGACCTTCATCAATCTGTCACGGGACTTTCCGGGAACGCGCAATCATGTGCATAAACACGCCCTTTTGCGGGTAGGCGACTATGTCTGCCCGTGCTGAATCCGGCGGACGGGTCGGGTTCGTCAGCCTGGGTTGTCCCAAGGCCCTGGTGGACTCCGAGCGCATACTCACGCAGCTTCGGGCGGAAGGCTACGGGATCTCGGCCAGCTACCACGACGCCGACCTGGTGGTGGTCAACACCTGCGGGTTCATCGACGCCGCCGTGGAGGAATCCCTGGACGCCATCGGCGAGGCGCTTGCGGAGAACGGGCGGGTGATCGTGACCGGCTGCCTCGGTGCCGAGGCGGACAAGGTGCGACAGGCGCACCCCGGCGTGCTGGCGGTGACCGGCCCCCATGCCTACGAGGCCGTGATGGCCCAGGTCCACCGGCACCTGCCGCCGGCCCACGCCCCGTTCGAGCGCCTGGTGCCGGCCGGGGGAGTCAAGCTCACGCCACGCCATTATGCCTACCTGAAGATCTCGGAAGGCTGCAACCATCGCTGCAGCTTCTGCATCATTCCCCGCTTCCGGGGCGATCTGGTGAGCCGGCCGGTGGCCGAGGTGATGCAGGAGGCGGAGAACCTGGTGGCGGCCGGAGTGAAGGAACTGCTGGTCATATCACAGGACACCAGCGCCTACGGGGTGGATGTGAAATACCGCACCGGTTTCTGGAACGGACGCCCGATGCGCACCCACGTTCGCGAACTGGCCGAAGCGCTGGGCAGTCTCGGGGTCTGGGTTCGGCTGCATTACGTGTATCCCTATCCCCATGTGGATGACCTCGTGCCGCTCATGGCCGAGGGACGCATCCTGCCGTATCTGGATGTCCCCCTGCAGCACGGCAGCCCGCGTGTGCTCAAGGCCATGCGCCGGCCGGCGGCTGCCGAAAAGGCCCTGGATCGCATCCAGCGATGGCGGGAGATCTGCCCCGACATCACCCTGCGCAGCACCTTCATCGTCGGCTTCCCGGGCGAGACGGAAGCCGAATTCGAGGAGCTGCTGGCATTTCTCGAGGCCGCGCAGCTGGACCGTGTCGGCTGTTTCGCCTATTCGCCGGTGGAAGGCGCCGCCGCCAACGCCCTGCCGGACCCGGTCCCCGAGCCGGTCAAGGCCGAGCGCCTGGAGCGCTTCATGGAGCTGCAGTCGCGCATCAGCGCGGACCGGTTGCAGGATAAGGTTGGCCGGACCCTCACCGTGCTGGTGGACGGCCCGGACGACGACGGCGCCGTGATCGCCCGCTCCGCCGCCGACGCGCCGGAGGTCGACGGCGTGGTGGTGATCGAGAACGGCGACGGGCTGGAGGCGGGGGATCTCGTGGAGGTGGAGATTACGGGGGCTTCCGAACACGATGTGTTCGGAAGGATGAAGGTTGAAGGTTGAAGGATGAATAAAACCACCGCCCCTTCGGAAGGTTGAAGGATGAAGGTTGAAGGTTGAATGAAACCACCCCTCTTTTGAGGGCTGAGGGCTGAGGGCTGAGGGCTGAATGAGAGGGTACACTCTGTCTTCATCCTTCATCCTTCATCCTTCATCCTTCATCCTTCATCCTTGGTGTTTATGATTCTGTCCAGCCGCAACACCCGCTGCTGCCCAAGCTGGTTGCGGGCGATCATGAACTCCGCGTGCCTGCGGGTGCGCAGGTCGACGGGTTTGAGGGTCTCGACTCGATCCATGCCGTAGCGGTCCTTCCAGCGTACCCTGAGCGTGCGCCGGCGCAGGATGGCCAGTTCGTACTCGCTGTAGAGCGCGCAGGGGATGGGCGTGTACTCGCGTTTCACGTCAGTCGTTCTCCCTGCGGGTGTCCACTGAGAGCAGGCCGGTAAACGGGTCCATGGCAGCGGAGAGGAGCATGGGCGCGCAACAGGCCTGACAGTCTTCCACGTAGCTGGCGGGCAGGGTGGAGAGATCAACTTCCGTGTCGCAGGCGGCCCCGCAGTGGGGGCAAGTGACGGTCACGTACTCAAGGGGTTCCACGGTGGCCGGCCAGGAACTGCGCCTGCAGGTCGTTGAGAAAGCGCCGGCCCAGTTCCGTGGGCTCGATGCGCCCGGGGTCGGGGCCCAGCAGCCCGCGGCACACCGCTTCACTGCGCATGGGCTCCAGCGCATCGGCAGGCAGGCCGGTGCGGGTAGTGAACAGATCCGTGTCGACACCGTGGCGGAGCCTCGTGGCGTTCAGTATGAACTCAAACACAAGCTCCTCCCGGCTCAGGGTTTGTTCCCCGCTGACGGGCGATGCCGTCAGCGCCGCTTCCATGTATTGCCGCGGCTGGCGGAGTTTCCGGCGTCGTTGTATCCGGTCTTCTCCCGGCAGCGAGATCTTGCCGTGCGCCCCGGCGCCGAGCCCCAGATAGTCGCCGAATTCCCAGTAGTTGAGATTGTGGCGGCACGCGTGTCCCGGGCGCGCATAGGCGGAGACCTCGTACTGAGTATAGCCACTGGATGCGAGCCGATCCTGACCGGCCGATTGCATCTCCCAGAGGGTGTCGTCATCGGGCAACACCGGCGGGTCGGCGGCGAAGCGCGTGTTCGGTTCCAGTGTCAGCTGATACCAGGACAGGTGCTCGGGCCCCAGTGCCAGCGCGGCGTCCAGATCGGCCAGTGCCTGGTCCGGCGATTGCCCCGGCAGCCCGAACATGAGATCCAGGTTGATGTTCTCGAACCCGGCCAGGCGGGCCGTCTCAAATGCCGTCCGTGCCTCGTCCGCACCGTGGATACGACCCAGCCGCTCCAGCATGGCGTCGTCAAAACTCTGCGCACCGATGGAAAGCCTGTTGACACCGATCTCCCGGTAGCCCGTGAAGCGCGCGGCGTCCGTGGTACCCGGATTCGCCTCAAGCGTCACCTCCATGTCCGGCCGCCAGGGCAGGCGCGCGCGCAATTCGGAGAACAGCCGGTGCAGCGCCTCGGGCGAGAACAGGCTCGGCGTGCCACCGCCGATGAACACCGACTCGAGCCTCCGTCCCCACACCCGCGGCAGTTCCGATTCCAGGTCGGCCACCAGCGCATCCACGTACCGATCCTCCGGCACCTGCTCGCGCGCCTCGTGCGAGTTGAAGTCGCAGTACGGGCACGTGCGAATGCACCAGGGGAGGTGGATGTAGAGACTTAGAGGAACCACGTTTTGGAGGATGAAGGATGAAGGATGAAGGATGAACCCAGAGTCTACTCCTCTTCTCCCCTCCCCTCACGGGGAGGGCCAGGGAGGGGTGGTTTCATTCAACCTTCATCCTTCCACCTTCAACCTTCCGGAGGGAGATTCAACCTTCATCCTTCCACCTTCAACCTTCCGGATGATCAGGCGGCGTAAGCCGCCTGATCATCCGGGAAAGCGCCTGCCCCCGATGACTGATCCGGTTCTTCTCCGTGGGGTCGATCTCGGCGGTGGTCAGACCGCGGTCGGGGAGTTCGAAGATCACATCGTAGCCGAAGCCGCCACGGCCCCGGGGGGCGTGGGTCACGCGGCCTTCCAGGGTGCCCTCCGTGATGATCGGCGCCGGATCCTCGGCATGGCGCAGATAGGCGATCACGCAGTGAAAGCGTGCAGTTCGCTGATCGTCGGGCACGTCCCTGAGCGCCTCCAGGAGCTTGCGGTTATTGGCCTCGTCGTCGCCCGCTGGTCCGGCATAGCGGGCGGAGTAGATGCCGGGTGCGCCGTTGAGCGCGTCCACTTCGATGCCCGAGTCGTCGGCCATGGCGGGCAGGCCGGTGTGGGCCGCCGCGTTGCGGGCCTTGAGGATGGCGTTCTCGACGAAGGTCAGCCCCGTCTCCTCGGCATCGGGCACACCGAAGTCCGACTGCGGCAGCACCTGTATGCCGCTGCCCTCCAGCAGCCGCGAAAGCTCCCGTACCTTCCCCGGATTGCCTGTTGCCAGAACGATCTTCATTTGGCTGACTTTCTTCCGGATTCGATGATTTCTACCACGAAGCGCACGAAGGACACGAAGAAAAGGCAGAACAGATTTCTCTCGCAAAGCCGCGAAGCACGCCAAGAAATTCCAAGGAAATGTAGGTTGGGATGAGCAGTGCGAACCCCAACAGCATTGGCTACGGTCAAGCACCGCAGGTCGCTTTCGTTCCTCAACCCGACCTGCCAATTATTACGCATGTAGTTCTTCAGGGTTCCTTTGCGTGCTTCGCGTCTTTGCGAGAGAAATGAATTCATTCTTGAGGTATTCGTGGCGTTCGTGCGCTTCGTGGTTCAGACCGGTTTGGGCACTCAACCCGCCAGAGCCGCGCGCTGGGCGGCGATGATCTCGGCGATGCCGTTGCGGGCCAGGCCGAGCATGGCGTCCAGTTCTTCCATGCGGAAGGCGTGGCCTTCGGCGGTGCCCTGTACTTCGATGAAGGCATTCGCGTCGTTCATGACCACGTTCATGTCCGTTTCCGCGTTGGAGTCCTCGGCGTAATCCAGATCCAGCACGGGCACGCCCTGGTAGATCCCTACGGATACCGAGGCCACGGCGCCGATCAGCGGGTTCTTTCGGATCTTGCCTTCCCGCAACAGATGCTCGACGGCGTCGTGCAGAGCCACGTAGCCGCCGCTGATGGAGGCGGTGCGCGTGCCGCCGTCGGCCTGGATCACGTCGCAGTCCACGGTGATCTGGCGCTCGCCCAGGCCCTCGAGGTTCACGGCTGCGCGCAGCGAGCGTCCGATCAGGCGCTGGATCTCCAGGGTGCGTCCGCCCTGCTTGCCGCGCGCCGCCTCGCGGGCCATGCGCTCGTTGGTGGAGCGGGGCAGCATGCCGTACTCCGCGGTGACCCAGCCGCTGCCCTTGTTGCGCAGCCAGGGTGGGACGCGCTCATCCACGGTGGCATTGCACAGCACGCGCGTATCGCCGAACTCCACCAGCACGGAACCCTCCGCGTGCTTGGTGTAGTGGCGGGTGAAACGAATGGGGCGCATCTCGTCCGGTTGACGGCCGCTGGGTCGCATGGGGACTCCTGTGGGTGCGTGGGGGGCGCATTATAGCGCAAGAGACAAGATACAAGAGGCAAGAGACAAGTGGCGGGATACCGGGCCCGCCGGGTTTTCCTCTTGCCTCTTGTATCTTGTATCGTGTCTCTTGCGTCATGCTTGTTGGCACTCTTGCCCTGACGCGCGACCCGATCCTCCCGGGAGGCACCCCATGTTAAGAAGTATGACCGGCTATTCACGCTGCGAGCAGGAGACGGACCAGGGGGTCCTGTCCTGGGAGTTGAGAAGCGTCAATCATCGCTACCTGGAGGTGAGTCTGCGCCTGCCGGATGCGTTTCGCAGCATGGAGAATGCCGTGCGCGAGCGTGTGCAGGCGCGCCTGGGACGCGGCAAGGTGGAGGTCGCGCTGCGCTATCATCCGCCGGTGGGCGAGGCGGCCGGGCTGGAGGTCAACGAGGCGCTGGCCAAGCGGCTGATCGAGGTGTGTGTGCAGGTGGAGCACTGGATCATGAACTCCGCGCGCATGACGGCCCTGGATATCCTGCGCTGGCCAGGCGTGGTGCGCGAGCCGGCGCCGGACCTGGAGTCCCTGCACGGGCAGGCGCTGGCGCTGCTGGACACGGCCCTGGAGGAACTGGCCGACACCCGTGCGCGGGAGGGTGGGCGGCTGCGCGAGGCCATCGAGACCCGCTGCCGGTCCGTGGGAGAACTGGTGGAGCAGGTGCGCGTGCGCCGCCCGAAGGTCGTGGAGGCACTGCACGAAAAGTGGCGTACCCGCCTCGCGGACCTGGGCGTGGAGGCCGAGCCCGGGCGCCTGGAACAGGAACTCGCCATTCAGGCCCAGCGGCTCGATGTGGACGAGGAGCTTGACCGTCTGGACGGGCATCTCAAGGAGGTGGTCCTGATCCTGGACCGTGACGAGCCGGTGGGGCGAAGGCTGGATTTCCTCATGCAGGAGTTCAATCGCGAGGCCAACACCCTGGGCTCCAAGTCCAACGACATGGAGACCACGCGTGCCGCCGTGGAGCTCAAGGTGCTCATCGAGCAGATGCGTGAGCAGGTGCAGAACGTGGAATGACTCCATGCCCCGCTACTACGTGGATCTGGACATCAGCCGCGAGGACTACCTGCGCTACTACCGCGGCGAGGCGGCGTCGGTGCGTGCCGTGGACCGACAGGGGCGCACGGTGCGCTTTCCGGCCTCGGCCCTGCGCGCCCATGTCACCCACTCGGGGGTGCAGGGCAGCTTCTGCCTGGTGACGGACGGCGCCTACCGGCTCCTGGAGTTTGCCCGGATCTGAGAGCCGCTCCCGTTTTGCCGGGGCGTCGGCCTGACCTGAATCAATGCCCGTTCCCGTGGTCGATCCGATCATGCCCGGGAAACGCCCCCGGCGCTTGAAATCCCCCTCCCCGCCCCCATCGTCGTGGGCAAGAGAAGTTTCGTCGAACAACCCGGTGCCGCCATGCGGCGGCTCCCGATGTATGGAGGTCGATACCATGGCAATGATGCGATATGAACCCTGGAGCCTGTTGAGCCAGCTGACCCGTGAACTGGACCGGCTTCACCCCGGCGCGGAGTCGGGCGAATCCGCCGCCACCAGCGACTGGGCCCCGGCGGTGGACATCCGCGAGGACAAGGACGCCTACGTGCTGCATGCCGATATCCCGGGCGTGGATCCCAAGGATATCGAGGTGCACATGGAGAACGGCGTGCTCACCATCCGCGGCGAGCGCAGGCACGAGACCAAGGAGGAGCGCGAGAACTACAAGCGTGTCGAGCGGGTCCGCGGCAGCTTCTACCGCCGCTTCACGCTGCCGGATACGGCGGACGCGGACAAGATCTCCGCAAAGAGCGTGAACGGTGTGCTGGAAGTGCGCATCCCCAAGCAGGAGACGGTTCAGCCGCGGCGTATCTCCGTCGAGGGCTGACCCCCGTGAGGGCCATGCACCTTCGGGTGCATGGCCCGAGCGTATGACTGCGCCGCGTGATCACGCGGCGCACTCGTTTGCGCTATCGTAGACGGACCATGGAATTCAAGGACTACTACAACGTGCTTGGGGTGCCCCGCGGCGCCACCCAGGACGAGATCAAGAAGGCCTACCGCAAGCTCGCGCGCAAGTACCATCCGGACGTGAGCAAGGAGGCCAATGCCGAGGACCGCTTCAAGGAGGTCAACGAGGCGTACGAGGTGCTGGGCGACGCCCAGAAGCGCCGTGCCTACGACGATCTCGGGGCCAACTGGAAGTCCGGGCAGGATTTCCGCCCGCCGCCGGGATGGGAGGAGATCTTCGGTGACGTGCGCGGCGGCGGTGCGCGCCGTGCCGCGGGCGGATTCGAAGACGCCGGAGGGGGCTTCTCCGACTTCTTCGAGAGCCTGTTCGGCGGCGGCTTCCGGCGTGCCGGCGGCGCGCGTCCGGGCGGAGGCGGGTTTCAGGCCCGCGGTGCCGACCAGGCGGCGCGCATCGAGATCACGCTGGAGCAGGCGGCGCACGGGGCCGTGCTGCCCGTGCAGCTGGGCAACGGCAGAAGGTTGCAGGTAAAGATCCCCCCGGGCGTGACAGAGGGGCAGCGCATCCGGCTTGCGGGCCAGGGCGGTCCCGGCGTGGGGGGCGGACCCGGCGGGGACCTGTTCCTGGAGGTCTCCATCCGGCCCCACGGTCGCTACCGTCTCGAAGGCCGGGATGTGCACCTGGACCTGCCGGTGACGCCGTGGGAGGCTGCGCTCGGCGCCACGGTCAACGTCCCGACGCTGGAGGGCCGGGTGGAGTTGAAGATCCCGCCGGGGTCACAGTCGGGCCGGCGCCTGCGCCTCAGGGGCAAGGGCCTGCCGGGTCGGCCTCAGGGCGACCAGTACGTGGTGCTGCAGATCGTGACGCCCCCGGCAAACAGCGAGCAGGCCCGCAAGTTCTACGAACGCATGAAAAAGGAGCTGCCCTTTGATCCGAGGGCGCACTTGAAATGAAGATTCAAGATTCAAAATTCAAGATTCAAAGATGCCCGGCGCCAGGCAGCCTTCCCTTTGAATCTTGAATTTTGAATCCGGATTAAGGGTGTAATGGAGATCTTTCACACAATTCTCGGAGTCGCGCTTTATCCCCTCCTGGCGATCGGCGTGATCATCGTGCTGGTGGGTACGGTCGAGGCCGCCTGGCGCTTCGTGCGGCTGCGTTTCGACGGCCATGACGGGCACGTGCACCTCATCCTGCAGACCGACCTGATCCGCGAGCGGCTCGGGGCGCACCTGCTCCTGGGACTCGATTTCTTCATCGCCGCGGACATCATCAAATCCGTGGTGGCGCCCACCTGGGAGAACGTGGGCATCCTGGCGGCGATCGTCGCCGTTCGTATCGTGCTGAGTTACTTCCTGACCCGTGAGATGGAGCAGTCACGCCGGGAGCGAAATGAGCTGGAGCAGGACGGGCGCCCCTGAACTTCGACGGCAGGCCGGCAGTCACACGGGCAGGTCATTGCAGTTCAACCGATGGTGAGGATTCCCATGCGCCTAAACCCGCGACACGTTCTGAGCGTCTTTGTTGTCCTGTTCGCCCTCGGCGTTGCGTCGCTTGCCAATGCCGGGTTGCCCGTCGAGGTGGACGGAGAGCCCCTGCCGTCGCTGGCACCCATGCTGGATCGCACCGTGCCGACGGTGGTCAATCTCGCCACACGCGGGCGGGTGGTGGAGCAGAGCCCGCTGCTCGATGACCCCTTCTTTCGCCGCTTCTTTGACATGCCCCAGGCGCCGCGGGAGCGTCAGGTGCAGGGCCTCGGTTCGGGCGTGATCCTGGATGCGGAGCGCGGCTTCATCCTCACCAATTACCACGTGATCCGCCGGGCGGACGAGATCGTGGTGACCCTGCATGACGGTCGCCGCCTGGATGCCGAAGTGGTCGGCACCGACCCCGCTACGGACCTTGCGGTATTGCGCGTCGAGGCCAAGGGTCTGAACGCGGTGCCCGTGGCCGACTCGGATGCCCTCAAGGTAGGGGATTTCGTGGTGGCGATCGGCAACCCCTTCGGCCTCGGGCAGACCGTCACCTCCGGCATCGTCAGCGCACTGGGAAGGAGCGGCCTGGGCATGGAGTCCTACGAGGATTTCATCCAGACCGACGCATCCATCAACCCGGGAAACTCCGGCGGCGCCCTGGTGAACCTGCGCGGCGAACTGGTGGGTATCAATACCGCGATCCTGACCCGTGGCGGCGGCAACATCGGCATCGGTTTCGCCATCCCCGTGAACATGGCGCTGCAGATAATGGATCACCTGGTGGAATACGGCGAGGTGCGCCGCGGACGGCTGGGCATCATGGTCCAGGATCTTACCCCCGACCTGGCGCAGGCGTTCGGCATTCCCCAGACCCAGGGGGCCGTGATCGCGCAGGTTGAGCCCGGCTCCGCGGCCGATCGCGCCGGTCTGAAGGAAGGCGACGTGGTGCTGCGGGTCAATGAGCGTTCCGTGCGCAATTCCGCGGAGTTGCGCAATGCCATCGGCCTGCTGAGGGTGGGCACGGAGGTGGTGCTCGACGTGGTGCGTGACAACCGCAGGATCGAGGTGACCGCGGAAGTGGCCGAGATCCGGGCCGCCACGGTGGAAGGACGGCGCCTTGGCCGGCGTCTTGAAGGGGCCGCCTTCGGCGACATCACCGAAGACTCACCGCATTACGGCCGCGTGCAGGGCGTGCTGGTGGTATCCGTGGAAAGCGGCAGCCCCGCCGCACGCGCCGGCCTGCGCGAGGGCGATCTCATCCTGTCCGTGAACCGCCAGCCGGTAGCCAGCGTCGAGGAACTGCGCCGCGTGATCGGCGATGCGGGCCAGCGCCTGCTGCTGAACATCCGGCGCGACGAAGGGGCGTTCTTCCTGTTGCTGCAGTGATGCAGCAACAGGAAGAAGGATGAAGGAGAAAGGTTGAAGGATGAATGTCGGCTCCTCGGCCCACTCCGCGGGAGGGGCAGCGATTTCATTCAACCTTCAACCTTCAACCTTCATCCTTCCGAAGGCCAACGGCCTTCGGCTCACCCTTCGGTGTTCTTCTCCACCCACCGCGTCCCCCCATCCGCCAGCGCCTCGCGCTTCCAGAAAGGCGCGCGGTGCTTGAGTTCCTCCATCAGGAAGCGGCAGGCCTCGAAGGCTTCCCTGCGATGGGCTGACCAGACGGCGGTCACCACGATGGGCTCGCCGGGTTCGATGGCACCCACGCGGTGGGCGATGAGGCAGTCCTCCAGCGTCCAGCGTTCCCTTGCCTGCGCGACGATGGCCTCAAGATGCTTCTCGGTCATGCCGGGATAGTGTTCCAGCGTCATGGCGCGCACGTCGTCGCCTTCGTTGAAGTCGCGCATGGTGCCCACGAACACCGCCGTGGCGCCGAAACGGCCGGCCGCTACTCCGGCCTGGTGCGTGGCGACCAGAGTCCAGGGGTCGAAGGGCTTCGGGTGCAGGGAGACGCTCACGGCTCAGCCGCCCGTGACCGGGGGGAAGAAGGCCACCTCGTCGCCGTCACGCACGGGGTGGTCCGGCTCCGCGTATTCCTGGTTCACGGCGATGAGCACCCGTTCCGGCATGTCGCGCTCCGGAACCGCGCGCGCCCATACGGCGGCGGCGGTATCCGCGTCGCCGGCATCCAGCCGGTCCTCGCCGCGGCCCAGCTGTTCGCGGAGGCTGGCAAAGTAACGCACAGTAATGGACATGGTTTACGCTTACACTTTGCTAATTGGGGTTACTGCCGGAATTATACGCCCATGAGCACACTCACTCACTTCAACACCCGCGGCGAGGCCCACATGGTCGATGTGGGCGACAAATCGGTGACCCGAAGGGTGGCCATCGCCGAGGGGCGCATCACCATGGCGCCGGAGACCCTCGCCCTGATCCGCTCGGGCAGCCACAAGAAGGGCGACGTGCTGGGCATCGCCCGGGTGGCGGGCATCATGGCCTCCAAGAAGACGGCGGAACTGGTGCCGCTTTGTCACCCGATAGCGCTGACCCACGTGGAAGTGGAGCTGACCACCGCCGACGAGCCCCCGTCGGTGCACTGCCGGGTCACCGCCGAGACACGCGGGCAGACGGGTGTGGAGATGGAGGCGCTGACCGCCGTGCAGGTGACCCTGCTGACGGTGTACGACATGTGCAAGGCCGTGGACCGTTTCATGACCATGGAGGGCGTGCGCCTGGTACACAAGTCCGGCGGCAAGTCCGGCACGTGGGACCTGCCCGGATAGGGAGTCCGGGCTTCGGGGCGATCAGTGGCGCCGCCTTACCTTTGAATCTTGAACCTTGAACGTTGAATGCGCTCTACCGATGCATCAGCCGGATCGAGTTCGAGAACTGCCGCACCCTGCGCTTGATGTCGTCGCGGGCCTGAAGGTAGGGCGCAAGGTCATCCGGGCCCTTGGCCAGGCGGGCGGGGTCCTCCATGGACCAGTTCTTGTGCACGAAGCTTTCCTGCTCCTGCAGTTTCAGGCGGTGGGTGTCCGCGCACAGGGTGACCACCAGGTCTGCCCAGTCCAGCAGATTCGGGTCCACTATCTTGGTGTACAGGCCGTTGGTATCGATGCCGTCCGTCTGCAGGACCTGGCGCGTGCGCGGGTCCAGATCGCTGGCGGCCATCCCCGCGGAGCGGACCTCCACCAGGTCGGCCAGGAGATCGCGACCGTAGGCCTCGGCCATCTGGGTGCGGGCCGAGTTGGTGGGGCCCATGAACAGGACATGGGGCTTGCGCCTGAGACTGGCCTTACCTGCGGGGCGGGACATGGGGTGCTGAACCTCCTGGGCAACGACGGGTCGTGACGACTATGTTATACCTGATGGCGCTTTCAGATGTCGCGCCCTCCTGCGCAGATCGACCCTTGGCTCTACACTGAACCAAGGGACCACCCAAGGAGCAACTCCGAGATGAAATGGTTTAAGCGCGTGCTGATCCTGCTGCTGGCTTTGCTGATCCTGGCCGGCGCCACGGCGGCCTACCTGGTGGCCACGTTCGACCCCAACGAACACAAGGACCGCATCAGCGCGGCGGTGAAGGAGCAAACGGGCCGGGACCTGGTGATCGAGGGGGAGATCGGACTGACCCTGTTCCCCCGCCTGGGCGTGAGCCTGGGCGACACCTGGTTGTCCAATGCCGAGGGCTTCACCGACGAGCCGTTCGCACGCATCCGCGAGGTGGAGTTGTCCGTGGCCCTCATGCCGCTCCTGCGCCGTGAGCTGCAGGTTGAGCAGATCCGCCTTGTGGGGCTGGCCCTGAACCTGGAGCGGGATGCCCAGGGGCGCACCAACTGGGACGATCTGGTGGAGGCCGCCGAGACACCCGACGAGCCGGTTGAGCCGCGGCTGGAGCGCGTGCCCGGCGAAGCCCCGGCGCTGCGGGACATCGACGTGGGCGGGCTGGTGATACGCGATGCCAGCGTGTCATGGCGCGATGAGCAGGCGGGCACGGCGCTGCGCCTCGATCCCTTCAACATGGAACTGGGCCGCATCCGGCTGGGCGAGCCGACGCCCCTGGAGATGTCGCTGAGGCTGCACCAGGAGGAGCCGGCCATGACCGCCGAGATGGATCTCAACGCCCGGCTCACCATTGATCTGGAGGCGCAACGCTATGACCTGCGCCGTCTGGTGGCCGCCGTGGACCTGAGCGGTGAGGAACTGCCGGCAGATCTCTCTGCGCGCATCCGCGCCGACGTCGGGGCTGATCTCGCCGCGGGAACGGCCGCCATCGACGATCTCAGTGTCGAGACCCTGGGCCTCACGCTGTCGGGCAGGATGGCGGTCAGGGGCCTTGACGCCGACAACCCGCGGGTGAGTGGTGAACTCAGCTCCGACACCTTCAGCGTGCGCACGCTGCTCCGGGAACTGGGAGAGGAACCGCCCGAGACGGCGGATCCCGACGTGCTGGAGAACGTGTCCGTGGAGCTGGCCTTCGAGGCGGACGCGGATGCGGCAAGCCTCACGAGCCTCGCCGTGCGCCTGGATGACACGCGCCTGACAGGCAACGCGCGAGTCAGCCAGTATGACAGCCCGGCTATTCGCGCCGAACTGGACGTGGACAGGATCAACCTGGACCGTTACCTGCCGCCGCCCGCCGACGAGCCGGTGGCCCCGCCCCGGGATGCGCCCGAGGCGGAACGCGAGGGCTGGCCGGACGATCCTATCGAATTGCCGGTGGAGATGCTGCGTTCGCTGAACGTGAACGCCGGGCTTGCGGTGGGCGAAATGATCATCAACGGCCTGACGCTGACGCAACTTTCCCTGACGCTCTCCGCCCGTGACGGCTTGGTGGAACTCAAGCCCTTCAGCGGCCGCCTGTACGAAGGATCCATCGAGGCGGCCATGAGTCTGGACGTGCGCGGCGACACACCCCGCTACGCCTTCGAACAGCAACTGCGTGGCGTGCGCATGGGGCCTCTTCTGGATGACATGTCCGAGGACGGCGAGGGCCTGCTGGCGGGCACGACGCGACTCAATGCACGTATCAACACCCGTGGCCAAAGCGTCAAGGACCTGGTGTCCGCGCTCAACGGCAGCGGCGATTTCGAGTTCGCCGACGGCGCGGTGAAGGGGATCAATATTGCCCAGATCATCCGCGATGCCGAGGCGCGTTTGCGGGGGCAATCCGTGGAGCGCACCGACGAGCCGAACCAGACCGACTTTTCGGAGTTGAGGGGCAGCTTCACCATCCGTGACGGTATCGTCACCAACGAGGATCTGAGCGCGTCCTCGCCGTTGCTGCGCGTGCGCGGACAGGGGAATGCGGATCTGCCGCGGGAGCGTCTGGATTACCGGGTGAACGCCACGCTGGTGGCCACCCTGGAAGGCCAGAGTGGTCGTTCCCTGGACGAATTGCGGGGCGTGAATCTGCCCATTCGCATCCGTGGCCCGTTCAGCGATCCCTCCGTCAGCCTGGATCTGGCGTCCGTGATGGAAGGCCGCGCGCGCGAGGAGGCCGAGCGGCGGCTGCGCGAAGAGGTGACGCCGCGTATCGAGGAGCAGCGCGAGGGGCTGGAGGAACAGCTGCGCGACCGGCTTCGTATCCCCGGGCTGCGCTGAGCAGCGCCCGTTCAGCCCAGCAGCGCGTCTGCCTGCGCCCGGAATTTCTCCGCCCGGGCCTTGCCGAGCACGCCCGCCATGATGGTGTGGCAATGTTCGCAGTGCGTGCGCAACGCCTCGCGGCTCGTCGATTCCTCGATCTGCATGGCCAGGTCGCTTGCGTCGGGTCCGAGGCTGTCCAGCACCAGGTGGCTCAGGTCCTGGCGCAGCGCATCCAGATCCTCCTGCGCACCGTCCGGATCGTTGGCGCCCTCGCGCAGCGTGTCGATCTCGTTGGCGGCCGTTCCCCGCAACAGGGTAATGAGCCCCATATGTTCCAGGGCAATGATATGCCCCACCGCGTTGCCCTGGTCGAAACGTTCCGCCAGACTGGCCACGTCGGTTTCGCCATCCACCATGATGAGCAACTGGCGAAGCTTGGGGGGGAGTTTCAGGGCTCGGGTGTCGATCTCCTCGAGGCCCCGTGGGGTCTTTCCGTAGATGCCGGTCTTGTCCATGACGGCTCACCTCTTGGCTGATGTGATGTTGCAGCGAATTCAAGGTAAGTGCGCACACACATGGGAGGCAATGCGTCGCGGCGCCGTTCGCGCAGGCCACGCGACCCTTCGTCGGCATCGGCATGTCACCGTGTGCGGTTTTGTGATCGTGCTCACGCTGGCGTGGGTGGGCCTTTTTACGCTGGTGGCCGCCGCCGAGTCACAGATCCAGACGCGCTACGACGGTCAACGTCTGGACTTCCACCTCGACGTGCTGCTTTCGGCGCCGGAAGCTCATGTGGTGGCGGTGATCCACGACTACGATCGGCTCGTCCTGGTCTTCCCCCTGGTGGTGGACAGCGGGTTGCTCGAGGACTTCGGCAACGGGGTGCAACGGGTGCGTGCGCACATGAAGGGCTGCGTGCTCGTCTTCTGTCGCCAGCTGAAACACGTGCTCGATGTTCACCCCTCGCCCGGGGCCGGCGCGTGGGGCAGCGCCCGGAGCGTGCCGGGGCAGAGTGACGTGCGTGCCGGTCACCTGTCCTGGCGTACCGAGGCGCCATCGCCGGAGCAGACGCGCCTGACCCTGTCCGGCTGGCTGGAGCCCGACGTGTGGGTGCCGCCCCTGCTGGGCCCTCCGGTCGTGCGCCGCGCCGTGGAGCGCCATTTCCGGGAAGCGATGCCGCGCCTGGAGGAAGCCGCCCGCAACTGGCTTCCCCCCGAGCCTTGAGAATTGAATCTTGAATCTTGAATCTTAAATCGTCTTCAACCATGCCCGCATCTGACTTCAGTCAACGCCTGCTCGCCTGGTTCACGCGCCACGGACGCCGCGACCTGCCCTGGCAGCAGGACCCGACGCCCTATCGTGTGTGGGTGTCGGAGATCATGCTCCAGCAGACCCAGGTGGCCACGGTGATCCCGTATTTCGAGCGCTTCATGGGGCGCTTCCCCTCGGTGCGACACTTGGCCGCCGCACCCCTGGACGAAGTGCTACACCACTGGTCGGGGCTGGGCTATTACGCCCGCGCCCGCAACCTGCACAAGGCGGCAGGCATGGTATGCGAGCGCCACGGCGGGCGTTTCCCGGAGGATCGCGAGGTGCTTGAGGCCCTGCCGGGCATCGGGCGTTCCACGGCCGGGGCCATCCTCGCCCTGGCCTGCGGCCAGCGTCATCCGATCCTCGACGGCAACGTCAAGCGGGTGCTGGCCCGTCATGCCGCGGTGCAGGGGTGGACCGGTGAAGCCGGGGTGCTCAGGCAACTGTGGGTACTGGCGGATGCCCACACCCCCAGCAAGCGCGTGGCCGAATACACCCAGGCCATCATGGACCTGGGTGCCACCGTATGTACACGCAGCCGCCCCGCCTGCGAACGGTGTCCGGTGGCCGGGGACTGCGCGGCGCGTATAGCCGGCAGGACAGGAGATCTGCCCACGCCGCGCCCGAAGCGGCGTCAGCCGCTGCGCGATACCTGTTTTCTCATCGTCACGGGCCCGCAGGGCGTGCTGCTGGAGCAGCGTTGTGCGTCCGGAATCTGGGGTGGCCTGTGGGCCTTCCCGGAGGTGGCCTCCGAGCACGATGCGCTGGTCTGGTGCAGGGAGCGCCTGGCCGCGGATGACCCTTTCATCCGGGGCCAGGAGCCCTTCATTCACATGTTCACCCACTTCCGCCTGCGCATCACGCCGCTGCGGGTGCACCTGCAAGACCCTGCCGGGTGTGTGATGGAAGGTCCGGGGCGTGTCTGGTATAACTCCGGGACTCCGGCCGGCCTGGGGATTCCCGCCCCGGTGGCCCGCCTGCTCGAAGAACTGGCTCAAGAGAAAGGACAAGCACATGGCTCGTATGGTGAATTGCGTACTGCTGGGTAAAGAGGCCGAAGGCCTGGATTTCCTGCCCTATCCGGGGGATCTGGGCAAGCGGATCTACGAGAACGTCTCCAAGGAGGCCTGGCAGAAGTGGGTCAAGCACCAGACGATGCTGATCAACGAGTACCGCCTGACGCCCGTCGACCCCAAGGCCCGCAAGTTCCTGGAGGAGGAGATGGAGAAGTTCTTCTTCAGCGGCGGCTCCACCAAGCCCGAGGGTTACGTGGACCCGGGCAAGCAGTAGCAAGTCTCAAGTGGCAAGGGGCAAGGGCCTCCTCCCCAGCCCTCCCCCGC
>NZ_MVBK01000031.1 GCF_002000365.1 Thioalkalivibrio denitrificans | reverse complement strand
CACTTCACCCTGCGCGGCGGGTGTGGCGACTGCCGCCGCGCAGGGTGAAGTGGTTGCCGTCGAACCAGGGCTTTGAGTATTGCTCGTAGGGGAAGGCCTCGAAGCCGGGATAGGGGAAGAATGCATTGTCGCACCATTCCCATACGTGACCGCTGTCCTCGAGCAGCCCGAGCCGGCAGGCGGCCTCCCATTCGTGTTCATGAGGCAGGCGTGCGTCGAAAAAACGCGCACAGGCGCGGGCTTCGTGTAGCGA
The DNA here is from genome assembly GCF_002000365.1 of Thioalkalivibrio denitrificans. Taxonomy (GTDB): domain Bacteria; phylum Pseudomonadota; class Gammaproteobacteria; order Ectothiorhodospirales; family Ectothiorhodospiraceae; genus Thioalkalivibrio_A; species Thioalkalivibrio_A denitrificans. Next base: position 2,210 of record NZ_MVBK01000031.1, on the reverse strand, counting down.
GATCCCGACTACCGGGGCGTTGGGGTCCAGGTCGTGGGGGCCGTTTTCATCGATGCCGTACCAGCGCCCTTCCGCGTCCTGTCGCCAGTGTTCAGGGGCATGTGCCGTATCGGCTTCAAGCCAGGCGCGCCCGCCATCGTCCCACCACGCCGGGTCGTCATATCCGCCGCTGTCCATGAAGTGCAGGTATCCGGCATTGGTCACCGGACGGGTGGCGATCTCGAAGCTCTCCACCGTTACCCGGTAGGCCGGCAGTTCGTTGTCGAAGGCCTGGGGTGCTTCCCCGCCAACCAGAAATCGGCCGGCGGGGACGTGGGTCTGTGCGGGCGGCTGCGGGTCGGAGAACAGGTCTGTTTCGGGCCTGAAGCCCCCGGGCGTTTCCGCCAGCACACGCTGGTTGAGCACCATGAGCATGGTCTCGTAGTGCTGGCAGTGATGCTGGATCAGGAAGCGCTCCAGGTACTCGTTTTCCAGCAGCGGATGGTCCGGCAGAGCCTCCGCCATGCCTGAGAGCAACAGCACGTTGTCGTCCTGCTGCCGGGACACCTCGGCCAGCAGATCCGCCTTGTCGGGCAGTTGCGGTCCCCGTCTGGGCTTGGGGCTGCGCTCCGGCGTGTAATAGTCGTCCACGTGCCGGGTGAGTCGGTCATCGCCCATGACCACCTCGCGCAGCCAGCGGTTTTCGACATGCGTGCAATGGCCCAGGTGCCAGCCCAGGGGGCTCAGGTCCGGATGGAACTGCTGGCGGTAGCCCGCATCGTCAAGGGGCTCGATCAGCGCCCGAAGCCTGCGCTGCACGGCGCGAAGACGTGTCAGGGTGGCGAGAGAGGTGCTCATTACAGGGCCAGCAGTTCCGGCGGTGCCTCAGGGTCCAGTATGAGCACATGGTGTTCCGGCACTGCGCGCCAGAGGCCGGATTCGGTGAGGGGCTCCGAGGCCACCAGTTGCGCGCCCTCGGGGAAGCCGTCGTCATCGGTGGTGTAATACAGACTCGGGCACTCGTGGTTGATGGCGTGGCGGCTGGCATAGATGCGCTCCCCGTCGCTGATGAGCACGTTGAGCAAGGCGCTCTGGCTGCCTGCCCATTCGCCGACCAGGGTGAAGGCCTCGCCGAGGGCCGCCTCCACCGACAGGTCCTCGTCCTCGTCCAGCAACTGGCGCACCATGGCGAACAGGTACTCCGAGTCCGTGGTGCCGGTGATGTCCGCCTCCGCGGTCGGCGACAGCCAGCGCAGCATCTGCGGACGTACCTCCGCAACGAACTCCTCCAGGTAGCCGTTGTGCGAGAACAGGTAGTCGCCGTCGGCAAACGGCTGCGTATTCACCGGACCGCTGCCCAGTCCCGGTGTGGCGCTGCGCACCGCCGCGATCCAGAGGTCGCTCTGGAGTTCTGCCGCGAGTGTGGGCAGATTGACATCCGACCAGATGGGCATGGGGTTGACGTAGCGCACCGCGCGGTCATCGATCCCGTACCATCCGAAACCGAAGCCGTCCACATTCAGACGCGCATAGCGCAGCTCCTTCGGTGCCCATGCCTGCACCTCCAGGCTATGAGGCGGCTCGAGCAGCAGCCGCGACAGGGCAATCTCCGGTCCGAGATAGGCGGCGTGGCGGCACATGGATATCTCCCTCTTGCTACGGGGGTCGTTTTTCCCGTCTCGGGGATCATGTTAGCGTTTGGCAAACCCCGGCGCACCTACACATCATGGACACGATCCTGTCGCGACCTGATACGGACGAGCGATTCACCTGCCGGCCGGTCCCGCCCACCCGCCGCGTCCCCGGGCTCGAGGAGGACGTGCGCCGGGGCCTGCTGGTGGCGCCGCGCAGCCTGCCGCCAAAGTATTTCTACGACGAGCGCGGATCCGACCTGTTCGATCGGATCTGCGACACGCCGGAGTACTATCCCACGCGAACCGAGGATGCGTTGCTGGCCGCCTGTGCGGACAGGGTGATCGCCGCCGCGCAGCCGGACCATATCATCGAGCTGGGCAGTGGCGCCTCGCGCAAGACGCGCCACCTCCTTGCGGCAACCGGTCGGGCCGGATTCCACGGCTGCGAGTACTGGCCTTTCGACGTCTGCGAACCCATGCTGCGCCAGGCGGCGACGCGTCTGCTGGATGAACACCCCGGCCTTCGGGTCAACGCGCTGGTGGGCGATTACCTGGCGGGGCTCGGCCGGCTCCCGCGGCCGCCCGGGCGGCGCCTGT
>NZ_MVBK01000030.1 GCF_002000365.1 Thioalkalivibrio denitrificans | reverse complement strand
TAGGACTCCGGCGGGAACAGACTGTCATGCTGAGGTTGGCGGCCATTTCAACGTATTCCGCTTATGTTTCAGACTGTTGCGCACCAGCCGGTGTCCGACCGGTGAGATATGCGGGCTAGCATCGCAGGACATGCTTCGCGCCTTCGCGAGAGCCTCATACGTTTCACCTGTGAACAACCTTTTGGGGTAATACGGCTGGCGGCGGGAACCGCTGTGCTTCAGGCATCCCACGGCGCCTCACCGGAGCAGATGCGCTCCCAGACCGCGAAACGATCAACCTCCTGCCCCGAGGGCAGCGATGCGGACGGGTCCAGCAACCAGGCCACCAGGTCGGCATGGGTGTCAGCTGCCCCGGTGTATCGGGTCAGCATGTGGTATCCGTCCGGGTAAAGGGTCATGCGCCATGGAACGGCATCGGGGTCGGGCAGGCGCTCCAGCATGGCACACACGGGCTCCGGCGGTATGACCTGGTCGTTGTCCCCGTAGAGGATCAGCGCGGGCCCGGTGAGATCGGGCGATGCCTCCAGGGCATCGCTCATGAGCGTCGTCAGCCCGTGCAGGGTATCGATGCGCGCCTCCTTCTGCACCAGAGGATCCCGGCTCAATGCGCGGGCCACTTCCGGATCGTCGGTGGCCCGGATACCGAGATCACGCACCGCGTCACCCGAGAAGGTCATCCCCGGACGGATGCGCAGCATGATCCAGAGCCCCGCACGCTGATACCAGGGCATCGTCTTGCGCCCCCACACGGCCGGCGCGATGTAGGCGACACCATCCACCTCGGGCGGCGATTCCCCCGTGACCGCCAGCATCGCTACGGCGCCCCCCATGCTCTTGCCGACCAGATATACCGGCGTATCCGGATGAGTTTCCCTCAACAGTGAAATGACCACGCCCACGTCGCTGGCCAAACGCTCGCGGCCGGCCCATATGCCGGGTTTCTCAGTGCTGCCGAACCCGCGCTGGTCATACGCGTACAAAGCGATCCCGTGTTCCTTGAACACTTCGCTCAGAACTTCGAAAGAAGCGCCGTAGTCACCGAAGCCGTGCAGGCCCACCGCAACCGCCTTCACCGGTTTGCCCTCTTCCGGAAGCCAACGGTAAAGGGGCAGGACATGTCCGTCGTCGGCCTCCACGTGATCGTCATGGAGACGCGGTGATTGCTGCTGCGACCCGGACGCCTGCAGTTGCGGCTGTGCGCAGGCCGAAAGCATGAGGGCAAGGGTGGCAAGAAGAAAGTATCTCATCACGAACACGGCTCGGCGGTGTAGCGGACGACGGGCGGTGAGATATGCGGGTTAACCCGCATATTGCACCAAGGATCGCGAATGATTGTGGTCTCTGGGCCTGTCTCGCGCCGCCTCTGGAAGGAGAAGCGTAGCCGTAGCTACGGTTCGACTGAAGAGCAAGCGAGACAGGCCCAGAGGCCGCAAGCATCGCGATAGGCCGGCGGCGAGGTACAGATTGTCACCGCGGCTTTTCGGTCAAATATGCCAATTGATGCCCCTCATTCAGAAGGTTACATAAAGCCGCCGGCCGCCTTGGTGCAATATCCGGGTTAGAGCCCCGGCGGCAACACCCTCAGCAGTCGGTTCACCAGTTGCACACGGGGTCTGCCGTCGTCCCCGTCGCTCATCCAGACAAGGAGATCGTAGTAACTGCGGATGTTCTGCACGTAGCGCACCGGCTCCCAGCCCCGCGCATAGCCGAAGCGCGTATGCCGATGCCAGCGCTCATCCGCCAGCAGGGGCAGGTGTTCCATGACATCCATCCAGCGGTCGGGATCACCGCCCTGGCCCTGCGTGATCCGGCGCGCGTCCTCCAGGTGCCCGAACCCGACATTGTAGGCGGCCAGTGCCAGCCAGGTGCGATCGGGTTCCGGGATGCGATCCGGTATGCGCGCATGCATGCTCATGAAATACTCCGCCCCGCCCATGACGCTTTGCCGGGCATCAATGCGGTTTTCGATGCCCAGCTGCGCCGCGGTGTTCTGGGTCAGCATCATCATGCCGCGCACACCGGTGGGCGAAACGGCGCGCGGATTCCAGTGGGATTCCTGGTAGCTGATGGCCGCCAGCAGCCGCCAGTCCATACCGTGAATCCTAGCGACCTCCTTGAACAGGGGCAGGTACTCGGGCAAGCGATCACGCACCTGCTGAACGAACGTGACCGTCCCCACGTAGTCGAGCACGTCCACGTGACCAAAGTGGCGCTCCTTGAGCTGGGCCATCCAGCCGGCCCCCTGGATCTCCTCGAAGAAGGCGCGGGCCTCGTCCAGCAGGCTGGCATCGCCCCGCCGCGGGAAGGCCCAGGCAAGATCCGCCGGCTCGGAGATGTCAAACGCAGCCCGCAGTTCGGGGTAGAAACGCTGCTGGGACGCCAGTTCCACCGAATCCACCACGGTCAGGTCCAGTTCCCCGTGCCACACCTTGCGCAACAGCGCCCCGGTGTCCGCGTTGCGGGCCTCCACCCACTCCAGATCCGGGTGATCGGCCCTGAAATCCGCCAGACGCTTCGCGTGGGTGCTGCCCGCCACGACCGCGAGGCTCAGACCATTGAGTTCCTCAAGGGAACGGGGCCGGTTCTCGGAACCCATGCGGTAGACCACCTGCTCGGTCACCTGCTTGTAGGGTGGTCCGAAGCGCAGGTGTTCCTTTCGGGCCTCTGTGACCGTGATGCCTGCCGCCCCCAGGTCTGCACGGCCCCGCTCCACCATGCTCAGCAGGTCATCGAATCGCGTCGGCACCACCACCCGCAGTTGCACGCCCAGCCGCTCGGCGAAGGCGCGCGCCAGCTCGTACTCGAAACCGGTGGGACCGTCCGGGCCGGCGAAGTAGGTGGTGGGGCTGACACGCATGGCCACCACCAGTTCACCACGCTGCAGAACCTGGTCCAGGTGGCTGGCCGGACGATTGAAGACAAACAGCAGCGTCACGGCCAGCAGGACCAGGAACGCCACCACCTCCAGGCGCTGAGTGGTGGTCAATTGTCGTCGGTAGAGTTTCAAGGGCTTAAGCTCACCTGATTTTCCACATATAATACGCGATCGCCTGCGCCGGACGGCCTGCATTTCGACACCCCGGGGCCGGGCAGGTTCAGCGGCTCGGGCCGCAGGTAGCAGAAAAGCAGTCGACCTGGAGAGGTGCCGGAGTGGTCGAACGGGGCGGTCTCGAAAACCGTTGTACGCTCGCGCGTACCGTGGGTTCGAATCCCACCCTCTCCGNNGGCCGCTTGTATTTGGGTATCGATGAAGGCGTGATTCGAACCCACGGTAATGGACACGAGGGTTTGATCAGATCGGCAGGACGCCGATCTGACGTTGCGCTCAGCGCAACGCCCCGAAGGGGCGAGGACCAGGGACGGCCCGAGTCAATCCCACCCTCTCCGCCATATCCAAATACAAGGGGCCCCGGCCCCTTGTATTTGGATATTGATGAAGGCGAGATTCGAACCCACGGCAATGAACATGAGGGTTCGATCAGATCGGCAGGACGCCGATCTGACGTTGCGCGCAGCGCATCGCCCCGCAGGGGCGAGGGCCATGGATGGTCCGAGTCAATCCCACCCTCTCCGCGATATCCCGCGTATCTCACCACCCGTCTACTGCGATCACCGATCTGCCCCGCCATGACGGGGTTCCACACCGCAGGAGCGGCAAACCTGCCGCGAACAGTGGAGAGATACGCGGGTTATCAATGCGCCGGCAACCCCGCTTGTGAAGGACCTGAACCGGAAGCAAGCACCGTGCCAGTCAAATGGCCCTGGGTGGGCAACCCGCCGGCCTACTGATCCAGGCCCCTGAAGTCAACGGAAACCCCGTTGTGACGACCCGATCCCGTGCATGGTGTGCCCGATGCACTAGACTCGGACCATGCTTGATCCACTGTTGACATGGATCAAGTACTGGCAAGCATAAATAGTATATTTCATACACCTTAAGAAGGGGTATTAATTGCCAGAACCGCTTTCCGGAGACTGCCAGGTTTATTTGCCAACCCGATTTCGGGCTCGAACCAGCCAGACTCCTCACCAACCACCCATGTAGAGAGAAGCGAGGCACGTCATGAAGAGAAAATCCATCACCGCGGGACTCCTGTCCCTTGGACTGCCACTGGCAATGGCAGTCTCGGGGATCGGGACAGCTGCGGCCCAGGATCATCCTGAGCTGACGGGAGACGACCTGGAGCGCGCCAACACCATCTACTTCCAGCGCTGTGCAGGCTGCCACGGTACCCTGCGCAGGGGCGCCACCGGTCCGGACCTCCTGCCGGAGACTTCCAAGGATCTGGGTCAGCGCCGGCTCGAGCGCATCATCGCGCTGGGCACGGAAGGCGGCATGAACAACTTCGACGGCATCCTGGACGAGGAGGAGATCACCCTGATCGCCACCTACATCCAGATGGAACCCGTCGAGCCGCCGGAGATGTCCATCGCCGAGATGAAGGATCGCTGGACGGTGTTCGTGCAGCCCGAGGATCTGCCCACCGAACCGCAGCACGACCGCAACTGGGAGAACTTCTTCGTCACCATCCTGCGTGATGCCGGCCAGATGGGCATCATCGACGGCGACACCAAGGAAGTGGTCTCCAAGGTCGACACCGGCTATGCCGTGCACGTGGCCAAGGAAAGCTCCGACGGGCGCTTCTGGTACACCATGGGCCGTGACGGGCGTCTGTCCAAGATCGACCTGTGGATGGATCCGCCCCAGGTGACGGCGGAGGTCTGGATCGCCTATGACGCACGCGACGTGGCGGTCTCCCACTACGGCGAATGGCAGGACAAGTACGTGATCGGTGGCGGCTACTGGCCCCCGCACTTCGTGATCACGGACGCCGACACCCTGGAACCGCTCAAGGTGGTCTCAACCCGGGGCTACAACACCGACGGTGAGTACGTGCACGAGGCCCGCGTGGCCGCGCTGTACAACACCCCCGGGGCGCCCACCTTCCTGGTGAACGTCAAGGAAACCGGTCAGATCTGGCAGGTGGACTATTCCGACATCGACAACCTGCGGGTGGAGATGATCGAGTCCAAGGAGTTCCTGCATGACGGCTTCTTCGACCGCACCGGCCGTTACTTCCAGATCGCCGCCAACTTCAGCCACCACATGGTGTTCGTGGACACCCACACCCGCAAGCGGGTGGGCATGCTGAATACCGGCGAAATCCCCCATCCGGGCCCCGGCGCCAACTGGGACGACCCGGAATGCGGACCGGTGGCCGGCACCGTCCATCTGGGCGAAGGCCGCATGACCGCCTGGGGCAACGATCCGGAAGGCCATCCTGACCGCGCCTGGCAGACCTGCTTCTCGGTGGAGACCGACGGCCCGGGCCTGTTCCTGCGGACCCATCCCAACTCACCGCACGTGTGGATGGACCAGACCATGCATCCGGAGCCTGACGTGAACCAGTGGGTCATGGTGATGAACAAGCAGACCCGGGAGCTGACCCCGGTCCAGGTCACCGATCTGCCGGCCGAGTATGACGCCGTTGCCACGCACATGGAGTACAACCAGGCAGGCGACGAGGTGTGGGTCTCCGTCTGGGCCCGCGGCCGTGGCCATCTGGAGGCGGGCGAGATCGTGGTCTTCGACGACAAGACGAAGGAAGAGAAGGCCCGCATCAAGGGGCTTGAGACGCCCACGGGCAAGTTCAACGTCTACAATCGCAAGAAGCACATCGGCTAAACGCCAACCACCGGCCGAAGCGCCCGTCAGGGCGCTTCGGCCCCTTTCCAGAGGACAAGGGGAAAATGGGAGCAACGTCGCTCTTCGCTCGGTGCTACGTCCGATGCCGAGGCCCGAAACAGACTGACGTTCCTGACTCCGCTTTCCCGACTCTTCCGGAAAGGGGCCGATAAGGGCACCAACAGACACGATAATCCTGGGGATCCACCAATGCTCAAAGACCGGCTGCGCAAGACCACCATACTCGGGGCCTCCCTGGGTGCCGCAATCATCTTTTTCCTGGCAGGCATCGTCTTCTGGGGTGGCTTCCACACCGTGGTGGAAGCCACCAACACGATGCGTTTCTGCACCTCCTGCCACGAGATGCAGTGGGTCTACGCGGAATACGAGGAACGCCCGCACTACCGCAACCCCACCGGCGTGGGCGCCACCTGCTCGGACTGCCACGTGCCGGATGCCTGGGGTCCCAAGATGGTACGCAAGGTCGTCGCGAGCCGGGAGCTCTGGCACAAGGCGCTCGGCAGCATCAACACCGAGGAGAAGTTCGAGGCCAAGCGCCTGGAGCTGGCCGAACGCGTGTGGCGCTCCATGCTGCGCACGGACTCCAGGGAATGCCGCAACTGCCACGAGTGGACCACCATGGACCTGGAGGCGCAGCCTGCGCGCGCCGCCCGGGAGCACGCCCGCGGCTTTGAACAGGGACAAACCTGTATCGAGTGCCACCAGGGCATCGCGCACAAGCTCCCGGAGGATTGGGACCTGTCCCCCGTCTGGGAGGCCGCCGAGGAGCCGGTGGAGGTGGCGGAGGCCCCAAGGCCTGCCCCCGCGCCCGCGCCGGAGCCCGAGGTGGCCGACGGCGAGGCAGTGGCCGCGGGTGATCTGGCCTCCGGCCTGGACTGGAGCGACATCCCGGCCGTGGACATCAAGCTGTTCCTCACCGGCCAGGCCTCCATCGAGTGGATCCTTGACGGCAGCCAGCACGGGGGCGGGCGCGCCTTTAACATGGGCGACCGCTGCATCTGGTGCCATCAGGGGGAAGAAGTGGACATCGGGAAACTGGTGACCACCGGCGAGAAGCTGGAGGACAAGGATCTGGGCGACAAGCGGGGCCATATCCCCATGTCCGTGCAGGCCGCCTTCGACGACGATTATCTGTTCATGCGCTTCCAGTGGCAGGCCGCCGAGCACGCCCCCCTGCCCTTCGTGGACGGCGGGCGCATGGATCCGGACAACCCGGTCAAGCTGACCGTGAGCTTCGCCGACGACCGGGTTGAGATGGCCGATCGCGCCGGCTGCTGGGCCAGCTGTCACCACGACTCGCCCTACATGCCCGACGCGCCGGATGCCGATACCCTCGCGGCATCGGAGATCGCCGAACGCATCGACCTCAGCCGGGGCGTGACCAAGTACCTGGGCGAAAGCCGCACCAGCATCGAGGTCCGCGGCCGCCGGGGCGCGGCCCGGGGCGGCTGGGACAAGCTGCGCGAGGACGACGAGCTGGAGGAACTGCTGCGCGGCGGTGTCTACCTGGATCTCGCCCGCTTCAAGAGCGGTGCCGGACGCACCGAGAGCGGCTACATCCTCGAGCAGCGTCACTTCGCCGACACCGAGGCGGTGGTGTTCTCCGCCAACCAGGACGGTGACACGTGGACCGTGTACATGACCCGCGCCCTGCGCCCCGGTACCGTGGGTGACAAACCCCTGTCCACCGACGGCAAGTACAACATCGGTATTGCACTGCACGATGACTATGCCGCCTCCCGCTTCCACCACGTCTCATGGCAGTACGGCCTGGCCTTCGACGCGGAGGTCCCCGGCGACTTCGACGACGACATGGTAGAGTTTAATGCCACACGTGTGAGTCGTTAGCGGATCGACCGCGGGAGGAGGATATGCGACGGATACTGTTGTGTGTGGCGATGCTCGCCCTGCTCATGCCGGGCCTGGCCGCGGCGGACGGCGATACTGTCGTCATCGAGATGGTCAACAACAGCTTCAAGCCGGACGAACTGGAAATTACCGCGGGCACCACGGTGCGCTGGGTCAACATGGAACGGCGCACCAGCCATGACGTGTTCTTCCCCGATGAGGAGGTCGCGTCCGAGCGGCTGTTCCCGGAGGAATACTTTGAACGTCGCTTCGACGAGCCCGGCACCTATGAATACCATTGCCGCCCCCATGAAGACCGCGGCATGCACGGCGTCATCCGCGTGATCGCCAAAGACTGAGGAGGTCCCATGCGCATACACCGCGCACTGTTTCACCTGACTGCTGTATTGATGATCGGTTTGTTCGTCGCCTCGCAGTCCGCGGTGGCCGCAGAGCCCCTGAGCGGCTACCGCAGTGCAGAGTTCGGCATGTCCGCAGAGGAAGTCAGAAGCCGGCTCGACCATGACCGGATCGTCGACACCGAGGTCTACAGCACCGACGACGGCGACGTGATCATCGACGGCCGGCTCGACGATGCGTCGCAGCCCGACACGGACGTGCGCTACGTGTTTCCTGCGGGCCGGGATCAGCTGGCCCTGGTACTGGAGTTCCATCCCGACAGCGATGCGCAGGCCGTGCAGGCGCGTCTGGAGCAGACCCACGGCGCACCGTGGGCGGAAGAACTGGCCGAAAGGTGGTTCGAACAACTCAAGCCCGGCATGCCGGAAGGCGTGCAGGGGCTGGTCGTCTGGGGCGGCGGCGAGATCAACCGGGACCGCTTCGTCCGGCTCTGGGTGTTCGAGGACTACATCTCGGTGGAATACCTGCACCTCGGGCTGCTGACAGGGCAATAAAGGAACCTTTCTCGTCCCCATAGGGCGGCCCGTGGCCGCCTGTTGACGGCGGCCACGGGCCGCCCTATGGCTAACGCCTCTCCTTCCGGAGACAGCGCGAGACAGGCCCAAAGACCACAATCATTCACTATCCTTGTGCAACAGCCGGGCTCGACTGCCCTGCCGTGCACCCTGTGCGTGCCTCCCCCTCCGGTTTCAGCCCACCGCCAATCAACCCCGCCGCGCACGAAAGAACGCCCTCAGGCGGTCGGCGCATTCGTCCGCCAGCACGCCGCCGGTGACCCGGATGCGGTGGTTGTGACTGGGGTCCGCCACCAGATCCAGCGCCCCGCCAGCGGCGCCCGTCCTGGGATCGGAGGCACCAAACACGAGCCGGGCCACCCGGGCGTGGACCATGGCACCCACGCACATGGGACAAGGCTCAAGCGTCACGTAGAGCGTGGTTCCGGGCAAACGATAGTTGCCAGCCTGTTGCGCCGCCGCTCGCAGCGCCTGTATCTCCGCATGCGCTGTCGGATCGTGGGCGCCAATGGGGCCATTGCAGCCTTCGCCCAGCAGTTCTCCCTCGCGCACCACCACCGCACCCACGGGGACCTCCCCTGCCGCTTCCGCACATTCAGCAAGCTCGAGCGCACGCCGCATCCAGCGGGCGTCTTCGTCGCGGGCTTTTGACAGGTCATCGGACATGACGGGGCAGGACTCCGGACAGGGGATTGGCCTGTGGCATACTAACGCCCTTGTGTTATCCCTTGAAGTGTCGCAGCAACACCCGATCCCGATGTACGGGCCGGCGTGGCGGCCCGGCACTGGTGGGTGTGACGAGGCGGGATGTCCGGCCATCCGGATCCGGCCGCCCTTTCGAACCAACCTGGACGGCACCTGGACGTGAGCAACAGGAAAGACACCAAAGAGATCGTTGACGACTTCGTCGGTCAGCTCAAGGCGGACCTGCGCAACAACGGCATCCAGATCCCCACGCTTCCGGATGTCTCCCTGCAGGCGCTGTTCACCATGAACCGCGAGGACAGCTCCATTGACGACGTCACCGCCGTCGTCGCCCGGGATACGGCCATGGCCGCGCGCCTGGTGCGCTATGCCAACAGCCCCGCCTACCGGGGGCTGAATCGCTGCGCCACGATCAAGGCCGCGATCACACGGCTGGGCCTGCAAAAGACCAAGCACATCCTCCTGACCATGTCCATGAAGGAGGTGTTCAACACGGGACACCGCAGCATCCGCCACCGCATCGAGGGGCTCTGGGAGCACAGCATGGAAGTGGCGGCCCTGAGCATGCTGATCTCCCTGCGCCATCGCCATCTGGACGGCGAAGTCGCGCTGCTGGCGGGTCTCGTACACGACGTGGGTGTGGTGCCGATCCTCAACAAGGCCAAAGACGTGGAGGAAATCGTCAACAACGACGAGCAACTGGGCGTGATCATCGCCTCGTTGCACTGCGCCGTCGGCAAGGCCGTGCTCAAGGCCTGGAACTTCGAGGATGAGGTGGTGGCCGTGGCGGCCGAACACGAGAATCTCAAGCGCGACCCCGGCGACGACGTCCCCGTGGACTACGTGGACGTGGTCCAGGCCGCCAACATCGAGAGCTACCAGGCCACCCGACATCGCCTGGCACGCGTCAACCGCCTGCACGTCCCCGCCTACCGCCGCCTGGGCTTCACCGCAGAGGACCCGGACCTGCACTGGGATCGCAGCAAGAAGGGCATGGAACAGGTCAGCGGAATATTCCTTTGATCGCGTAGCGATCAAAGGGAGAGGCAAGATACAAGAGGCAAGAGGCAAGAAAGGGCCTTTCACTTGCCTCTTGTCTCTTCCGTGATCCGCTCAGCGCTGCTCCTCGATCTTCACATCCTCGTCCTGATGCGTCTCCCAGCCCGTGATCATCACACGGATCTTCTCGAAAGGTGTCCTGCCGGTGGTGGCCAGGTAGACATGGATGATCACGAAAGCCAGCATCAGGAAGGCGCCCAGCGTGTGTGCCAGGGACACCTGCTGGAGACCGATGACATCCGGCAGGTATCCCTGCAGCCGACCCCAGAACAGATAGATCAGGCCGGAGACCCAGATGAGCGGGTTGATGAGAAGCTTGACGCCCAGGTACGCGAGTCGCTGCAGGGGATTGTGCTTGCGCTCCACCGTGATACGGAAGGGGTGCTCCTCACCCACGAAGATGCCGTAGACGTAGTACCGGATCATCCGGTCGAGGTTCTGCGCGGTCGGAATATACTGCCGCCACGCCCCCGTGGTGAAATGCCAGAAGATGGCAAAGACCCACAGGGCAATCAGCAGATAGGCCGCGATCTCGTGCACCTCCACGGCCGTGCGGAAGTCGACCAGGCCGTGGCTGCCGTGAATCGCAAAGCCGGTGAACAGCAGCACGAGGATCAACGCGGCCTGTGTCCAGTGCCAGAACCTCTCGAAACGGGTGAACAGGTAGATGCGTCTGGGCATCTAGCGTCCTCCGAGTCTGCGGCGGCTCCCGACGCGCAGCCCGCCGTGGATCACGACGCCGAGCAGCATCAGGCCCGCCAGGCCAAACCCGAACAGGTCGAGCAGGCGATTGCGGTCACGGCCCGGCATCCAGATGCCGGGCACGCCCTCCAACCGTCCGCCGACGGTGTGGCAATCGGCGCATTGCAGCGCCTGTTCCGCGGGCGCCACCATGTGGGTGATCGGCCAGAGCATCAGGGTATCGACGAAATCGAACTCGCCACTGTATGGCCGCCCGGACGCCTCCATGCCTGCCCGCAGGGCCGCGGGCCACTCGAAATTCAGCCAGAATGCCGTCTCGGCATGAACCGCGACGTTGGGTACCAGCAGGGTTCTGTGCACCGTGTCGTAAGGTTGCCGGCCCTCGTAGCGCTTGACCGGCCAGATCCGTGCGTTCTCGGCTCCGGGTCGGCCCAGATACTCGTTGATGCGCACCGGTCCTTCCGGATCGATCACCGCATCCGGCTGAAGATAACGCACACGGCCGTCGAACCAGACATATGCCGGGACGACGTTCTCGCCCAGAGTGTAATCACCCTTGCGGCTGTCGTAGATGACGCGCCCCTTGTCGTCATGGCGCAGGAACGGCCTGCCGTCATCGTCGAGCCGCCCGGCGGTGGACCAGTCCCAGCGCATCTTGGTCGCGACGCCGCCACGCGCATAGGTCGGGATATGGCAGCTCTGACAGGCCAGCGTCCGGGCGTGGTCATTGAGCCGCTGTGCGTGCATGGGGCCTTGCGAGTGCGGGCGATCCCCGTGACAGGCCTGGCAAGTGGCCGGGTTCCGGTCTTCGTCCCGACCGCGCATGATCGGCCCGTGCGGGTCGGCTGCCGTGATATCCAGGCGGCTGCCGGGCACCACATGGTTCTCCGTGACGTGGCATTCGATACAGCGGAAGTTCAGGCCGTCGGAGGCCATGTGCACATCCAGTGACTTCGGCGGATCCACAAGAGACGAGTCCAGATCCCCGTGTTTGACCCCGTCGCCTCCGCCCCCGTAGAAGTGGCAGCTGCCGCAGGTCTCGCGCGACGGGAGCGCCACCCTCTGCGCGACGGAAGCCAGGTCGACCGGCTCCAGGTATCTCCCCGAACCGGCCGGCCATTCGATACGCTCGTACGGCGGATGACCCGCCATGCCCGACAGCTTGCTGTACCCTCCGGTGTTGTGACATGCGAGGCAGTCGACCCTGCTCTGGTCAGCGAAATCGAAGGTGTCGTCCTCCCATCCATAACCCACATGGCAGGAGGTGCAGAAGGCTTCGTTGGACTGAAGACCGATGCAAAAGCCGTTGATCATGGTCTTCTTGCCCAATCTGCCTTCGGAGAGCGGATCCTCGTACTCCCAGGTCCAGTGGGGCGTCGCCATGACCTGCGTTGCCGCCTCCGTGTGACACCGCAGACAGGCCCTCGTGACGTCCTCACCACGCTCGAATGGCCCCTGCAATTCATCCAACTTCGAATGGTCGACCGTGGTCGCCTCTGTCGGCGGCGCAAGCACGAGCGACAGGAGCAACGCAGCAAGCACGGGTACACAACCCATGCCCCGAATGCGCTTGATCATGGACGTCGCCCCTCCGCCGGTGGAGTCCCGACCCGCCCCTGCCGTGACTTTGATTCGGCCGGAAGCCCTTGAATGAGCATAGCAGCCCCGTCGTACGGTCGATTCCCGGCGCAAGCCCCACGGTGGCGCGGCAGCTGCTCCACGGCCATTCTCCGGCCGCCAGCACCATACGCGCGCGCACCGGATTGAGCACGACGTAGCGATCTACATCCGGGAGATGGATTTCCTTCGGCACGTGAATGCCGGTGAAGCTGCCCCCACGAGGTCGGATTGAATCGTATGGTCGTCTACGAGTGCTTTTCACATAGGCGTCGGAGGTTGGCCCGCGTGCGGGTGGGCAGTGGAGGCGGGGCGCCCAAGGTGTCGGAATTCTTTACATGTTTTTCAGAAACTTGTGAACTGTTACTGATTTTTTGTTTATACTCGCGAAAAATTTTTTTGATGACAGTGCGTGGATGTCCTGCCCACGAGTCTGCAATGCATTGGGCGCCAATAACAACCACAAGAGGTGATCGTCATGGGGTTTTATCGCAGGTTCAGATCCATCGGTTCCACGCTGATGGCTGTGTGCTGTCTTCTGATGTTCTCCGGGGTGAGTGTCCAGGCGGCCCCCATCACCTGGACGGACAGCTATACCGGGGGAGGCCAACTCATCTCCGCAGGGCAGTCCCTGAGCATCACCCTGGACATCAACGACGGCTTTGCCGCCGACACGGACATCATCCAGGGTTTCGAGTTTTCCTGGCAGCTGATCGACAACGATGCGGATATTTTCCGTATCTACAGATCCGTCCCCTATTCTTACTCCTGTGGCACTCGCTTCAACCCAAGAACCTGTACGGGCTACACGACGGTCATCGACACCCAACAGGGGCAGCGTGAGTATGCCCGTATCGTGGGGCCCGGCTTCGACTCGGGGGACTTCGAAGTCGGCAATTCCTGTCAGGGCAACGCCTGTCCCGGCAACAGCAGCTATTTCTCCGATACCAGCTTCTCGGACACGGAGGCGGGAATCGATCTGTTGCAGTTGACCGGCCTGTTCCAGGTTGACCTGTTCGCGGTCTCCGGGGATTTTCTCATCGGCAACGCCTTCCTGACGGTGACCGGACTGCGCATGGCATCAGCGCCGCAGTCGGTCTCCGAGCCGGGCATCTGGCTGTTGTTTCTGCCGGGGCTGATCCTGTTTCTGGTCATGACGCGGTCCGGCCGCGTCGCCACGCGGGACCGGTTGGCCTGATCCAGTCGACCCCGCAATAGTCTCCAGGTGTTCTAAGAAGGCTGCGTTACCGAACGGTCTTCCGGTGCGCGTGTGTTGACAAGTGGTTCTGGAGAAACGGGCGTACTATCCCCCGAGTTCCCAGAGGCAAGATACACGAGGCCATTGAAAGGCTCTTTCTTGTCCCTTGCATCTTGCGCCTTCATTCCCATTCAATGGTCGCCGGCGGCTTGCCCGACATATCGCAGATCACGCGCAATATACCGTGTATCTCATTTACGTACGGCAGTTTGTGGGGTCTGATCATTTCTCTCCTCCCATCTGGGAGGTCCGCCCGCCGGCCGTACAGGCTAGCCTGTGTCCTTCTGAGACCGCAACCGTGAAGGCCGTTTCTGTGCGCTCACCGCATCGGTCAGGCTACCGGCCCAGATTTTTCGCGAGCCGGTAGAAAGATTTCCGTGGCGGTGTTGCGATGGCTCCGTCCCTAAGGAGGATCAACACATGTGGATACAGTCATTCAGTGGAACCCCCCTGCGCACAGCGACCACGCTCGTGGTCGGCATGCTGCTCGCGGGCTGCGGCCAGCAGGCCACCGCCGTAGACGCGAATCCGATGGCCACGATGAAGCAGGGCATGGTCGAAATCGCCGAAGTGTACGAAGCCGTTGCCGAGATGGTCGGCAGTATATCCGATGAGGCGTCCGCCAACGCGGCCGCCGCACGCCTGCGCGATGACCTCACGCCGCGGATCCTCTCTGCAAACACCGGGATGATCGCCGCCTTGACATCACTCGCCGGGAACAGCGAGCAGGACCTGCGGACACTCACCCTGGAAGCGGACCCTGACGGGGCGGCATGGTCTGCGCTCCGGGAGCGCCTGGGGGATGCACGCTATGACATGATCATAGCAATCGACGGCATGCCGTATCGCAGCCCGCACCTCGTGGCAGCACCCCTGCAGGCCGCAATACAGGAATTCGAAGATGCGGAGCGGGCGGCAATGGACACAATGTCGGAGGAGGTAAGGAACACGTGGCAGGCGGTGGACACCGTGATCTCCATGCTGGCACACGTGCCCAGCGAGAGCGCCGCGCCGGCGCTTGCGGGCAGTGCGGGTGCGGCGCCGGATCCTTTCGTCGGCGATTACTACGACGGCTCGACACCGATCCTCCGCATCACCCGCAGTGGTGGGGGCTATGAGGCAGTCAGGCTCGATCATTCCGCGATGCCGACCGGCGCTCCAGCGCGCGAGGCCGAGTGCGACGAGGAAACACGGCAAAGCATCAATCTCTGGCGTCAGTACGACGTGATCGCTGTCTGCTTCGGTGCGCTTGGCGAACTCCCCAAAGTCACAATCTTCCACTCGCGTGCCACCCCGAATGCCATGGGCTTACAGACCCGCACCGGCTATAGCATTGTTGTCGTCACGGGCGCCGAACCGTGGGAGATTCGCAGGCAGGCTCCGGCCGGGGCGGAACAGGTGCTTGCCGGTACTTACCGGCGCCAATATCAGGAAATCTCGGCGGCGCTTGATGCCCATTGGTGGGAGGAACTCGTTTTCCTGCCGGGGCAGAGAGTCAGGGCAGTTGGCAAGGATCCATTCGAATCCGGCTACAGTATCGTTGACGGCGTCGTCAAGCCTGAGGGAACGAGTTTTGTCTTCCGATTGCATCCCGATGGCTGCCTGGTGCTTGCCGGGAACCTGCGCTACTGCCGAGACTACTGACACCGAATGGCCAAAGGCGGCTGCGCCCTGAGGTGCGTCGCCGTGCGCTTCGGGTGGCCGCGCCGAAGGAGCAGCCATGCGGCTCACGGCTCGTCGTGACGCACCAGAATCATCACCGGGTCCATTTCGCCGTTGTCGATGATCGCGCGCAAAAACTGCTCACTGACGCCCATGTGGCGATAACCCGAAAGGCCGTAGTGGTACAGGTCCTCGCGGTCATCCGCATCGCCCGCCACATGCAACTCGAGTCGGTCGCCGACGATACGGCCCTCCATGTGTATCAGCTCACCGGTTGGCCGATCCGTGACAGCCAGTGTCAGCGTGCCGTCACTGTACGACCAGGTGCCGGTATCGTACTCGGACGGGTCGTCGCCCTGCTCATAGCCCTCCACAGAGCCGTCCTGCGCGATCCGGAGGATCGCCATAGGAGCGTCGGCCGTGAGCAGCGCCAGTTCGCGCTCGTCCATCTGCCTGTTGTCCGCCACGTACTCACGGAGCATATCCGCGTTCGCCGCGCCGGACACCCGTTCCACTTCATCGGCAATCTTCAAAGTCACGGCCATCGCGCGTTCGTGCATGTCGGTGGCCATTGCCACCGGGTCCAGGCGCCAGGTGCCGACCACGGGGTCTTCCCCGCTTGAGCCGCAGCCCGCCAGCAGTCCGGCGAGCAGCAGGGCGAATAGTGTCTTGAGCTTCATCTCGATGTCTCCCGTGTAACGGCCGGGCGCGGGCATGCGCCCCAGTCTGTGACACTGCGGCGCTGCGCGCGCCCTGTCATCTCCCAATTGGGGGGATGCGAGCGGGCAGGGTCATCAAGTACACGCTTCCTGAATGGCCTCCGGGGCGCGGTGAAGTTCCAGCAGACAGATGTGGGCCAGCCGCGGTGGGGGCAGCACGTCCGGCGGATCGCCGGCCATGCGTATGCAATGGGGTCAAGTCTGGTATTAGCGTTCTTCGCCTGTCCTCAAGCCCAGCGAGGGATCATCATCAGTCCTTATTGCCAGACTTGACCCCTTTTTTTAAGGCAGGTACAAGGGAAAAAGGGAAAAGGTACAAGGGGTTCAGGCCAGACCCCTTTGCCCTTGCACCTTCTCCCTTGTACCTGCCTTTCATTCCCACTCAATAGTCGCCGGCGGCTTGCCCGAGATGTCGTAGGTGACCCGCGAGATGCCCTTGATCTCGTTGATGATTCGCCGCGAGACCGTATCCAGGAATTCGTAGGGCAGATGCGCCCAGCGGGCGGTCATGAAGTCGATGGTCTCCACTGCGCGCAGGGCGACCACGTAGTCGTACCTGCGCCCGTCGCCCATCACGCCGACGGATTTCACGGGCAGGAACACGGCGAAGGCCTGTGAGACCTGGTCGTAGAGATCGGCGTTGCGCAGTTCCTCGATGAAGATGTGATCCGCCTGGCGCAGCAGGTCGGCATACTCCTTCTTTACCTCGCCCAGAATACGAACACCCAGGCCCGGCCCCGGGAAGGGGTGACGGTAGACCATCTCGCTGGGCAGGCCGAGTTCCACCCCGATCTTGCGAACCTCGTCCTTGAACAGTTCGCGCAGGGGCTCCACCAGGCCCATTTTCATGTGCTCCGGCAGACCGCCCACGTTGTGGTGCGACTTGATCACGTGGGCCTTGCCGGTCTTGGAGCCGGCGGATTCGATCACGTCGGGATAGATCGTTCCCTGGGCCAGCCACCTGGCATTGCGCAGCTTGCCCGCCTCCTCATCGAACACCTCCACGAACAGGCCTCCGATGATCTTGCGCTTGGCCTCCGGGTCGGTGACGCCCTCCAGGGCCTTGAGGAAACGCTCCTCGGCATCCACGCGGATCACCCTGACGCCCATGTGACGGGCGAACGTGGCCATGACCTGGTCGCCCTCGTGCAGACGCAACAGGCCGGTGTCCACGAACACGCATGTGAGCTGATCGCCGATGGCCTTGTGCAGCAGCGCGCCGACCACGGAGGAATCCACGCCGCCGGACAGCCCCAGGATTACCTCGTCCTCACCCACCTGAGCCCGCACGCGCTCGATCATGTCCTCGATGATATTGCCCGGTGTCCAGAGGTTTTCGCAGCCGCAGATGTCATGGACGAAACGCGAGATGATGCGCATGCCCTGCCTGGTGTGCGTCACTTCCGGGTGGAACTGCAGGCCATAGAACCCGCGCTCCTCGTCGGCCATGGCGGCGATGGGGGCGGAGTCCGTCGATGCCATCAGCCTGAAGCCGTCCGGCAGCACGCTGACGCGGTCCCCGTGGGACATCCAGACATCCAGCATGCCGTAGCCTTCGGGGGTGGTGTGGTCCTCGATGTCAGTCAGCAACCGCGTATGGCCGCGGGCGCGCACCTGCGCATAGCCGAACTCCCTGTGCGTGGAACTCTCCACCCGGCCGCCCAGCTGTGCCGCCATGGTCTGCATGCCGTAGCAGATCCCCAGCACCGGCACACCCAATTGAAAGACCAGATCGGAGGCCCGCGGCGGATCGTCCACGATCACCGACTCGGGGCCGCCGCTGAGGATGATCCCGCTCGGCGCAAACTCGCGCATGGCCTCGGGATTCATGTCCCAGGGATGGATCTCCGAATACACCCCCGCCTCACGCACCCGGCGTGCGATCAGCTGCGTGTACTGGGAACCGAAGTCGAGGATCAGGATGGCATCAGAGTGAATATCGCGCGACATGGCTTTGTTCTGGATGTGAGGCGAGAGGGGCAGTGACCCAACGGTGATGAGGTACAAAGGGTCTGAACCCCTTGTACCTTTCCCCTTGTAGCTTGTACCTGCCTTTTCAATCCATGCGGTAATTCGGAGCTTCTTTCGTTATCGTCACGTCGTGAACGTGGCTTTCGCGCATGCCGGCGTTGGTGACGCGCACGAAGCCGGGCTTGGTGCGCATCTCGTCGATGCTGGCACAACCCGTGTAGCCCATGGAGGAGCGCAGGCCGCCGAGCAGCTGGTGGATGATGGCCACGATGGTGCCCTTGTAAGGTACGCGGCCCTCGATGCCCTCGGGCACGAACTTTTCGGCACCGCTGTCCGCTTCCTGGAAGTAACGGTCCGAGGAGCCCTGCTGCATGGCGCCCAGGGACCCCATGCCCCGATAGGACTTGTAGGAGCGGCCCTGGAAGAGCTCCACTTCGCCCGGCGCCTCCTCGGTCCCGGCGAACAGGCCGCCCAGCATCACGCAGTGGGCGCCGGCGGCCATGGCCTTGGAGAGATCGCCGGAGAACCGGATGCCGCCGTCCGCAATCAGCGGCACATCGGTGTTGCGCAGCGCCTCGCGCACGTTGGCCACGGCGGTGATCTGCGGCACACCCACCCCGGCCACGATGCGCGTGGTGCAGATGGAGCCCGGGCCGATGCCCACCTTGACCCCGTCGGCACCCGCCCTGACAAGGGCTTCGGCGGCCTCCGCGGTGGCAATGTTGCCGCCGACCACCTGCAGATCCGGGTAATGTTTCTTCACCCACGCCACCCGGTCCAGCACGCCCTGGGAATGGCCATGGGCCGTGTCCACTACGACCACGTCCACACCCGCCTCGACCAACGCGGCGACGCGTTCGTCTGTCCCGGCGCCCACGCCCACCGCGGCACCCGCCCGCAGGCGGCCACGGTCATCCTTGGAGGCCAGCGGGAAATCAGTGGACTTCTGGATATCCTTGACCGTGATCATGCCGCGGAGGTGGAAGCTGTCGTTGACCACCAGTACCTTCTCGATGCGGTGCTTGTGCAGCAGGTGCTGCACCTCGTCCTTCTCCGCCCCTTCGCGGACCGTCACGAGCCGTTCCTTCGGGGTCATGATCTCGGAGACCGGGGCATCCATGCGGGTCTCGAAGCGCAGGTCGCGGCTGGTGACGATGCCCACCAGGTCAATGCCGTCCACCACCGGCACCCCGGAGATGTTGTGGGCCCGCGTGATGGCCAGCACCTCGCGGATGCTGGTGTCGGGCGTGACGGTGACCGGATCGGTGATCACGCCGCTTTCGTACTTCTTCACCAGGCGCACCTGCTGGGCCTGGGCCTCAATGCTCATGTTCTTGTGAATGATGCCGATGCCGCCTTCCTGGGCCATGGCGATGGCAAGGCGCGCCTCGGTCACGGTGTCCATGGCCGCCGATACCAGCGGAATGTTGAGAGAGATGCCCCGGGTCAGACGTGTGGCGAGATCCACATCCTTGGGCAGCACCGTGGAATGGGCGGGCAGCAGCAGGACGTCGTCGAAGGTGAGGGCTTCCTGTACGATGCGCATAAACCGATCTCGTGAGGAAGAAGTGGAAGGTTAATCGGTCAATTATAAAGACCGGGCCGTGACCGGTAAACCGATACCGATGCCCCGAGGGCATCGGAAGGATGAAGGAAGAAGGTTGAAGGATGAAGACGACACTCTCAACACCTCGTATCTTTGCCGTGCGTCGATGACCAAAACAACCCCTGATCGCGACATCTACACCGTCTCACGCCTCAACCAGGCGGTGCAGGGGCTGCTGGAAGGCAGTTTTCCCCTGATCTGGGTGGAGGGAGAGCTGTCCGGCGTGGCACGGCCCGCCTCGGGCCACGTGTATTTCACCCTCAAGGATCCCGGCGCCCAGGTGCGTTGCGCCCTGTTTCGCAACCGGGCCCAACTCCTGCGCTTTCGCCCGGCCGACGGCATGCAGGTCCTGGTGCGTGCCCGGGTGGGGCTTTATGCGCCCCGGGGCGACTACCAGCTGATCGTGGAGCACATGGAGGAGGCCGGCGACGGGGCGTTGCGGCGCGCCTTCGAGGAACTCAAGCAGCGCTTGGAGAAGGAGGGCCTGTTCGACCCGGCCCGCAAGAAGCCGCTGCCCCGCTTCCCCCGGCGCCTGGGCGTGATCACCTCCCCCACCGGCGCAGCCATCCGGGACATCCTGTCCGTCCTGCGCAGGCGCTTCCCGGGTCTGCCGGTGCTGATCTACCCGGTGCCGGTCCAGGGCGAGGCCGCCGCCCCGGCCATCGCCGAGGCCCTGCGCACGGCCTCCAGCCGCGAGGACTGCGACGTCCTGATCCTGGCCCGCGGCGGCGGCTCCCTGGAGGATCTGTGGGCCTTCAACGAGGAAGCGGTGGCCCGGGCGCTGTACGAGTGCGCCATCCCGGTGGTCAGCGGCGTGGGGCACGAGGTGGACGTGACCATCTCGGACCTCGCGGCCGACGTACGTGCCGCCACCCCGTCCGCCGCCGCCGAACTGGTCAGCCCGCTGCGCGACGAATGGCTCGAACACGTGAGCCGGCAGAGTCGGCTGCTGGCGGAGCGCATGAACCGGCGCCTGCGCGACCATCTCCTTCGCCTGGACACCCTGGAACGGCGCCTGCGCCAGCAGCATCCGGAGCGGCGGCTACGAGACCAGGTGCAGCGAATCGACGAGCTGGAGCGCCGCCTCCTGCTGGCGATGGATCACGGCCTGCGCCACCGCCATGCCCGGCTGGCGCGCCTCACCGACCGCCTGGGCCACCGCTCACCCGCCCTGGCCCTGGAACGCCTCTCCGCCCGACGCGAGCAGCTGACCCTGCGCCTGCGGAGCGCGGTGCGCCAGCGCCTGGACCGCCTGGATTCCCGGCTCTCGGCCGCCGCCCGGGCACTTAATTCCGTGAGCCCCCTGGCCACCCTGGGCCGCGGCTACAGCATCCTCACCACCGCCGAGGGTCAGGTGATCCGGGACGCGTCACAGGTGCAGGTGCACGACCGGGTGGAGGCGAGACTGGGGAAGGGAAGACTGAGTTGCAGGGTCGTGCAGAAAGAACAGGACCTGTAGGAGGCCCGACCCCGGGCCGAACGATCGAAGCCTTGAACGCGAACCGCCAAGGACGCAACAAAATCTTTTGAATCTCAAGACCCTTGGCGGCCTTCGCGCATACCTTGGCGTACCTTCGCGGTTCGCTTTTCTGTCTGCGCCGCGGTTCGGCCCGGGGTCGGGCCTCCTACAGGGGAGATGACTTCAAGCCTGCGCAGTCATCCTTTTCAATTGCTCGACCGTCAGATATCCCCCCTCCAGCGCCGGCCCCGTCAGCACGCTGCACGGGCTGTCCGGTTCACCCAGGCCGTCCAGCACCAGGAGCGCGCCGGAGAAATCGTCGTCTCGCGTGTAGCCGTTGACGGTCACCACCGTGCGCACACCGGCGCCGAGGGATGATTTCAGCCCGTTGCCGGAGTCCTCGAAGGCAATGCAGGCCTCGGCGGGCAGTGCCAGGTGTCTCAGGGCGTACTCGAAGATATCCGGCGCCGGCTTCTTGGCAGGTACCACGTCGCCCGCGGCGATCACCGAAAACCACTCCACCGATTCCCGGCCCAGGGTGGATTCCAGCAGGTAGATGACATTGGCCGGGGTGGTGGTGGTGGCAATGGCCAGGATCAGGCCGGCATCGCGCGCCTCGCCCAGGAGTCGCGCCACGCCGGGGCGCAGCGGAATGGCCCCCGCCCTCAGCATCTCCAGGTAATGGCGGGTCTTGGCGGCGTGCAGCTCCGCGATGAAGCCGTCCAGGTCATCGGGCCGCTGGAACCCCGTGTTGTACCGGTCCAGGTAATGGCGGATGCGCTCCTTGCCGCCGGTCACCGCCAGCAACTCGCCGTACAGCGTCTCATCCCACTGCCAGTCCAGCCCCGCCTCGGCAAAGGCGGCGTTGAAGGCCGGACGATGGCCATCCCGCTCGGTATCGGCCAGGGTGCCATCCACATCGAAGATCAGGGCACGCAGTTCACTCACCGGATTGCCTCCATAATGCCCACGGCCCGGGCGGCAGAACTCTACCATACGGCGTTCAAGGGCATCATTGCGCTTGCGCCGGGGGGATATCTCTGTTAATAAAGCACGCTTTTCGGGCTCTATGGAGATACTCAGCATGGCCTCCAAGAAGACCAAGGCCGCCAAGTCCAACAGTACCGCGCTGCCTGTGGGCGGGATTGCTCCCTACAAGGAGAAGAAGGGTGAGGAGTACATGAACAAGGACCAGCGGGAGCATTTCCGCAAGATCCTGCTGGCGTGGAAACAGGAACTCATGGAAGAAGTGGACCGCACCGTCGGCCACATGAAGGAAGACGCCGCCAACTTCGCCGATCCCGCCGACCGGGCCACCCAGGAAGAGGAATTCAGCCTGGAACTGCGCACCCGGGACCGCGAACGCAAGCTCATCAAGAAGATTGACGAGGCCATCAGCGATATCGACGCCGGCGACTACGGCTATTGCGAGGCCTGCGGTATCGAGATCGGCATCCGCCGCCTCGAGGCCCGCCCAACCGCCACCCTGTGCATCGACTGCAAGACGCTGCAGGAGATCAAGGAAAGGCAAATGGCGTGAGGGCAGGTACAAGGGCAAAGATACAAGATACAAGGGGACGCCCGGCAATGCCGGGCGTTTTCTTTGGATCTTCCCCTTGTACCTTGGCCCTTGTACCTTGTACCTGATGTCGTACATTGGCCGTTTCGCGCCCTCCCCCACCGGCCCCCTTCACTTCGGCTCCCTGGTGGCCGCCGTGGCGTCGTGGCTGGATGCGCGGCGACATGGAGGGCGCTGGCTGGTGCGCATGGAGGACCTGGATCCCCCGCGGGAGGTGCCGGGGGCGGCCGACGCGATCCTGCGCAGCCTGGAGGCCTTCGGCCTGCACTGGGACGGGCCGGTGCTGTACCAGAGCACCCGCGGTGAAGCCTACGAGGCCGCCCTCCTGCAGTTGGGCAAGGCCGGCCACGCCTTCGACTGCGGCTGCAGCCGACGCGAGGTGGCCCAGGCGGGGCTTCCCGGGCTGGATGGGCCGATCTATCCGGGCACCTGCCGCGGCGGTCTGCCGCCGGGCAAGCGTGCCCGTGCGGCACGGCTCCGAACGGAACCCGGCATCATCGAATTCGCCGATCGCGTGCAGGGGGTCGTCGCCCAGGATGTGGCCCGGGAGGTAGGAGATTTCGTCATCCGGCGAGCTGACGGGTACTTCGCCTACCAGCTCGCCGTGGTGGTGGACGATGCCTTTCAGGGGATCACGCACGTGGTGCGCGGACTCGATCTGCTGGACTCCACACCCCGCCAGATCCTGCTCCAGCGGCTGCTCGGCCTGCCGACCCCCCACTACCTGCACCACCCGCTGGTCCTGACCCCGGAAGGCGAAAAACTCTCCAAGCAGACCGGCGCGCCGCCGGTGGACATGAGCGATCCCGTCCCCGCGCTCATCCGTGCCCTGGAATTTCTGGGCGAGCCGGTGCCCGAAAACGCCTCTGCCGGGCCGCCCGAAGCGATCCTGCATTGGGTTGCAGCTAAACCCGAATCCGCACAGCGGTAGATCGGGCTTCGGCCCGACACCCGCGGCCCCGACGATCAACGGTGTCGGCCTGAAACCCCACCTGCAGGGAGGGACAGAGTTTTAATTCATCCTTCATCCTTCATCCTTCATCCTTCATCCTTGGCCACTGCCTGTTACAATCCGTAACAAGCCCACCCCGAACCGGCCGCCCATGGACAAGACCCTGCTGCTGTTCCTCTTCGGCGTGCTGCTGTTCGCCTCACCCCTGGTGGGGTGGTGGACCGCACCGGGCACACACGTGCTGACGGTCTATGTCCTTTGGGCCGTGCTGATCGGTCTGATTGCCCTGGTGGCCTATCGCGATGAACGTTGAACTCGCCATCCTCTATGCGGTGGGGGTGGCGTACCTGGCCCTGCTGTTCTTCATCGCCCACGCCACGGAACGGGGCTGGGTGCCGGAGGGCATCGTCCGTCACCCCCTGGTCTACGCCCTCTCCCTCGGGGTCTATGCCACATCCTGGAGCTATTACGGCAGCGTGGGTTTTGCCCAGGAGCAGGGCTACAACTTTCTGTCCATCTACCTGGGCGTGACCCTGGCGTTCGCCCTGACGCCGGTGATCCTGTCACCCATCCTGCGGCTGGTGCGCGACTATCAGCTCACCTCATTGGCGGATCTCTTCGCCTTCCGCTACCGGCACCAGTTCACCGGCCTGCTGGTGACGGTGTTCATGCTGGTGGGCATCCTTCCCTACATCGCCCTGCAGATCAAGGCAGTCACCGAGTCCGTGGCCGTGCTCACCCGGGAGGCGCCGCCTCACCTGCTGGCCCTCGGTTTCTGCGCCACGCTGAGTCTGTTTGCCATTCTCTTCGGGGCGCGCCATATCACGCCCAGGGAAAAGCATGAGGGGCTGGTGGTGGCCATCGCCTTCGAGTCCGCCGTAAAGCTCATCGCGCTGCTGATGGTGGGCGCATTCGCGCTTTTCGGCATCATGGGCGGCCCCCAGGCACTGGGGGAATGGATCCTGGCGCACCCCGAGGCCATGGAGGCCCTGTATGCACCGGTGCGCGAGGGCTCCTGGATGACCCTCATGCTGCTGGCCTTTGCGGCCGGCTTCCTGCTGCCGCGGCAGTTTCACATGATCTTCGTGGAAAACATGGACCCCCGCGCGCTGCGGGTGGCGGCCTGGGCCTTCCCCCTGTTCCTGCTGCTGCTCAACCTGCCCATCCCGCTGATCCTCTGGGCCGGTCAGGCGGCACAGGTGGGCACGGCGCCCGATTACTACGTGCTGGGCCTGTCCGTGGAACAGGGCTACGGCTGGGCGCTATTCACCTTCATCGGCGGGGTGTCCGCGGCCAGCGCCATGATGATCGTGACCACGCTGGCGCTCGCGGCCATGTGTCTGAATCACCTGATTCTGCCGGCGCGCTACCAGAACCAGGCCCTGCCCCGTCACAACCTCTACACCTGGCTGCTGTGGGGCCGGCGCATTCTCATCGTGCTGATCATCGCCATGGGCTACGTGTTCTACCGGCTCATGGAGTTTCACCAGGGGCTGGTGCAGATCGGCCTGATCTCCTTCGTGGCCGTGGCCCAGTTCCTGCCCGGGCTGGCGGGGCTCCTGTTCTGGCCCCGGGCCACCCACGTCGGCTTCATCGCCGGCCTGATCGGTGGCATCACCGTATGGGTGCTGGCGCTGATCGTGCCGCTGCTGCAGCAGTCGGGGTTTATCCAGAACGAATTCAGCATGCAGGCCCTGTTCAACGCCGAAGGACAGGACCGCTGGGCCTTCTCCACGTTCTGGTCTCTCGCCGCGAACAGCGTGCTGTTCGTGCTGTTCTCGCTGCTCACCCGACCTTCGCCCGAAGAGCACGAGGCGGCGCTGGCCTGTCGCATGGAGCAGGTGGAGCCGCCACGGGGCCAGCTGGAGGTGCAAAGTGTCAAGCATTTCGAGGAACAGCTGGCCCAGACGGTGGGGCCCCAGACAGCGTCCCTGGAGGTGAGCCGGGCGCTGGCGGATCTGGGCCTGAAACCCACCGAGACGAGTGCCGGCGAACTGCGCCGCCTGCGCGAACGCCTGGAACGCAACCTCTCCGGCCTCATGGGGCCGCTGCTGTCGCGCATGATCGTCGACGACCGCCTGCGCGTGGACCCGCACACCAAGGTGGCCATTGCCGACAGCCTGCGCTTCGTGGAAGAACAGCTGGAGCACTCCAATATCCGCCTGCAGGGACTGGCGGCGGAACTGGACACACTGCGCCGCTACCACCGCCAGGTGCTCCACGAACTCCCGCTGGGCGTTTGTTCGCTCACGCCGGACCGCGAGATCATCATCTGGAACACGGCCATGTCGCTGATCTCGGGCATCCCCAGCCAGCAGGCCTCCGGCCGGCGGCTCAGGCAGCTGGGCGAACCCTGGCACGGGATCCTGCGGGCCTTCCTGCGCGGTGACGACCGCCACCTCTACAAGCTGCACATCAACATCCACGGCGCGAGTCGGTGGATCAACCTGCACAAGTCCGCCATCGAGGCGCCGGGCACCCTCACCCCCGGGGCCCTGGCGGGCGGCACGGTGATCCTGGTGGAGGATCTGACCGAACTGCACAGCCTTGAGAGCGAGGTGGCCCATAACGACCGGCTGGCCTCCATCGGGCGGCTCGCGGCGGGCGTGGCCCACGAGATCGGCAACCCCCTCACCGGCATCGCCTCGCTCGCCCAGAACCTCAAGTATGAACAGGACGACACGGAACGCGAGTTCACCGCGCAGCAGATACTCGAGCAGACCCGGCGCATCAACGACATCGTGCAGAGCCTGGTGACCTTCAGCCATACCGGCGAACTGCCCGACACGGCACGCACCACAGTGGACCTGCATGCCTGCGTGGACGAGGCCATCCAGCTGGTCCAGCTGAGCGAGAGCGCCAGGGAACGCAGCTGCGAGAACCTGCTCACCGAGGGCATTCGGATCTGGGGCAACTATCAGCGACTGCTGCAGGTGTTCGTCAACCTGCTCAACAACGCCATCCAGGCCTCCCGCCCCGGTGACCGGGTGCGCGTTGCCGGCGAGCCGCGCGGCGACTTCGTGGAGGTGCAGGTGGAGGACGAGGGCGGCGGCATCCCCGAGTCGTTGCTGGACCGCGTCTTCGAGCCCTTCTTCACCACCAAGCCCCCCGGCGAGGGCACCGGTCTCGGTCTGTCGGTGGTGTACAGCATCATTCAGGACCACGGGGGCGCCGTATACGTGGAGAACCTGCCTGCCGGCGGTGCGCGTTTCACCCTTCGTCTGCCCATGGAAGATGCCGCGCCCCTGCAAGACGCCCAGGAGATCATGGCCACATGAGACATATCCATATCGTCGAGGATGAATCGGTCATCCGGCACGCCCTGCGACGCCTGCTGGAAAGGGAAGGTTACCGGGTCAGCGACAGCGGCTCCCTGGCGGAGGCACGCAACCTGTGCCGGGAGCAGAACCACGACCTGGTCATCAGCGACCTGCGGCTGCCGGACGGCGAAGGCACGGAACTGCTGGAGGACTGCGGAGACGTACCGGTGCTGATCATGACCAGCTACGCCAGCGTGCGCTCAGCCGTGGAGGCCATGAAGCGCGGCGCGGTGGACTACATCGCCAAGCCCTTCGACCACGACGAGGTGCTGCTGTGCGTCGACCGCATCATCAAGCAGCACAGTCTGGAGCAGGAGAACGCCCGGCTGCGCTCCGACCTGGATGCCGTCTACCCCGTGCAGGGCATGGTGGGCACCTCGCCCACCATGCGCGCCGTCTGCAGCACGGTGGAAAAGGTGGCCCCCACGGACACCACCGTGCTCATCCGGGGCGAGTCAGGCACCGGCAAGGAACTGGTGGCCCGAGCCCTGCACGAGAAGAGCCCGCGCGTCGACGGCCCCATCATCGCCGTGAACTGCGCCACGATCCCCGAGGGTCTGGTGGAATCGGAGCTCTTCGGCCACGAGAAGGGCGCCTTCACCGGGGCCGCACGCGCCCACCGGGGCCTGGTGGAAGCCGCCAACGAGGGCACCCTCTTTCTGGACGAGATCGGGGAGCTGACGCTCGCTGCCCAGTCCCGGTTGCTGCGTGTCCTCCAGGACGGCGAGATCCGCCGCGTGGGGGCCACGGGCAGTCGCCGCGTGAACGTCAGGCTGGTGGCCGCCACCCACCGGGACCTGGAAAAGATGGTGCGTGACGGGCTGTTCCGCGAGGACCTCTACTACCGCCTCAAGGTGATGGAGATCCAGCTGCCGCCCCTGCGCGAGCGGCGCGAGGACATTCCGGAACTGTCCCGCTTTCTGCTGACCAAGGTCTGCAAGCGCCTGCGGCGTCCGGAGCCGGAACTCACCGCCGGGGCCCTTGCCGCCCTGGCGCAGCATGACTGGCCCGGCAACGTGCGCGAACTGGAGAACGCCATCGAGCGCGCCGTGATCCTCTCCGACGGCGCCCCCGTCACAGAGGACCACCTCGCGCTGCCCGGGGGCAGTGCACCTGGCGGACATTCACCGGAACTGAGCCTGGACGAGTACTTCCGGCGCTTCGTGCTGGACAACCAGGGCCACATGACGGAAACGGAGCTTGCCCGCCGCCTCGGGATCAGCCGCAAGGCCCTCTGGGAGCGCCGCACCCGCATGGGTATACCCCGCAAGGCGGGGTGAGAAGCAGTGGCAAGTCTCAAGTGGCAAGGAAAACCACCCTCACCCCAACCCTCTCCCTGAGGGAGAGGGAGTAGACCCCCTCCCCCGCTTGCGGGGGAGGGCTGGGGAGGGGGCCCTTGCCACTTGCCACTTGAGACTTGCCACTGCCTTTGCGACGGTTTGTCCATCGCCGACCAATTCAGTACTTGATTCTCGCGTAGAAGGTCTGCTCGGCCGCTTCACGGGCCTCGCGTAGGGTGCGAATTCCTTTCTCCGCGAGAAGCGGGAGCATCCTGAGGAAGACCTCGCCGGTCACGATGGCGTCGCCCAGTGCGGTGTGGCGCCCCACCACGGGAACGTTGAGCCGCTCGGCGATCGCCTCCAGGCGGTGTGAGTCCTGGTGCGGGTGTACCACCGCGGCCAGGAACAGGGTGTCGAGCACGGGCTGGTCGAACACCAGCCCGGTGAGCTTCTCTTTCATCTGCAGGAAACGCATGTCGAACGCCGCATTGTGACCGATAAGCACGGTATCGGACGCAAAGGCGTGGAAGGCGGGCAGCACTTTGTCGATGGTCGGCTGGCCAACCAGCATTTCCGGCTGGATGCCGTGAATCGGGATGGACTCGGGCGACAGCGACCGCCGCGGATCGACCAGCTGCTCGAAGGACTCGAACCGCAGCATCTTGCCGTTGACGATGCGCGAGGCGCCGATCTGGATGATCTCGTCGCCCTCGGAGGGATTGAGCCCGGTGGTTTCGGTGTCGAACACCGTATAGGTCAGTTCCGTGAGCAGGCGGTCATCCAGCTCTTGCGACCTTTCCGACCACTTGAACAGGTCAAAATCATAGTACTCGGGTCGACCCTCGCTGCGAATGAAGATGCTGGGTTCGATCTGCTCACGCGGGCTGGTTGCCGGCAACAGCAGCCGGAAAAACGAAGCTTCGTTGCCATTCTTGTCTTGCTCCAGCCATATTTCACCACCGTGACGATCGATCACGTCCCGCACGGTGAGCGGACTGCTCTCGCCTGCAAGCGACATTTGTGCCAGTTCCCAGCTGAGAGCCTTGCCGGTGCTGAGTTCGGGACCAGGCCACATCAGGTCCAGATGCACCAGCCGGCCCGTGCCGGTGAGGCGGAAGCTGACCTCACGCACCTCGAGGTCCTCGACCAGCCGGCTGACCAGGAACAGCAGTGCCTGCAACAGCGAGTAGCTGTCGACCCGCACCCAGATCGACTCGTCCAACTCTGCCAGCCGAACGGTGACTTCAAGACGCGACTCGATGTGCCGCTGAGCTGCCGCCAACAGATCCGCACCGAGCATTTCCATCAGCGGCCAGTGTGCCTTGAGGGTATCTGCAAACTCGCTCGCAGTCCGGTCCAGCGTATCGCTCATCGCTTCGACCTCGTCGTGGATGAGCTTCTGGAAGCGCTTGCGCAGATCCGTCTCCAGGTCCGGATACTCGAGCATCTCGCTGGCGGCGCGAATGTTCGCCAGGGCCGCGCGGTTGCCTTCCGTCAGACGATGCATCATCTGGTCGCGGCGCAGCTCCCGCTCGAAGTCCTGTGTGATGTTTTCGAGCATCAGGATGAAGCCGGTCAGCCTGCGTTCCGAGGGCTCTGCGTCCGCCGGCTCTGTCCCGGCACTCGGAAGGACCGGGGACATGCGCACGCGCAAGAGCTGTCCGCCTGGCCCGGTGGTGATGAAATGGGCGACCGGCTGCGAGACTTCGCGGCGCAGCCCGTCCTGGATCGTCTCCAGCGCGTGGTTCAGCACATTGCGGTCGAAGACCGCGTAGATCGAGCGCCCGAGCCCGATCAGCTCACCACCGCCGGCCATGCCTGGCGCGTTCGACATGCTGCGGAACTCGTGTCGCGCCCGGCTGTTGTACAGGAGGATCCGGCCGTTCAGGTTGCACACCACCACGCTCTGGGTCAGTTCCGCCATGAGCGCCCCCAGCCGGTTCTTCTCCTCCTCGACCGAGCGGTTGGCCCGCTGGATCTGTGCCTCGATGTCACTCAGCAGGGCGTCGCGCTGGTCGGCCAGCGCATTGGTGGCGCGGGCCACGGCGCGCACTTCGGGGGGGCCGGTTTCGGCGATGCGGAAATCCCGGTTCGCCTCCAGCATCAGTTGCTGGTTCTCCGCCATCTGCAGCAAACCACGGACGTAACGCCGATAAAGATTGCGTACCACCAGCACGCCACCGAGGAACGCGATCGCCGTGAGCGATCCGCCGAGAGGGAGCCAGGGTCCCGCCAATTCGATGAGCGCCTCGCGCTCCGCCTCCGTGAAGCGGTACCAGATGACCGAGGTGGTGACCAGGAACGGCCCGGTCATCAGCAGGGCGAGCACGACGATCGCAATCCGAAAACGGGTCTCCGCTTTCACGGGCGATCAATCCGCCAGCATGGCGCGAATGCGCTCGACGAGATCCTTGGTCGAGAAAGGCTTGGTGACGTAGGCATCGGCTCCCAGTGCCAGTCCCTTGGCGATCTCGGTCTCGCGACCCTTGGCGGTCAGCATGAGAATCTTCACTGTGCCAAGCCGGGGATCCGTCTTGATCTCCTGGCAGACCTCGAAGCCGCTCTTTTTCGGCATCATCACGTCCAGCAGCACGAGGTCCGGAAGTTCGGCGCGGATCATCTCCAGGGCCTGTTCACCGTCCCGAGCGATGAGCACTTCGAAACCCTCGCGTTTCATCAGGAACTCCAGCGAGATGACGATGTTCTCTTCGTCGTCAGCAATCAGGATCCTTTGCGCCATTCCCACTTCCCCCGACCGGTCTGTTCAAAATTTCAGTTGGCCGCAACGTCCGGCGATGAGGAGCGCAGCGGTAATACAAGGGTAAAGGTTGCTCCTTCACCCGGTTGCGAGTCCACCCACAGGCGCCCGCCGAAATGCTCGACGATCTGCCGGCTGATCGGCAGCCCGAGGCCCGTGCCCTGCGGGCGGTCCCGCTGGTCGCCGCCCTGGCGGAACTTGTCGAACACGAAGGGCATGAAATCCGGGGCAATGCCGGGACCGTTGTCCGCCACCGTGATCCTGATATGGTCCTCGTCCTCGTCCACGTCCATTTCGACCTTGACCACGCCCTCACCCTTGGGCACGAACTTGGCTGCATTGGACAGCAGGTTGAGCATCACCTGCAGCAGCCGGTCGTGGTCGGCACGCACTGTCGGCACCTGGTCCGGCAAGGCAACCTCCATCCTGGCACCGCGATCCCGGAATACCTGGCGGGTGGCCTCGACAGCATGCTCGACCAGCGCCTTCATATCCACATCCGAATTGTGCCATTCCGCGAGGCCGGATTCGATCTTGGCGAGATCGAGCACCTGGTTCACCAGCCGCGTCAGGCGCTCCGTCTCCGAGACGATGATGGCCAGGAAGCGCGTGCGGTCCGTCTCTGCCATCTCCGGATCATCGTGCAGCATCTCGGACAGGGCGCGGATCGAGGTCAGCGGCGTGCGCAGCTCGTGGGTCACCGAGGACATGAAATCATCCTTCAGCCGGTCAAGCTCCTTGAGCCGCTCATTGGCGGCGCGCAGCTCCTCGGTGACGGCCTCCAGCTCGCGTGACTGCTCCTCAAGCTGGCGTGAATAGGCGCGCACCTGTGAGGCTTCGTCGAGGATGTTCATCACCTCGTCCAGGCCCAGCGGCTCCTCCTGCACCACCGAGGACACCATGACATGCGCCGAGGCGCTGCCGATGGCGCCGGCGAGTTGGGTCTCGGTGAAATGCACCAGGTCGGCGTCCGCCTTCAACTCCTCGATGCTTCGAAAGCCGCGGCTGCGTGCATAATCGCTGAACACCTGCTGCGTCTTGGCGGCACCCAGGAAGCGCGACACCAGCGGCAGCAGGTCCTGAACGTGCGCGCTGCCCCGCCAGAAGATCGCAGGCGCAGCACGCTGGTGCTTCATCACGTCGACAAACAGCGTGGCCTGGCTGGCCTCCTGCCCCGTCGGTGCCCGCATCAGGGACACCACGACGTAGCAGCCGATGTTCGCCACCAGGCTCCAGAACAGGGCGTGGGTGATGTTGTTCATCTCCATGAGCCCGAACAGGTACTCCGGCCGCAGGAACTCGATGCCGAACGGCCCGTGCTCGACGAAGCTCGGATCCATCCAGCCGGACCTCGCGACCGAAGGCAGCATCAGGGTGTAGATCCACACGATGAAGCCAGCCAGCAGGCCGGCGAGCGCGCCCTCGCGCGTGCCGCCGCGCCAGTACATTCCGCCGAGCATCACCGGCGCAAACTGCGCCACAGCCGCGAAGCTGATCAGGCCGATGGCCACCAGCGCGTGCGCTTCGCCCGCCAGGCGGAAATAGAGATAGCCGAGCAGCACCACGATGACGATCGCACCCCGCCGGATACCCAGGAGCAGGCGGGTCATGTCGGGCCGCACTGCCCGGCTGAACCGTTTGCTGCGCAGCAGCAACGGCATGACCAGGTCGTTGCAGATCATGGTCGAGACGGCGATGGTCTCGACGATGACCATGCCGGTGGCCGCGGAGAGGCCGCCGATGAAAACGAACAGCGCCAGCATCTCGGCACCCTGGGCCAGCGGCAGGGACAGGACGAAGGTGTCGGGATCGACGCCCTCGCCACCGTAGTACAACAGGCCGCCGAAGGCGATCGGAAGTACGAAGATGTTGATCAGCAACAGGTAGAGGGGAAGAATCCACACGGCCCGTCGCAGATGGAGTTCATTGACGTTCTCCACCACCGCCACCTGGAACTGGCGCGGCAGGAACAGGAAGGCCAGCATGGCGAGCAGGGTCAGGGCGAACCAGTCACCATAGTCAGCATGCCGGCCCTGCGAAAGGCTGAGCAGGCCGGCCAGATCGGGCAGCTGGGCGGCGCGGCCGAAGATGTCGCCGAAGCCGTTGAACATGCCGTAGGTGACGAACAATCCCACGACCAGGAAAGCGACCAGCTTGACGATCGACTCGAAGGCGATTGCCGCCACCATGCCCTCGTGCCGCTCGGTGGCGTCCAGGTGTCGCGCGCCGAACAGGATAGTGAACACCCCGAGAATGATGGCGACATAGAAAGTGCTGTCCTGGAACCAGTGGGTCACACGCAGGCTGTAAGCCTGCTGCAGGTCTTCGCCCGTGAGCAGGGCGTAGCCCATGGAGACCGCTTTCAGCTGCAGGGCGATGTAGGGGATGATGCCGACCACGGTGATCACCGTGACCAGGCCGCCGAGCAGATGACTCTTGCCGTATCGGCTGGCAATGAAGTCGGCGATCGAGGTGATCCGGTAGGTCTTGGCGATGCGGATCATCTTGAGCAGCAGGAACCAGGCCAGCGCCATGGCCAGCGTCGGGCCGAGGTAGATGGGCAGGAACCAGATCCCGCTCGAGGCGGCCCGGCCGACGCTGCCGAAGTAGGTCCAGGCGGTGCAGTAGACTGCCAGCGAAAGCGAGTAGGTCCAGGGATTGGCGATGATCGATCGGCCCTGCTCGGCGCGCCGGTCCCCGTAATACGCGACGGCGAACAGCGTCAGCAGGTAGGCGAAGGAGACGACAACGACCAGGGTGCCCGATAGCATCGCCTCGGCTCAGTTCGATCCACGTTCGACGATCCAGGTGATCGCCGCAATGACCGCGGCCCAGCCCGCGAACATGTACACGTACAGCACCGGCACGCCGAACACGGTATCGGGACGGTCGAAGATCGCTCCCACGGGGTAATTGAACAGCAGCACCGCCGCCAGGAACACGGCCACCAGGCGCTGTTTCCCCAGATTGTTATGCATTGCAGATTTCCCCGATGACACGCCTTCCACAATTATAGACCGGACGTCGACAGCGACGTCGCTGCAGGGCGCAGACCCGGTCCACGTCAGTAAGTCTCTGTCCGGCGACATCGTTGTCCAGCATGTCCTTGTACTCGCCCTTGCTGCCCGGGTATACCCCGCTTTGCGGGGTAAGTGGCAAGTCTCAAGTGGCAAGTGGCAAGGGCCCCCACCCCAACCCTCCCCCGCTTGCGGGGGAGGGAGCTGTACCCCCTCTCCCTCAGGGA
>NZ_MVBK01000029.1 GCF_002000365.1 Thioalkalivibrio denitrificans | reverse complement strand
ACAAAAAGAATTACAGACTCGGCGAGGGAGGAGTGGTTTCATTCATCCTTCATCCTTCAACCTTCATCCTTCGCCCGGAAGGGCGCTCATCCTTCATCCTTCTCATGTGTCCCATGCAGCGCCAGGAGCAGATCCGCTTCGCCGCGGGTAAGACCGCAGGCCTTCATGAGGTCCTCGCGACTCGCGCCCTGGACCGCCATGCGCATGGCATGCTGGTAGGGGCCCTGTTCCGGGTCGCGCATCAGCAGCGTTTCCTGCTGTTCCGCCAGCTGCCGCAACCTGCGCTCCACTTCCGCCTGGCGCTTGTCCGTGGCCATCTCGCCTGAACACACCGCGCTCAGGGCGCCGCGCAGCGACAGCAGGGCCGTCTCCTGGATCATGATCCGCCGCTGCAGGCGACGCACGTGAGCCACCGCCCACCAGGCCGCCACGCCCCCGCCCAGCGCCAGGAGCACGACGAGGCCCGCTGCGGCAAGCATCAGTGGTTCATTCATACGTATTCGTCCACGTGCCGGCCCGTGGAGTCATCGGGCGGCGGACGCCGGTTGTCCGGGGTGGGTTCGCCTTCTCCCGGCTCCCCATCTTCAGCCTCGTCGCGCGGCGGCACTTCGGGGCGGTAGCGTCGCCGCTCGTCGCCCTCCTCCGGAACCGGGCGACTCGGCCAGCCGGGATGTACGGGCTTGACGGGATCGAGATCAGCGGCCATGGCATCGGCACCTCGCGTGTCCTCGGAACCGGTCCTTCAGACTACAGGTTTGCCACGTCTGCCCACTCTTCATCGGACAGCAGCTTGTTGAGATCCACGACGATGGTCAACTCTCCGTCGCGGCTGGCAACCCCCTGGATGTACTTGGAACTCTCGTCGTTGCCCACGTTGGGCGCCGGTTCGATCTCCGCTGCGCCCAGCTCGATGACCTCGGCCACGCTGTCCACCAGGATACCCACCACCTGGTTGCTCACCTCGATGATCACCACGCGCGACGCATCGTCGGGTTCGCGGCTTTCCAGTCCGAGCCGGCGCCGGGCGTCGATGACGGTCACCACATTGCCACGCAGGTTCACGATGCCCAGCACGTAATGGGGCGCGCCCGGCACCGGCGCAATCTCGCTCACGCGCAGCACCTCCTGCACCTGCATCACGTTGATCGCATAGGTCTCTTCCGCCAGACGGAAGGTGACGTACTGTGCCGTGGGACCCCGGCTGGCCGCCTTGTCTTGTGTACTCATGTCTTCTGTTCCTCTCATTTCCCCATACCGAATGGATGTGCACTGCGGGCTTGCACCTGTGCGTCGGCGATCACCCCGATCCCGAATCCTTGGCGGCGTCCGCTGCACTCCACTGTCCCGTGGCCAGCTCGGATGCGAGCGCATCCACGTCCAGTATGGCACACATGTGCTCGATCACCGTTCCCGCCAGCCAGGGCCGCTTGCCACGGCTGGTGCGCCAGCGCACGCCGTGTTCCGGGAGCGTCAGCATCTGAGTTTCGCCTTCACAGGCGATGCCCCAGCGGGAATCATCGATCAGGATCACGTGCGCCGGCTCAACCGGTGAGTACTCACGTCCCTGCGGCAGCACGATACGACCGATGTCCACCACCTTGACCTGGCGCTCAAGATGCCGGATCAATCCCAGAAACCACGGCTGATGGCCGGGCATGGGGGTAATCTCTTCGGGCACCTCGATCACCCCGTTTAGCTTGACCAATGGCACCGCAAGCGTCAGGCCCGCCACCGAGAACGTCAGGCACTGAAACGTACCCTCCGCCCAGTCCGGTCGCACCGGTTCGCCGACTGCGCTCGCGGGCTGTGTACGCACCGCCTCGCCCGCTTCGACCACCGGTTCGCGTACCGGCGCGGGGATCTGGATGCGGGGCTGCGGTGCAACGACCGCCGGTTCCGGCGCGGTCGGGATCTCCTGCAACAGACTGTCCAGGTACTCGGTGAGCGCACGGCGCTCGTCCAGCAGCACCCCTGTGTTCCTGTGTTCGCTCATGATGCCGCCCTGTGCGCTTCATCGTTGTCTTCCAGGTACCGCAGCAGGCGCGCATAGGCCTCCACGCCCCGCGCGTCCGGCGACATCTGGGGAAGCGGCACCCCCGCCGTACTGGCTTCCCGAAACCGGGTATCCACCGGCACCACCCCTTCCCACAGGTTATCGGCATGTTCATCGCGAAGTTTACGCAGGCTGCGCGTGGAGGCCCGCGTGCGGCGATCGAACAGGGTGGGGACCACCACGGAATCCAGGCGCATGCCCCGTGAATGTCGGATCATGTCCAGCGTGTGGAGCATGCGTTCCAGCCCCTTGATGGCGAGGAACTCCGTTTGCACCGGAATCAGCAGACGATCACACGCCGCAAGCGCATTCACCATGAGCACGCCCAGCATCGGAGGACAGTCCATGATCACGGTATCGAAGCGTGCGGTGAGCGAAGCCATCGCACGTTTGAGTACCAGCCCCATCCCTTCCCGCGTGCCCAGCTGTCGGTCCAGGGTGGCCATGGCGGTGGACGCGGGCATGATGTGAAGGTGATCGAATCGCGTCGCGAGCACGGACTCCCCGGGGTCTGCGCGCGCACCCGATGCGGCACGCTGGAAAAGCTCATACACCCCGCCGGTCACCTGCTCCGGATCGAGGCCGAGGTACACGGTCAGTGAGCCGTGAGGATCCAGGTCCACCAGCAGGGTTTCCCGGTTGCGGGCCGCCAGCAGGCCGCCCAGGGTCACCGCCGTGGTGGTCTTTCCGACGCCTCCCTTCTGGTTGGCCACGGCCCAGACCCGCATCACGCCTGTTCCTCCACCGGAAGCAGCATCTCCTCCAGGTCCTCGCGAAGATATTCGGGATCCGTGCCGTTCTCCACGCGGGGGCGACGATCGGCCAGCACCACGATGGTCACCCGCCGGTTCTGACGACGGCCTTCCGCGGTCTCGTTGGACGCGATCGGTCGGTATTCTCCGTAGCCGATAGCCGCCATGCGCGTGGGATCCAGCTGGTTGCGCGTGAACAGGTGCACCACGCTGGCGGCACGCGCCGCGGACAGTTCCCAGTTGGAGGGAAACACCGGCGTGCTGATGGGCACGGTATCGGTGAAACCCTCCACGTGGATGCGCGCCGGAAAATCGCGCAGGATGCCCGCCAGGCGCTCCAGCACCGGGATTGCATCCCCGGACAACTGTGCACTGCCGCTTGCGAACAGCAGGCTGGTGTTGATCTCCACCTCGATCCAGAAGCGGTCCCGGCGCATGCGGATCAGGTCCGCCTCGATGAGCGGCGAAACCGCCTCCTCGATCTCGTCGGCGATGCGCTGCATGCCTTCGGCCGCCTCCTGGAAGGTTTCCTCGTCCAGCTCGGTCCCCCTGAGCAGCTCGTCGACACCGCGGTCCACGGCACCCGCCTCCGGTTCGGGTACGGGATCCAAGGGGATATCCGAGTCGATGGGCACGCCGGGATCCAGCGGCACGCCCAGGTCAAACGGCGCAATGGTGCGCGGCATCTGCTGCTGACCCTGATCCGCCCTGCGTCCCACTTCACCCAGCTGAATCGGATCCGGCGCCTTGGGCGTGGACCTGAAGGCCGCCACAAGGGAATCCGACAGGACCCTGTACTTGCCTTCGTTCACCGAGGAGATGGCGTACATCACGACGAAGAACGCCAGCAGCAACGTAATGAGATCCCCATAGGGGATCGCCCACGCCTCGTGGTTTACATGTTCCTCGTGCTTCTTGTGACGTCGGGCCATGGCAATTGCAGATTTCAGATTTCAAATTTCAGATTTCAGATTTCAGATTTCAGATTTCAGATGTCTGATGTCTGATGTCTGATGTCTGATGTCTGTCCCTCACAGGACGTAACCTCGCAGTTTCGTTTCGATGTTTCTCGGGTTCTCGCCTTCGGCGATGGAGATGATGCCGTCGATGATCATCTCCCGGTACGCCGACTGGCCCCTGATGGTGTTCTTGAGCTTGTTGCCCACGGGCAGAAAGAAGAGGTTCGCCGAGGCGATGCCGTAGATGGTGGCAACGAAGGCGGCCGCGATGCCGATGCCAAGACGGCTCGGGTCGGCCAGATTCTGCATCACCGCCATGAGCCCCATCACGGCCCCGATGATGCCCAGCGTGGGGGCATACACACCCATGCTCTCAAAGACCTTGGCACCCTCCAGATCAAACTGCTCGCGGGTATTGAGGTCCACCTCCAGAATGGTGCGGATCGCCTCGGGTTCCGTGCCGTCCACCAGCAGCTGCAGCCCCTTGGCCGCGAACGCGTCCTGCTCCTCCTCCGCCAGCGTCTCCAGACCCAGCAACCCCTCCTTGCGGGCAATCTGGCTCCAGTTCACCAGTTTCTCGATCGCTTCCAGGGACTCGATGCGCGGAGCGACGAAGACCCAGGGAAAGATGCGCATGGCATGCATGAACACCTTGAGACGTGTCTGCACCAGTGCGGCGGCCACCGTGCCGACGACGACGATGATGAACGCCGCAGCATTCCAGAGCGCGTCGATGCCGCTGCCCTTGGCGATGATCCCGCCAAAGATCGCCACCAGGGCCAGAAACACTCCGATGAGACTCAGGATATCCATGGTGTGCGGCTACCCGGGCGTCACATGCCGCCGGTGATCTGCGGACCGATCTGTTCGAGAGGCAGGATGCGGTCGGCCAGCCCGGCCTCCGCCACTGCGGCCGGCATCCCGTAAACCACCGAGGTCTGCTCGTCCTGGGCCCACACGCGAGCCCCCTTTTCCCTGAGTTCCCGCACGCCTTCACGTCCGTCGGCGCCCATGCCCGTCATGATCACCGCCAGCACCTGTCCGCCGAACACCGGTACCGCTGACCTGAACGTCACGTCCACGCTCGGCTTGTAGTGCTGACCCGGTTCACTCTCGACGATGCGCACCCGCGCCTGGGCGCCGCATGGCTCGACCACCATCTGCATACCCCCGGGGGCCAGCAGGGCGAGACCCGGCTCCAGCATGTCCCCGTCGGCCGCCTCCCTGACGCGAATGGCACACAGGGAATCCAGCCGCTGCGCGAACGCCGGCGTGAAACTGGCGGGCATGTGCTGAACCAGGAGCAGGGGCAGCGGGAAATTTTCGGGCAGCGCCGTGAGCACCTTCTGCAGCGCCACGGGCCCTCCCGTTGATGTGCCGATCAGCACCGCACGCAGATCCCGCAGGCGCAGGGGCGAGCGTTCCCCGCGGGCCAGCGGGCGCGCCGGAGCCGTCCGCGCAGCTGACGGTGGTGCGGGTTCGCGTTCCCGGGCCCGGCGCATGCCCAAGGTGCGCACGCGCCGGCACAGCACACGACGGGCCTCCTGTTGATCCCGGGCGATGTCCTCGAAGCGCTTGGGAAGGAAATCCGCCGCGCCGGCCTCCAAAGCATCCAGGGTGGCCTTGGCCCCCTCGAAGGTCAGCGAGGAGAACATCAGAATCGGCATGGGCTGGCGCACCATGATTCTGCGCACGGCGGTGATGCCGTCCATCACCGGCATCTCGATGTCCATGGTGATGACGTCCGGCTTCAGCCTCGCTGCCTGTTCAACGGCCTCCTGCCCGTTGGCCGCGGTGCCGATGACCTCGATTCCCGGATCGGCATTGAGGATCTCCACAATGCGCCGCCGGAAGAATCCGGAATCGTCCACCACCAGGGCCTTCACTACCATCGATCATCACTCCTTCGCCGGTGAATCGCCATGGACGTGCTCCTAGAAACGCTTCGCGTAGGTGCGCAGCAGACCCGGCACATCGAGAATCAATGCGATGCCGCCGTCACCGGTGATGGTGGCGCCCGCAAACCCGGGCAGGCCGTGCAGCGTGGAACCCAGCGGCTTGATGACCACCTCTTCCTGACCGATCAGGCTGTCCACCACCAGCCCCACGCGCCGGTTGCCCACGAACACCATGACCACGTGCTGTGTCGCCTTGTCCTCCACCGGAGGCGCGTTGGGCGCCAGCCAGCGACGCAGGTAATACAGGGGCAGCGCCTGGTTGCGCACCATGACCACTTCCTGATCATCCACGCGGTTGGTACGGGACAGATCCAGATCGAAGATCTCGCTCACGTTGGACAGCGGCAGGGCAAAGCGCTGCTCGCCCAGCACCACCATGAGGGTGGGGAGGATCGCCAGCGTGAGCGGCACCTTGATCCGCAACACGCTCCCCTGCCCCAGGGTGGAGTCGATCTCGACGCTACCGTTGAGCTGGGCGATGCGGGTCTTCACCACGTCCATGCCGACGCCCCGCCCCGATACGTCGGAGATCTCGGCCTTGGTGGAGAAGCCCGCCATGAAGATCACGTTGTAGGCATCCTGATCGCTCATGCGCGCGGCGGCGTCCTCGTCCATCAGGCCCTTTTCCACCGCCTTGGCGCGCAGCACGTCGGGATTCATGCCCTTGCCGTCGTCGGAGATGGTCAGAAGGATGTGATCACCCTCCTGCTCGGCGGACAGAACCACGTGACCGGTGCGCGGCTTGCCCGCCTTCTCCCGCTCTTCCGGGGACTCGATGCCGTGATCCACGGCGTTGCGCACCAGGTGAACCAGCGGATCGGCCAGGGCCTCCACCAGGTTCTTGTCCAGGTCGGTCTCCTCGCCGCGAAGCTCCAGATTGATTTCCTTGTTCAGGCTTCTAGCCAGGTCACGCACGACCCGCGGGAAGCGGCCGAACACCTTCTTGATCGGCTGCATTCGCGTCTTCATCACGGCGCTCTGCAGGTCCGCAGTGACCACGTCCAGGTTGCTGACCGCCTTGGCCACCTGTTCGTCACCCAGCTTGGAGCGCAGTGTGGCGAGCCGGTTGCGCACCAGCACCAGTTCGCCCACCAGGTTCATGATGTCGTCGAGCCTGCGGGTATCCACGCGAACAGAGGTCTCCGCCGGCGGAGACGGCGCCGGGCTCGCCTTCGCCGCGACGGCAGGGATCGAAGCGCCGGCGCGAGCCGGCTCGGCGCCCGCACCCGACACAGACACCGGTGCTTCCTTGGGCGCCTGGCCCTTGCCGTGAAGTTCATCCAGCAGGTTCTCGAACTCGTCCTCGGTGATGATGTCCGCGTTGCCGGAACCTCCCGATGCCTTGGCCGTCGGCGCATCGGACGTTGCTCCGTTGCCCGGCGCCGCCCCCTTGCCATGCAGTTCGTCGAGCAGGCTTTCGAACTCGTCCTCGGTGATCTCGCCTTCGCTCTTGTCCGGAACGGGAGCCCCCGTGGAAGCCGAAGCCGCCGGTTTGGTCGGCAAAGCAGGATGGGTGCCGCCGGCCTGCATGGCGTCAAGCAGCGCCTCGAACTCCTCGTCGGTGATGTCTCCGCTGTCCTGCTTCGATTCAGCGGGCGCCGGCACGGGTTCCCCTGCTGCCGGCGCAGGCGCCGGTTCGGCGGCCCGGGGCGCCGGCTGGCTCCCGCTGCCATCGTCCGGCATGGCCAGGGACTCGAGCAGCGTCAACAATTGCGGATCCGCGGGGCCCGGCTCCTCCCCGCCGCGCACCTCGTTGAACATCCGGATCACCACATCAAGTACCTGGAGGACAGCATCCATGAGGGTGCTGTCCACCTGGCGCTGCCCCTGGCGCAGCACGTTGAACACGTCTTCCGCCCGGTGGCAGACCGCCACGAGGTTATTCAGGTTAAGAAAACCCGCACCGCCCTTGATGGTGTGAAAGCTGCGAAACACGGCATTGAGCAGATCCCGGTCGTCCGGATTGCGCTCCAGTTCCACGAGCTGCTCGCTGAGAGCGTCCAGCAACTCGCCGGCTTCCACCAGAAAGTCCTGCAGGATCTCGTCTTCGGTATCCAGACTCATGCCGTTCCTCGTTGGTCACACTGGCGGAGCTCGCCGCACACGTCGCTGCCGTTTCAGGCGTGGATCACTTAGAAACCCAGGCTGGACAGCAGATCGTCCACATCGTCCTGGCCGCTGACCACATCGCTGCCGTCGACGGTTCCGGGTACTGCCGGACCTGTGCCCTTGTTCGATTTCTGTTTTGGCTTTTTCTTCTTCTGCTCCGGCGTGGACAGTCGCTCGCCGGAGATGCGCACCAGTCCGACCAGGTTCTGCTCAACGTCATGGACCAGGTTGATCACGCGGCGAATCACCTGCCCGGTGAGGTCCTGGAAGTCCTGTGC
This sequence comes from Thioalkalivibrio denitrificans, assembly GCF_002000365.1. GTDB lineage: Bacteria > Pseudomonadota > Gammaproteobacteria > Ectothiorhodospirales > Ectothiorhodospiraceae > Thioalkalivibrio_A > Thioalkalivibrio_A denitrificans. Next base: position 24,352 of record NZ_MVBK01000029.1, on the reverse strand, counting down.
CATGAGCACATCCGACAGGTTCTTGCGAATGACTTCCGCATCGCGCCCCGTCTGGTTCAGGAAATCTCCCAGATCCGCGCTCAGCTGGCGGAACTCCTCCGCCGAGAGTTCCCGCGCCTTGAAGCGCTCCCAGACACCCGAAAGTTCTCCGGCGCGTCCAGCCAGGCTCTCTGCCATTGGAAGGCTCTCCTCCACGGCATTCAGCGTTCGATGCGCGGACTGCTCGGTGAGCGTCACCACGTAGTTCAGACGTTCCTTGGCATCGGGGATGTCGGTCTCGGCAATCTCCGAAAGCCGGGAGTCCGTACGAAACGCATTCAATGCCTCGTGCAGGTCGCGGGTCAGCTTGCCCAGTTCCTGGAAGATGAGGCTCTCATGCATGCGCCCAAGCTCCTCGATGAGCCGCCCCGCGGAGTCGTCGTCGCCGGATTCCATGTGCGCGACCAGTTGACGGGCACGCTCCAGCTGGCGTGCACGCATCTCGGCTTCTTTTTCTTCAACGCCCGGCGTGTCCATCCCCATCAGCCCCCCGCGTTCACGCGCTCGAAGATCTTCTCGATCTTCTCGCGCAGGGTTTCGGCGGTGAACGGCTTGATGATGTAGCCGTTGACGCCTGCCTCGGCCGCCTCGACGATCTGGTCACGCTTGGCCTCGGCCGTCACCAGCAGCACGGGCATGGTCTTGAGCTTCTCGTCCGCCCGCACCGCGCGCAGCAGGTCGATGCCCGGCATGTTGGGCATATTCCAGTCGGTGATCAGGAAGTCGAAATTGCCGTTCTGCAGCATGGGCAGCGCCGTACTGCCGTCATCGGCTTCGCTGGTATTGTTGAAACCGAGATCCCGCAGCAGATTCTTGATGATTCGGCGCATCGTGGAGAAATCGTCCACGATGAGGATCTTCATGTTCTTGTCCACACTGACCTCCGCGTGTTCTGAAAATGGACACGGCCGTGCCGCCGCACGCCCGTTGGTTTTCCGAGTGCCTCGATACGCACGCAGCCAGGCCTGCGCCCCTGGCACGCCTGGCCGATGTTTATTCGGTGTGCCGGTCGGTCCAGTCGCCCATGCGTGCCCGCAACCGGGTCAGGGCCTGACCGTGAAGCTGGCAGACCCGCGACTCGCTGACGCCCAGCACCTCCCCTATCTCCCTTAGATTCAGTTCATCGTCGTAGTACAGCGACATCACCAGCCGCTCGCGCTCCGGGAGCGTCGCCACCTCACGCGCCAGGGCATCGCGAAAATCCTCCTGCTGCAATGCCTCGTAAGGGCTTGGCTCCTCACCCGGGATCAATTCCTCGCTGTCCGAATCGGCCTGAAACATGTCCTCGAAACTCAACACGCGGCAGGACGCGGCGTCGCTGACCATGCGCTGGTACTCGTCCAGGTCGACACCCAATACCTCAGCCACCTCCTGCGGTCTGGCGTCGCGACCCGTGCGATGTTCCACCTGGCGCACGGCCTCGCTCACGCGCCGGGCGTTGCGGTGCACGGAACGGGGCGTCCAGTCCGTGCGCCGTACCTCGTCCAGCATGGCGCCGCGGATGCGGATGCCCGCATAGGTCTCGAAACTGGCGCCCTGCGACGCATCGTAGTTGCGCGCAGCCTCCAGCAGGCCGACCACGCCGGCCTGAATCAGATCCTCCACCTGCACGTTGGCCGGCAGCCGGCCCAGCAGGTGGTAGGCGATGCGCTTGACCAGCGCAACGTGATCATCCACCAGGCGGTTACGGTCCAGTGCGTCGGTCGCGTACATGGCTAATCCGTTAATGACAGGGCCCCCCTGTCATTGGAACCTGGCCCTACGAGCCGCTCAACGAAGAACTCGATCCGCCCGCTGCTTCCACCGGGTATGGGCCATGTATCGGCCTTGCGGGCCAGATCCTTGAATGCGCGCGCCGCGGGGCTCGACGGATAGGCGATCGTCACCGCCTGCTGGCGCTGCACAGCCTTGCGCAGGTAATCGTCATGGGGCACCGCACCCGCGTAGTCCAGCGTCACGTCCAGGAACCGGTCGCAGACGGCGGTGAGCTTGCGGAACAGGCTCCTGCCCTCTTCCGGTCCGCGGACCATGTTGGCCAGCACGCGCACCCGTGAAATGCCGTTGTCCCGGCTGAGCACCTTGATCAAAGCGTAGGCATCCGTGATGGAGGCGGGCTCGTCGCAGACAACGACCAGCACCTCCTGCACCGCCCGGCAGAAACTCACCACGCTGTCATGCAGGCCCGCAGCGGTATCCACCACCAGCACATCCAGGGGCTGCGGCAGTTCGCTGAAGGCACGCACGATGCCCACGTGCTCGGCCGGCGCCAGGTCCGCCATGCGGGCCACGCCCGAAGCCGCGGGCACGATGCTGATGCCCGCCGGCCCCTCCACCAGGATCTCCTCCAGCCCCAGATCGCCCTGCAACACATGGGACAGGTTCGCGCGCGGCTGCAGCCCCAGCAGCACGTCCACATTGGCCAGTCCCAGGTCCGCATCCATGAGCATGACCCTGCGCCCCGCCTGGGACAGCGCCACCGCCAGGTTCACGGAGACATTGGTTTTGCCAACACCGCCCTTGCCGCTGGTGACGGCGATCACCTGCACCGGCCTCGGGGCGCTCATGCGGCGCAGTCCTGCCGCCTGGTCCGCGCTGTTCTCACTGGATCTGGACATGGACATGCTGGCTCATGTGTTCACGGGTCGTGGCGGCACGGCCGGGCGTGGCGCCCCGGGTCCGACGCTCCGCCGCAAGAGAAACCGCCCGACTGACCAGGCGCTGAACGCGTGCAGGCTGAAGGTCCTCCGGAACGCGCTGACCCTCGCTCACGTACACGAGCGGGAGATTTCCTCCATGAAGCGCACAGATGACCGGCCCGAGACTGGCCGCCTCGTCCACCTTGGTCAGCACCGTGCCCGTCAGGGGCAGATGCCCGAAGGCGTCGAAGGTCTCTTCCAGTACGGCCTGCTGGGCATTGGCGGCAACCACCAGCAACGTGCGCAGGCGCGCGATATCGGCCAGGCCCGAGAGTTCCTCCACGAGCCGCACATCGCGCTGACTCATCCCGGCGGTATCCACGAAGATCCTTTGCTTGTCGCCAAGGCCCATTAGGATATCGCCCAGTTGACGTCCTGTCTCAGCCAGATGGACGGGAACGCCGAGGATCTGACCGAAGGTCTGCAATTGACGATAGGCGCCGATGCGATAGGCGTCCGTGGTCACCAGTGCCACGGAATGCTTGCCGTGGCGGCGAATGTGACGCGCCGCGAGCTTGGCGATGGTGGTGGTCTTGCCGACACCGCTGGGGCCTACCAGCGCGATCACGCCGTCGCCATCGAGAATCTTTTCATCCTCGACCGGAATGCGCCGCGCCAGCCCGTAGAGCGCCTCGCGCCAGGCGCGGTCGGGTACCGTCACGTGGCGAACCTCTGCGGCAATCTCCCGGGAAAGCGTCTCGTCCAGACCGAGTCGCACCAGGCGCCGGATGATCTGCACCCGCTCAGGCTCGCGCCGGCGAAAATCGTTCCACGCGAAGCTGGCCAGCTGGTCCTGCAACATGCCCCGCAGGCCTTCGATCTCGCGCTGCATGGCCACCAGCGTCGGATCCTGGGACCAGACCACCTCCGGCATCGCGGGGCGGGCCTGGACAGGATCGGGCCGCGGCGGCTCGCTGACCGGTTCGAGCATCTCCGGCTCGTCAGCGACCGCGGTGAGCAGCGCTTCGGGTTGCGGCTTGCGCAGCGGTTCACGCGGTTCGCCCTGTTCGGCGGCCATGCGCATCACCAGCTCCTGGTCATAGTCCACCGCGGCGACGATCTCGATCCCGCCCTCCACCTTGCGGCTGGAGAGGATCACGGCATCCGGTCCCTGTTCGTCCCGGACCAGCCGCAGCGCCTGGCGCATGTCCTGTGCAAAAAAGCGTCTGATTTTCATCTCTATCACTCGTTACAAGGCGTTCATGTAGGAGCGGCGCCCTCGCCGCGAACAGCCTGTGCCGACCGTGCCTCCCCAGTTCGGCCCGAGGGCGGGCCTCCTACTTTTCGTCTCTTCCCACCGTAGCCACCACCCGGATCCGCTTGTTGTCCGGGATCTCCGTGTAGGCCAGGACCGTGAGTCCCCGGATCGCCGAGCGCAGCCAGCGCGACATCCAGGCCCGGATATCCGGAGAGACCACCAGCACCGCCGGTTCCCCGGCCATCTCCTGGCGCTGTGCGGCCTCGGAGATGGACTTCTGCAACCGCTCGGCCAGTCCCGGCTCGATGCCGAGGCCTCCGCCGCCGGCGCCCTGGGAGGACTGTTGCAAGATCTGTTCCAGAGAGGGATCCAGGGCGATGAGGGGCAGTTCGGCCGCGGTTCCGATGATGTTCTGCACGATGGAACGCGACAGCGCCACGCGCACGGCGGCCGTGAGAACGCCGGGATCCTGACTCTTGGCACCGTGTTCCGCCAAGGTTTCGGCGATGGTGCGCATGTCGCGCACGGAGATCTGCTCGGCGAGCAGGTTTTGCATGACCTTGAGCACGACCCCCAGCGACAGGGTCTTGGGCACCAGGTTTTCCACCAGCTTGGGCGAGTGCTTGCCCAGCACGTCAAGCAGGTGCTGGACCTCCTCGTGCCCCAGCAGCTCGTGGGCGTGCTCCTTGAGCAGTTGCGAGAGATGCGTGGCGATCACCGTGCCGGCATCCACCACCGTGTAGCCGAGTCCCTGGGCCTGCTCCCGGTTGGCGGGGTCGATCCACACCGCGTCGAGTCCGAAGGTGGGGTCCTTGGTGGGCGTACCGGCGATCTCGCCGAACACGCGCCCGGGATTGATGGCCAGATCCCTGTCCGCGAACACCTCGCCGTCACCCACGGTGACGCCCATCAGCGCGATGCGGTAGTGGTTCGGCTCCAGGTCCAGGTTGTCACGGATGTGCACCGGCTGGATCAGGAAGCCCAGCTCCTGGGACAGCTTGCGGCGCACACCCTTGATACGGCCCATGAGCTGTCCGCCCTGGGCCCGGTCCACCAGCGGGATGAGCCGGTAACCTACTTCCAGCCCCACCAGGTCCACCGGCGGTACGTCGTCCCAGGACAGCTCCTTGAGCTCGGGCGAGGTGGGCGGCGCGGCCTCCACCGCCGGCTGCAGCAGCGCCGCCTCCTCGGCCGCCCGGCGCTGGGCGGTCAGATAAGCGCTGGTGGCCATCAGCGCGGCCAGGGACAGGAACACCATGTTGGGCATGCCCGGCACCAGGCCCAGGGAGCCCACCACGCCTGCCGCGATGTACAACGCGCGGGGGGTGGCGAACATCTGCTGGAACACCTGGTTGCCCATGTCCTGGGCGGCGGACACGCGGGTGACGATGATGGCCGTCGCAGAGGACAGGAGCAGTGACGGAATCTGCGCCACCAGACCGTCGCCGATGGTCAGCAGGACATAGTTGGTGGCCGCGTCGGACATGGCCATGCTGTGCTGCAGGGTGCCGATGGTCAGACCGCCGATGATGTTGATGGCGAGGATCAGGATGCCGGCGATGGCATCGCCGCGCACAAACTTGCTGGCACCGTCCATGGAACCGTAGAAGTCCGCCTCCTGGGCGATCTCCTCACGGCGCCGGCGGGCCTCGTCCTGGGAGACCAGTCCGGCGTTGAGATCCGCATCGATGGCCATCTGCTTGCCGGGCATGGCATCCAGGGTGAAGCGCGCGCTCACCTCGGAGACGCGGCCCGCGCCCTTGGTCACCACCACGAAGTTGATGATCACCAGGATCAGGAACACCACCAGGCCGACGGCGTAGTTGCCGCCCACCACGAAGTCGCCGAAGGCCTGAATCACGTTGCCGGCGGCATCGGTGCCCGTGTGACCGTTGAGCAGGATGACGCGCGTGGAGGCCACGTTGAGCGCCAGGCGCAGCAGCGTCGCCACCAGCAGCACCGTGGGGAACACGGCGAACTCCAGCGGGCGGGGCGTGTACACCGCCACCAGGATCACCACCAGCGACAGTGCGATGTTGAACGTGAACAGCACGTCCAGCGCCAGCGGCGGCAGCGGAATGACCAGCATGGCCAGCAGGGCCATGAGCAGCAGCGGCGTGACCAGCCCCGCCTTGCCCACCGCGCTCAGGTTGTTGAGTAAACCGGCCATGGATCAGTACTCCCCGGGCGGCGCACGCCGCAGCAATTCATCGGGCACCGGCAGATCACGCGGCGGTGCGGGTTCCTGGGCACCCTGACGGGTGGCAGCACGCAGCTGGTAAACGTAGGCCAGCACCTGGGCGACGGCCACGTAGAGCCCTGCGGGGATCTCCTGGTCCAGGCGGGTGCTGTAGTAGAGCGCGCGCGCCAGCGGCGGCGCCGGGAACAGGGGCACGCCGGCGCTTCGGGCCAGCTCGCGAATCTCCCCGGCCACCAGGTCGGCGCCCTTGGCCACCACCCGCGGCGCGCCCATCCCCTGCTGGTCGTAGCGAAGCGCCACGGCGTAGTGCGTCGGGTTGGTGACCACCACGTCCGCCTTGGGCACCTCGGCCATCATGCGCCGGCGCGCGATCTCCATCTGCGTCTGGCGGATCTTGCTCTTGACCTCTGGTTTGCCCTCCGTCTCCTTGAACTCGTCCTTGACCTCCTGCTTGGTCATGCGCAGCTGCTTCTGGTGGTTCCACAGCTGGAACGGCACGTCCACCATGGCGATCAGAATCAGCGACGCCGCCAGCATAAGGAAGGTCCAGCTCACCAGGGTGCCGGCATGGGCCAGCCCGCGCTCGAGGCTCTGGTGACCCAGCCCCAGCAGGGAACCGGAGAGCTGCCACAACAGGAAACCGGCGACGGTCGCGATCAGCGTGAACTTCGCCAGGGTCTTGCCCAGTTCCATGAGCCCCTGCCAGGAGAAGATGCGCTTGAGTCCCTTGATCGGATTGAGCTTGCTCCACTTCGGCGCCATGGCCTTTCCGGAGGGACGGCCGCCTCCCATCATGATCGGACCGGCCACGGCCACCACCATCAGCACCACAAACAACGGAAAGAGCGTGACCAGGGCTTCGGTGATTCGAAGCTGCAGCACGGCCTGCAGCTGGCCCGGATCGAAGATCAGGTCACGGTCCAGCACGAAGCTCCTGCGAATGAGTTCCTCGATGCGGGACAGCATGCCGCCGCCGAACACAAGGAGTGCGCCGGAACCGCCCAGCAGCACGAGCGTGGTGTTCAGATCCCGGGAATTGGCGACCTGCCCCTTCTCCCGCGCCTCGCGCAGGCGTTTGGGAGTGGGTTGTTCGCTCTTCTCCTGTGAATTCTCGTTCTCGGCCATGACGTTCTCAGCTCGTGATGCGCCCCATCAGTTCAAAGGCGTTGGCCAGGAGTTCGGTGAACTGCGGCATCAGCACCGGAATGGTGACCATGAGCAGGATGAAGCCCAGCATGATCATCATCGGGAAGCCCACCGCGAAGATGTTCAGCTGCGGCGCGGCGCGGGTGATCACGCCCATGGACAGGTTGACCAGCAGCATGGACGCCACCGCCGGCATGGCCACCAGCAGCCCGTACACGAACATGGTGCTGCCCCAGGAGACCAGCGCCCACAGGTCCGCGCGGGCCAGGCCGTCCACCGCAATGGGCATGGTGTAGAAGCTCTGCAGGGTCAGCTCGATGATGGCCACGTGACCGTTCAGGGCCAGAAACATCAGCGTCGCCATGATCACGAAATAGGTGGACACCACGGGCACCTGAACGCCCTGTTGCGGGTCGACCATGGAGGCAAAGCCCAGTCCCATGGACAGCGCGATGGATTCGCCCGCCTGGGTGAGCGCGCTGAACACCATCTGCAGGATGAAACCGATGGACGCGCCGATCACCACCTGCTGCACGGCAATGGCCAGGCCCGCGAGGCTCAGGGGCTCCACCGCGGGCGGCGTGGGAATGAGCGGCGCCACCACCAGCGCCAGGATAAAGGCCAGGCCCACACGGATGCGCACGCTCACGGTGCCCGCGCCGAACAGCGGCGCGGCGATCAGCATGGCGCTGATACGCAGGAAGGGCCACAACAGTGCCCCTACCCATGCGGTGATCTCGGCGGTGGTGAAGTACATGAGTCGTGCCCATCAGCTATCCGATCAGGGCCGGTACGTTTTCGTACAGGCGCAGGGTGAAATTGACCACCAGGTCCAGCATCCAGCTGCCGGCGATGAGCAGCGCCACGAACATGCCCAGCAGCTTGGGAATGAACGACAGGGTCATCTCCTGGATCTGGGTGGCGGCCTGAATCATGCCGATCGCCAGACCGATGGCCAGCGCCGTGAGCAACACCGGCGCGGACAGCATGATGATCACCAGCAGCGCCTGGCGCGCCACTTCCATGACCGTTTCCGGTGTCATCGATCATTCCTCCCGGCGTCGCGTGCCTTGGAAAGGCGCATCGTTTCATTAGCCACAGAGGTCACAGAGGTCACAGAGGAAACCGCTGGCGCGGCCACACCGCGGGGTATTCTTCGGTTTGTTGTCATCTCTGTGACCTCTGTGACCTCTGTGGCTAAAGATCCCGCTGCATCGTGTCCAGATAAGAAGCAGCAGGTTTGCCGCGAATGGTCCACGTTGCTTCAGACGAAGAAACTGGACGCCAGCGTGCCCATGATCAGGGCCCACCCGTCCACCAGCACGAACAGCATGATCTTGAACGGCAGCGAGATGATCAGCGGCGAGAGCATCACCATGCCCATGGACATGAGCACGCTCGCCACCACCAGGTCGATGATCAGAAACGGGATCAGAAGCAGGAACCCGATCTGGAAGGCCGTCTTGAGCTCGCTGGTGACGAAGGAGGCCACCAGCATCGTGAAAGGCACATCGTCGCGGGACTCGAAACCGTCCCGCCCGCTGATGCGGGCGAACATGGCCAGATCCGACTCGCGGGTCTGCGAAAGCATGAACTCGCGAATCGGCCCGCTGGCACTGACCACGGCCTCTTCCATGGACAGGGACTCTTCCATGTAGGGCTGCAGCGCTTCCGCATTGATGCGGTCGAACACCGGCGTCATGACAAACAGCGTGAGAAACAGCGCGAGGCCGATCAGGATCTGGTTCGACGGTGTCTGCGTCGTGCCGAGCCCCTGGCGCAGGATGGCCAGCACAATGATGATGCGCGTGAAGGAGGTCATCATGATCAACGCCGCCGGCAGCAGGCTCAGCAGCGTCATCAGGATCAGGATCTGCAGGGTGACCGAATAGGTCTGCGCCCCGTCCGGCGCCGTGGTGACGTTGAGCACCTCGAGGCCGCTCTGGGCCATGGCCGGAGAGGCCATGCACAGCAGCGCCGGCACGGCTGCGAGCCAGCGCCGGAAGCTCACGATTCGCTCCTGCGCTGGAGTACCGCCCGAAGCGAACGGGCGAACGGACTCTCGGCCGCGCCCGTCGAACCGCCTGCGGGGGATCCCGTACGGCCGGGCACCTCCAGCGGCTTGTCCAGCACGTGCAGGGTCTGCACCCGCCCCGGCGCGACGCCCACCACCAGCTGCCGGTCACCCACCTGCACCAGCAGCATGCGCTCCCGAGAACCCAGGGAAATCCCGCTCACCACTCTGAATTCTTCGCCCAGACGCGACTGCACGCCCGTCATGCGGCGCATGATGAAGGCGAATACCACGATGGCGGCGATCACAACGAGCAGACCCGACAACAGCTGTGCCAGGTAGCTCGCCCCGCCGCCGGCAAACGGCAATCCCGCCGCGACACCTTCGGCCAGCGCGATGCCGGGCAGAAGGCCGATCAGCAGCGCGAGGGCCGTGCGGCGCACAAAGGAGATCTGTATCGGATGCGACAACATCGCCATGATCACTTGAGCTTCTTCACCCGCTCGCTGGGGCTGATGACATCGGTGAGCCGGATGCCGAACTTCTCGTTGACCACCACCACCTCGCCGTGCGCGATGAGCGTGCCGTTGACGAACACGTCCAGCGGCTCGCCGGCCAGCCTGTCCAGTTCCACCACGGAACCCTGGTTAAGCTGGAGCAGGTTGCGGATGGGCAGGCGCGTGCGGCCGATCTCCATGGAGATGGTGACCGGGATGTCCAACACCACGTCCAGGTTGACGTCTTCCTGGGTCGCGCCTTTCACGGGCTCGGAGGTGATGTTGTCGAAACTCGCCTTCTTCACCTGCTCGTCACCGGCGCCCTTCCCCTTGCCTTTGTCCGCCCCGGCGCTGCTACCGGTCTCGCCGTCGCTCTGCGCCTGTTCGGCAAGCGCCGCCGCCCAGTCGTCCATGGCCGCGTCGTCGCCACCCTGTTTCTTGTCGTCACTCATGACTGCTGACCCTCGTCTGTGATCAATCCGAACGCCTGATGCGCTCGGTCACCTTGATTGCATTGCGGCCTTCCGACACGCCGAAGCGCCCCCGCACCACGGGAATGCCCTCGGCGCGCAACAGGACCGTATCGGGCAGATCCACCGGGACGATATCGCCCGCCTTGAACCGCAGTACGTCCTGCAGGCTAACCGTGGTCTCCACGAGATCCGCCGCAAGCTCCACCTCGGCCACCTTCACCTCGTCACGCAACGCGCGGATCCAGCGTTCGTCCACCTCGGAGCGGTCGCTCTGGATGCCGGCATCCAGGAGTTCGCGCATGGGTTCGATCATCGAGTACGGCATGGTGATGTGAAGATCGCCACCGCCGCCGTCCAGCTCGATGTGAAACGAACACACCACCACCACCTCTGTGGGGGTCACGATATTGGCGAACTGGGGATTGACCTCGGAGTTGATGTACTCAAACTCCAGATCGGTGACCGGGGACCACGCCTTCTTCAGGTCTGCGAAGGCATGGTCCAGCGTCTTGCGGATTACGCGCTGCTCGGTGGGGGTGAAGTCGCGCCCCTCGATCTTGGCGTGATAGCGGCCGTCGCCGCCGAAGTAGTTGTCCACGAGAATGAACACCAGCTTCGGATCCACCACGAACAGCGCCGTGCCGCGCAGCGGCTTGACCTTCACCATGTTGAGGCTGGTAGGCACGAACAGCGAATGCACGTACTCGGAGAACTTGGTCATCTTCACACCACCCACCGAGATCTCGGCCGAGCGGCGCAGCAGGTTGAACAGGCTGATGCGCAGATGGCGCGCGAACCGGTCATTGATCATCTCCAGCGTGGGCATGCGCCCGCGCACGATCCGGTCCTGGCTGGTGAAATCGTATTGCCGGGCGACGCCGTCGTGTGCCTGGAGTTCGGACTCGGTGTCTACGTCACCGCTGTCGACGCCGTGCAGCAGGGCGTCGATCTCTTCCTGGGAAAGCAGGTCTGACTGGGCCATGGGTCACTGCATCACGAAAGAGGTGAAGTAGACGGCGTCGATGTTCGCCTCGCCGGTGCGCTCGAAGAGCACCTGGCGCACGTTGTCGAGCACTTCCTGCCGGGTCCGCTCCTTGCCTTCCCGGCTGTTGAGTTCCTCGTAGGTCTTGTCGCTCAGGAGCATGATCAGGTTGTTGCGGATCACCGGCATGTGCCGATCCACGGCGTCCAGGGTCCGCTTGTCGGTGGAGCTGATCACCATCCCCACCTGCACATAGCGAATACGGGACGGCCCCTGGAAGTTCACGACGAGTGGGGGGTCGATCTCCTTGTAGACAGGAGCCTTCAGCGGCTCGGGTGCCGCCTCGGCGGCCTCCTCCCCTTCGCCGGAAGCCACGAACACCAGGCCACCGGCCACCCCCGCACCCAGCACGATGACCAGGGCAATGATCAGCCAGAGCTTGCCGCGTTTCGGCTTCGGTGCCTCTTCCACGTTGAGGTCGAGATCGTCTGTGTCTGCCATCTTGTTTCTGTGCTCCTGTGGTTACGTGGTTCAAAAGCAATCGCCGTGCCAATGGAGATACAGGATAAAAACCCACGTCCAATCAATCCCATGCGTCACATGGACACAGGACATGACGGAGTTTTGACGGGCCTGGCAGCGCGCGGCTGCCGAAAACTTGGCGGGATGACGACCAGTGCGGGACGATCCGGGAAGGAGGGCGGCGGCAGCGAAGGTGGTACCCAGGCCGACCCGCGACTGCGGGTCGACCTGTCACAGAATGGCCGGACGGGGAGCGCGTCAGACCCGGAAGCGGCTGACCAGGTTGCGCAGATCGGCAGCCAGGCGCGCCAGCTCGTCGCTGGCCGTGCTGATCTGTCCGGAGCCCTGGGCGGTGTCATCCACGGCCTCGCGGATGTTGACCACGTTGCGGTTGATCTCCTCGGCCACCGCCGACTGCTCCTCGGCGGCACTGGCGATCTGGGCGTTCATGTCGCTGATGTTGCCCACGGCCCCCGTGATGGCCTCAAGGGACGACCCTGCCCGGGCCGCCTCCTCGACGCTTTCACGGGCACGCAGGCGTCCCTTCTCCATGGCCTCCACGGCCCCGCCGGCATTGCCCTGCAGACGCTCGATCATCTCCTGGATCTCGCGGGTGGAGGACTGAGTCCGCGAGGCGAGGCTGCGCACCTCATCGGCCACCACGGCAAAGCCGCGGCCCTGTTCTCCGGCTCGGGCCGCCTCAATGGCGGCGTTGAGGGCCAGCAGGTTGGTCTGCTCGGCAATGCCCCGGATCACGTCCAGTACCTTGCCGATCTCCTCGCTGTCGGCGGACAGGCGCTGAATCACGCCGCCTGCGGCTTCCACCTCGGCGGCGAGCGTTTCGATGGACTTGATGGTGGCCTTCACCACTTCGCGACCGCCGCGCGCCTCCTTGTCGGTATCCTGGGCGGAACGGGCGGCCTCGTTGGCGTTGCGGGCCACTTCCTGGACCGTGGCGGTCATCTCGTTCATGGCCGTGGCCACCTGCTCGGTCTCGCCCTGCTGGCGCCGTACCTGCGTGGTGGTCTGCTCCGCCGTGGCGGACAGTTCCTCGGACGCCGCGGCAAGCTGCGCCGTGGCACCGGCCACCTGCTGGATCAGTTCCTGCAGCTTGGTCACGAAGGCATTGAACGACTCCGCCAGGCGCGACAGCTCGTTGTTCCCCTCCACGGGCAGACGCTGCGTCAGATCACCCTCGCCCCTGGAGATGTCGTCCAGACGCTGGACGGTCAGATGCAGGGGTTTGACGATGCCGCGGGCAATGACCCAGGTGAACGCCAGACCCAGCAGCAGCACCACGATCCCCACGCCCACCACCGACGCGAACGCGTCCCGGTAGCCGGTCACGTAATCGCTGCGATCCACCATCAGTTCCAGCACGCCCACCGGTTGACCGGTGAAATCCTCGATGACCCTGCCCAGCACGGCCACCGGCACCCCGTCGTGGACCATCTGCCGCATGACCACACCGCCGCGCAGCGCGGTGTCCAGATCCTGCCGCTCCAGCAGGGCTTCCTCGCCGATGGTGCTGGCGAAGGCCCGGAACTGGCCGTCACGGAGAATGTGCAAGGCGGCGCCGGCGCCGAACGCCGACGTGAATTCGTCGAAGAACGCCTGGCCGAACGTGAGTCCGAACTCCACCGAACCGGTGTGTTCTCCCTGATTTACCATGGGCACGACACCGCGCACACCGAGCCCGGCCACGCCCGCCTCCAGCCCCTGCACGGGACGGCGCGAGCGGTTGGTCTCGACCACCGTGTGGCGGAACGACGAGAGATCATCGTCATAACGATCCGTGCGGTGCACCCTCAGGAACGAAGTGGCAGGCGGGACGTGAAACTGGAACTGCTCGATGCCGTGGGTATCGCGCATATTGCGAAACAAAGGCTCGGTCAGCTCGATCAGCCTGTCGCGGTCCCGGGCGGCGAACGCCGCCTGCACCTCGGGAATGTGGCTGATCGCCGCGCTCATGGCCTCCGCGCGTTGCGACTGGGCATCGATGGAGGCGCGCAGGGACTGGTAAAGATCCTGCAGCTGACGCTCTTCTGCCCGTTCACTCATCTGCGAGAGATTGGAGAGGACCACGGGCAGGATCACCGCGATGGTGAGGACCAGGATGAGGCCGATCCCGCCGAGAAGGCGTGTGCTGATCTTGAGATTCTTTAACATGGGACGTGTCACTGTGTTGCCCGCCCACCGGCGCTGACCCGCGTCCGGAAAGGCAGGGGATTGAAAGTTTGATGAAATTCGTCGGGAATTATACGGGCCGGCATGCGCCGGGAGCCGGTGCCGCCTGACCACTGGTCATGCCCATGTGACCGCCGGGACAAGAACCGGACACGCTGCCTGTCGCCGGGGCCATGACCCCTGACAGGCGGTGCAACGTTCAGGCGTAGTAGTCGACCAGCCCTGCCCCGCGACGCGGTGCGTCGGATTGCGCCATGGCGCCCTCGCCCTCGTCGTCGACGCTGCCCGATTCACCCCGGTGACCGGCATCCTGTCCCGCATCCCCACCCGCCTGACGGGCATCCTGGTGCGACACGGTAACGTCTCCCAACTGCACCCCGCCTTCGGCAAAGAGTTCCCGCAAACGGGGCAACGCGGCGTCGATGGCTTCACGCACAGCGGCCTGGGGCGCAAGGAAATTGACGTGGGTACGATCCCCCTCCACATGCAGACGCACCTCGATCGGCCCCAGGTTGGGCGGGTTGAGGCGCAGCTCCGCAACCTGGATGTTCTCGCGGACCATCCATTGCACCCGGTCACCCAGGGCACGGTCCCAGCCGGGCTGATGCATGGGTACGTCCAACTGGAAGACGCGTGGCATCGCCTGGGTCGACTGCTGGGGCTGCTGACCTGATGTGGCCGCATCAGCGGACGCCACGATCGCCGCCGCAACCGGCACCGGCGGCGCTTCGCTGCGGGACCCGGCCGCCACGGCGTCCACCAGAGCGCCCAGGGCCTGGGGCAGCGGCACCGCCCGGCCGCCTTCACGGTCGCCCTGAGACGCAAGCAACGGAAGGGAGGCCAGCAGCTGATCGCGAACCGACGCGGCCGATCCGCCCTGCGGTTCGGTGCGCCCCAACGCCCGGGACACTTCCTGGGGCTGGATAACCGGCACGGTGACCGGCAGGGGTTCGCCGTCCTGCGGCAATTCCTCGCCGTCGAGACCGGCGGCCAGGAGCGCCGCCAGTTGAGTGGTATCCAGATCCTCCGGCAAACCCTCCGCGACACCTTCCAGATGCTGCAGGTGCTCCGCAAGGCGCATCCAGAACGCCTCCGCTTCCGGCGTATCCAGGCCCTGGAGCCCGTCTGGCAGGGCTTCCAGCTCACCCAGCGCCCGCAACAGGGGGGCCGGCAGATTCAGGGGAAACGAAGCAAGCTGCATGGGCATCATCTCGAGTTTCGCGAGGGTCCACGGGACCCCCGGCCAGGGACCGTTACCGATCCGATTCAGGGTTCATCCAACCCCGATCCAATATTCGTGCCAGTCACGCGCCGCCATCAGTCCTCCCTGCGCCGACCCCGCTGACCCAACTCGTCTTCCTGCGCCTGCTCCCGGCGCCGGGCCTCGCGTTTCTCGTCCTCGCGAAAGCGGTCCATGACCTTGTGGATGGCGTCGTTGCGCACCCGTGACGCCGTCCATTTCCCCTTGCTCTGTTCCAGTTCCCTGCGGGCCTGTTCGACACGCCGGGCCTGCTCCTCGATGGCCTGGTTGAGGCGCGACAGGAACAACCGGTAATCGCGCACGTTCATGCCCGTCATGTTCTCGGGTCCCTCCTCAAACCGGCGCGCATATTCCGAGCGATAGGAACTGAGTTCGTCCAACCGCTCGAGTTGCTTGTTCAGTTCGCGCTGACGGTCCCCCATCTTGCGCGCCGCATCCTCCTGGCGGTTGCGCGCCACGTCGGCCACAGGCTGCATACGCTTGGATCGAGTCATTGGCCCCTCCGGGGCAGAGTCAAGATGCAAGTAGCAAGATACAAGTCAGGCGTCGGTTGTAGGCCGGATAAGGCGCAGCCTCATCCGGCATTCCCGCACCCCAGCGGCGGATGCGTTTCGCTTATCCGCCCTACGTTTTCTCATTTATTCCCACTTCCAAATTCCCACTTCTCACTTCCCGCCCTCCTCGTCCTCCCCCACCAGCGCATCCAGGGCCTTTAGGCTGTCCCTGAAATCCACCTTTTCACGCATGTCCTGCTGCAGGAATTCCTCAAGCCGCGGGTAATACTCGATGGCGGCGTCCACACGCGGGTCGGCGCCGCGCTGGTACGCGCCCACGCTGATGAGGTCACGATTGCGCTGGTAGGTGGCATAGACCTGCTTGAACAGACGTGCCGCCTGGATCTGACCCGGGTCGGAGATCTCGTTCATCAGCCGGCTGATGGAGGCCTCGATGTCGATGGCCGGGTATCGCCCGGACTCGGCGATCTCCCTTGAGAGCACCACATGGCCGTCCAGGATGGCGCGCGCCGCGTCGGCGATGGGATCGTTATGATCATCGCCCTCGGTCAGCACGGTATAGAAGGCGGTCATGGACCCCTGCCCACGGTCGCTGTTGCCGGCCCGCTCCACCAGCTGCGGGAGGCGCGCGAACACCGACGGCGTATAGCCCTTGGTGGCGGGGGGCTCGCCGATGGCCAGGGAGATCTCGCGCTGCGCCTGCGCGAATCGCGTCAGCGAATCCATGAGCAGGAGCACGTTGAGACCCTGGTCGCGAAAGTATTCGGCGATGGAGGTCGCCAGCATGGCGCCGTGCAGGCGCATCAGCGGCGGATGATCCGCAGGCACCGCCACGACCACGGCGCGCGCCATGCCCTCGGGCCCCAGGATGTTCTGGACGAACTCGTTCACCTCCCTGCCGCGCTCGCCGATCAGTCCGACCACCGTCACGTCCGCGGCGGTGTAGCGGGTCATCATGCCGAGCAGCACGCTCTTGCCCACACCGCTGCCGGCGAACAATCCCATGCGCTGACCGCGCCCGACGGTCAGCAGCCCGTTGATAGCGCGCACACCCACGTCCAGCGGTTCCCGAATGGGGCGCCGGGCAAGGGGATTGATGGAACGTCCGTTCAGGGGCACCCGCGCTTCGCAGTCCGGCGCGTCGCCGCCGTCCAGTGGCCGACCGGCCCCGTCCAGCACACGGCCGAGCAACGCCTCGCCGACACCCGCTTCCCGGGCATGGTGTGTCGGTATCACCCGCGCGCCCGGGGTCAGTCCGCTGATGTCACCCACCGGCATCAGGAACACCCGGTCGCCGGAGAATCCCACCGCTTCCGCCTCCAGCTCGCTGCCCCCGGCGCTGACCACCCGGCAACGGCCCCCCACCGGCACCTGCACACCCTCCGCCTCCAGGGTCAGGCCCACCATACGCACCAGCCGCCCCTCGGCCGTGAGCGAACGGGCCCTGTGGGCCCTGCGCGCATGACGCCCGAGGCTTTCACGAAGCCTTGAGAAGCGATGCTCGGGTTCCAGTGCGGCGGGGAGCGTCATGCCTGCGCGTCCCCCTCGTCGACTTCATGGCCCTCGGTGCGGGCGTCGTCACGACGCTCGCCCCAGAACTCCGCGATCACCGCATTGAGCCGCGTCTCCAGCGTCGCGTCCACGCTGGAAACGTCCGTCTCGACACGCGTGCCGCCCCGGCTGAGGGTCGGATCCTCGAAGATCTGCCACGGCTGCTCCAGCTCGGAGAGATGCATGGCCTCGCGCACGATGCGCGCGTCCTCCGGATGCAGATGCAGGCGGATGCGCCGTTCGGAACTGGGCAACACGCCCAGCGCCTCGCGCACCACGGCAACGATCTGTCCCGGATCCGTGCGCAACTCGCGGCGTACCAGCTGCCGCGCCACCGTGACGGCCAGGGTCACCAGCTCATCCTCCAGCCGCGCGTCCAGGTCCTCCACGGTGGGTGTCAGGGAACTGACCAGCCGGTGCAGTGCCTTGCCTTCCCGCGCCAGCGCGTCGCGCCCGGCCTTACGTCCTTCCTCCAGGCCCTTCTGATAACCCTCCTCCCGGGCCTGGCGTTCGATGTCCTCGATGCGCTCCGCCGTCGGCAGACCATGAGCCTGTGCCTTCCCCTGCGCCGGCGTCGGCCGCGCGCTCGCTCCGGCCACCGACGGCGCCTCCCAGAGCTGCGCCGCCTCCCCGTGTTCCCCGCTGATGACCCGCTGAATCATGACTGCAGGTACAAGGTACAAGGTACAAGGTACAAGGGGTTCTCCCCTTTTCCCTTGTACCTTGTACCTTGTACCTCCTCCCTACACATATTCTTCCGAGCCCTTTCCGCCCAATACGATCTCGCCGGTCTCGGCCATGCGCCGCGCGATGGTCAGGATCTCCTTCTGGGCGCTCTCCACCTCGCTCAGGCGCACCGGGCCCTTGGCCTCCAGGTCGTCGCGCAGCATCTCGGCGGCACGCTTGGACATGTTCTTGAAGACCTTCTCCTTGAGCGGCTCGTCGGCGGCCTTGAGGGCCAGCACCAGGGACTCCGTGGAGATCTCCCGCAGCAGCGCCTGAATGCCCCGGTCGTCCACGTCCACCAGGTTGTCGAACACGAACATCAGGTCCTGGATCTCCTGGCTCAAGTCTTCGTCGGCTGCGCGAATGCTCTCCACCAGCGCCGCCTCCTTGGACGGCTCGAGGAAATTCAGGATATTGGCCGCGCTCTTCACGCCGCCCACCGTGGATGCCTTGACGTTGTTGCTGCCGGCGAACTGGCGCTCGAGGATATCGTCCAGTTCCTGCAGAGCATTGGGCTGGATGCCGTCCAGGGTGGCAATGCGCATCATGATGTCCGGCTGCGTGCGCTCAGGCAGATAACTCAGCACGTCCGCTGCGTGATCGGCATCCAGGTAGGACAGCACGATGGCGATGATCTGCGGGTGCTCCAGGCGAATGATCTCCGCGACCGCGCGCGGCTCCATCCACTTCAGCGCCTCCAGGCCCTTGGAGTTGCGGCCGAGCAGAATGCGGTTGATCAGGCCGCCGGCCTTGTCTTCGCCCAGGGCCGAGGTGAGCACCTTGCGGATGTACTCGTCCGAGCCGACGCCCAGCGCGGTCTGTTCCTGAACGGCGGCGTTGAACTCCTCCAGCACCTGGCTCACCTCCGACTTGGAGACGTTGGTGAGCGTGGCCATGGCCGTACCCAGACGCTGCACCTCCTTGGGTCCCATGTGTCTGAGTACCTCGGCGGCAGCATCCTCACCGAGACTCATTAGGAACACGGCCGCCCGTTCGGAGCCGTTAAAGCTGCTCTTCTCAGCCTGCTGAGCCATCGGTCGCAATCCACGTCTTCATCATCTGGGCCACCCGCTTGGGATCCTCTCGGACCAACCCACGGGCGGATTCAAGGTTGGCCTCGTAGTTCGTGTTCTTGCGCGCGGGACCCGGCAGGGCGCCCTGTGACTGGTGTTCCAGGCCGGGCACCGCTTCACCGGCCTCCAGGGCCAGTTGCTGAAAACGCTGCTCCTCCCGGTGCGCCGCGGCGCCCTTCTCGGCCAGGTTGCGCAGCAGCGGCCGCACCACGGTCAGGGCGAGCACCAGCACCATGATCACGGCCAGTATAGTCTTGGCCATATCCATCACCCAGGGCTCTTCCCAGAGTGGCGGCTCCGGCAGGGGCTCCGGAACGTCCGTTGGTCGGAAAGAGGCGTTCACCACGTTCACGCTGTCGCCACGACGGGCATCAAAACCCACCGCCTCGCGCACCAGCGTGTTGATGCGTTCCAGTTCCTCCTCCGAGAGCGCCACCCGCTCGATCTGCCCCTGGGCGTTGGTTTCCTGGCGATGATCCACCACCACGGCCACCGACAGGCGCCGCAGGCTGCCGGGTGCCTCACGGATATGACTGATGGTGCGGTCCACCTCGTAGTTGCGTACCGTGCGCCGGCTGTTGGAACCCGGCATGTTCCCCACGGGGTTGCCGTTGACGACCTCGTTGCCGTCCGCAACGCCGGCCTCGGGCGGCTGATTGGTCAGCGCGCCGGGAATGCCCATGTTTCCGCCTCCGCGACTCTCGTCCTCGGAGATCTGTTCGCTGCGCAGCACGGAGAATTCCGGGTCATAGGCCTCGACGGTGCGCTCGATCGCGGAAAAGTCCAGATCCGCAGCCACCTGAGCGCGCACCGCGTCGCTGCCCATGATGGGCGAGAGGATGTCCATGATGCGGCGTACGTAGCTCTCCTCCACCCGCCGCGTGAAGTCCAGCTGGTGGCCATTCCCCCCAAGGTTGTCCGCGCCGCCGGACGGTGCCGTGAGCAGCCGGCCGCGCTGATCCACCACCGTGACGTTTTCCGGATCGAGTTCCGGCACGCTGGACGCCACCAGGTGCACGATGCCTGCCACACGGTTGTCGTCCAGGGAACGCCCCGCAAACAGATTCACCAGCACCGACGCGCTGGGCTTGGCGCGGTCGCGCACGAACACCGACTGGCGCGGCAGCGCCAGGTGAACCCGCGCGCTCTCCACGCTGTTGAGCGTGGCGATGGAACGCGCCAGCTCGCCTTCGATGGCGCGATGGTAACGGGCGTCCTCGATCAGCCGGCTGGTGCCAAGACCCTGGTCTTGTTCCAGCAGCTCGAAGCCGAAGCCGGAGGCGCGCGGAAGCCCCTCGGTGGCCAGCTTCAGCCGGGCCTCGTGCATCTGGCGTGCCGGCACCTTCACCGTACCGCCCTCCAGGCGGTAGCCAACGCCGTTGCGCGCCAGCGCGTCCGCCACCTGCGCCGTCTCCTGTTCGTTGAGATTGGGATACAGCGCCGTGTAGCTCGGGCGCGTGAGCCAGAGAAAGATGCTCGCCACGAGTGTGATGGCGGCCACCAGCGCCACGATCAGGCCGATCTGGCGCTCCAGCGGCATGCGCGCGAAGCCGCGTACCTGGTTGCTGACGGTTACGATCGAGTTTGCCATGGCACTCTAGTCCGAAGCCGGTCAGACCGGCATGTTCATGATTTCCTGATAGGCGGAGAGCAGCCGGTTGCGCACCTGGGTCACCGCCTCGAAGGACACGCTCGCCTTCTGCATGGCCACCATCACCTGCGCCAGGTTCACGTTGGGATCGCCCATCTCGAAGGCCTGGCTCAACTGCGCCGACGCCTGCTGGGTCT
The DNA here is from genome assembly GCF_002000365.1 of Thioalkalivibrio denitrificans. Classification (GTDB taxonomy): domain Bacteria; phylum Pseudomonadota; class Gammaproteobacteria; order Ectothiorhodospirales; family Ectothiorhodospiraceae; genus Thioalkalivibrio_A; species Thioalkalivibrio_A denitrificans. Next base: position 3,484 of record NZ_MVBK01000029.1, on the reverse strand, counting down.
CGTTCACATGATCCAGGCTCTGCTTGAGCATCTGCGCGAAATCCGGCGTGCCGTTCGCCTGCGCCGGCTCATTGACGCCGGCGTTGTTCGCCAGCGCGCGCATCTGCGCAAGGACCTGGTTGATCTGCATTTCGCTCATGGGGAGGTCCTCTTCGAGGACAGGTACAAGGTACAAGGTACAAGGTACAAGGGGGGGTAACCCCGTATTTCCCTCACCACGTTTTCGAAGCTCAGTGACACGATCTCCACCTCCATACCAACCTTGCCGATTTCAACCCTTGTATCTTTGCCCTTGTACCTTGTACCTGCCTTAGGGAATCGCGATGCCCGCCTCCCGCAATCTCGCCAGTTTGTATCGCAATGTCCTGGGGCTGATGCCGAGGCGCTCGGCAGCCTGCTTGCGGCGGCCGCGTTCGCTGCGCAGGGCGTCGAGGATAAGCTGCTCCTCGCGGGTGCGCAGGTCATCGCTCAGCTGGTTGCCGTTGTGGCCGTTCACGGGGGACTCGGTCCTTGCCGTCATGGGCGGCATCTCGATGCCGGAGGCGACAGACTCGAACTGGATGCTGTCGGCGTCGATCAGAGGGCCGCTGCGCAGGATCAGGGCACGCTGGATCACGTTATCCAGTTCGCGCACGTTGCCCGGCCAGGTGTGGTTCATGAGCTTTGCGGCACCGCAGGGTGTGAGTTCCGCCCGGTCGATGCCGCGCCCGTGGCGCTCCATGAAGCGCCGGGCCAGCGGCAGTACGTCGCCGGGACGCTCGCGAAGCGGCGGGATCAGCAAGGGAAACACGCTCAGGCGGTAAAAGAGATCCTCGCGGAAGCGGCCCTCCGCCACGGCGCTGCGCAGATCGCGGTTGGTGGTGGCCATGACGCGCACGTCCAGGGGCAGCGTGCGCTTGCCGCCCAGTCGTTCCACCTCGCGCTCCTGCAACACGCGCAGCAGCTTGGCCTGCAGGCCCAGGTCCATCTCCGATATCTCATCCAGCAGCAGCGTGCCGCCCTGCGCCTGCTCGAACTTGCCTGCGCGGGACTCGTAGGCCCCCGTGAAGGCGCCGCGCTCGTAGCCGAACAGCATCGCCTCCAGCATGTTCTCGGGGATGGCGGCGCAGTTGACCGCCACGAAGGGACCTTCCGCCCGCGTGGAGCGGACATGCAGATAGCGGGCAAAGACTTCCTTGCCGACGCCGGACTCACCGTGGATCAGGACGGTGACCTCGGATGCGGCCACGCGCCCCGCCAGCCTGAGCAGTTCGCGGCTGTAGGGGTCCTCCACCACCATCTCGGCACCGCTGTCGGTCTCCACCAGCTGACGCACGCGCTCTGCGACGGCCGTGGGTCCGAAGGGTTTCACCAGGAAGTCGCTGGCACCCTCGCGAATGGCGGACACGGCCGCCTGGATGCTGCCGTCCTGACTGGTGAGCACGAAGGGAAGGTCCGGACGCCTGCGCCTGACCTGGCGCAACAGGGCGGTGCCGTCCATGGTCCCGCCCTCGCGGCTTGCGAACACAATGGCCACGTCCTCGCGGCCCAACAGCTCCAGCGCCGACTCCCCCTGTTCGGTATCCAGCACCCGGTAGTTGTCACGCAACAGCCGTGCCCGCAGCTCGGCGCGCAATGCGGCGTCCGGGTCCACGAGCAGCACGGTCGGTGATTGATCCATCTGGTCTTCCTCGAATGGCCGGTTCGTTGTGCGGCGGGGATTTGGCTCCCCGACGGTTTTAACCAGCCGAAAGCAGGAAAGATGCCAGAATGGATTTTTGCTTTTAAATCAAGGGGCGGGAATTAGGACGACCGGGCAGGAGTCAAATTTCCGTCGCGTCCTCGGGGCGGGTGATGCCGAACTTTCGCATCTTCTCCACCAGGGTGGTCCGGCGCATCCCAAGCAGCTTGGCGGCATGTGCCACCACGCCCGAGGCCTCGTCCAGGGCACGGCGGATGAGCCCCATCTCCAGGTCGTTGAGGTATTCCTTGAGGTCGATGCCCTCGCGGGGAAGCTGCGCGTCCAGCCCCGGCACGCCCTCTCCCAGGACCTGGTCGGCCAGTTCCGCCAGCTCCTCGTCCCCTTCCCTGCGGAACTTGGCCGGCAAACCGTCCACCTCCACCGTTTCGCCGGGGAACATGATGGCGAGACGCTCGATCAGGTTGGCCAGCTCGCGCACGTTGCCGGGCCAGTCGTAGGTGGCCAGCGCGCGCAGGGCGGAATGCGCCAGGCGCACGCTGCCCCGCCCCTCTCCCTCCATGCGATTGGTCAGCTCGCTGATGAGCAGCGGCAGGTCCCCGCGCCGGTGGCGAAGCGGCGGCACCTCGATGGGAAAGACATTCAGGCGGTAGTACAGATCCTCCCGGAAACGCCCCTCGTCGATGGCAGTTTCCAGGTCCCGATGCGTGGCGGCGATGATGCGCACGTCGCACTGAATGCTGCGGTTGCTGCCCACCCGCTCGAAGGTTCGCTCCTGCAGGACCCGTAGCAGCTTCACCTGCATGGGCAGAGGCATGTCGCCGATCTCGTCCAGGAACAGGGTGCCCCCCTGAGCCAGCTCGAAACGGCCCTGGCGGGCGCTAAGCGCGCCGGTGAAGGCCCCTTTTTCGTGGCCGAACAGTTCGCTTTCCAGCAGATCCGCCGGAATGGCACCGCAGTTCACCGCCACGAAGGGGCGCTCCCGGCGGGTGGAGCCCGCGTGGATGTTGCGCGCCACCACTTCCTTGCCGGTGCCAGTCTCCCCCAGGATCAGCACGTTGGCATCGGTGGCCGCCACCTGCTCGATGAGGCGGCGGATGCGCTGCACCAGGGGATTGCTGCCCACCAGGGAGCGGAACAATTCCAGGGAACGGGCCTCGTCCGGCCCGCCATTGGCCACCACGTGGCGCGCGCTCTGCAGGACGTCGGAGAACTGGGGATGGCGTGGCGGATAGGACACGCGCCGCACCACCTGAGCCGCCGCCGTCTGTGTCAGCGCCGGGAAATCGGGCTCCTCACCCAGCAGCACCACGGGCACGCGGGGTGCCAGGTCGGGGAGTTCGTTGAGGATATCGCCGAGCTGGTCGCCGAGGCAGCTGCTCACCACCCAGGCCAGCCAGTCGTGCTGGGCGCCCGCTTCCCGGGAGGGTCTCTGGTTCAGGACCTGCGGCTCGCACTCCAGGAAATCCAGCACCGTTTCCAGCCGCGCGGCGCGCTCGGGATCGCGCGCCAGCACCAGCACACGCCGGGGCAATGTGCCCGGATCGACGGCATCGCTGGAGGAAATGTCTTGTTCTGGCACGCTCATGCCCTGGATTATTCTTGAACGCAGGCCTCCCGGCGGAACCCGCCAGAAGATGCCCGTCACATCTTAGGTGTTTTGCCAGACAAGGGCAAAGCGTTGCGCGGGGTGCTTGTCTTACCACGAAGCGCACGAAGGACACGAAGGAAACTGAAAAAAGAATGTTCTCTCGCGAAGGCGCGAAGCTCGCCAAGAGGATGGATTCATAGAAACTATGAAGGGCC
>NZ_MVBK01000028.1:50629-55441 GCF_002000365.1 Thioalkalivibrio denitrificans | reverse complement strand
GATCCCAAAGCGTGCGCTGCTCTCACCCGTGCAGCGCACGCTTTGGGATCGCATGACCGACAGCTTCAGCCTGGACCGTTCGCCCGGCTACCTGCTCTTCGAACAGCTGACCCGCCAGTTCTCCCCCTACGAACTCAACCCGCTCAACATCAACCCCCTGCGCGACCTGGTCGCCGGTCTGGTCGACTTCGAGCGCGTGAACCACTGTACCGATCTGAAGGTATTCGTCACCGCGACCAACGTGCGTACCGGGCGCGGGCGCACCTTCACACAACCGCGGCTGTCCGTGGACACGGTCATGGCCTCCGCCTGCCTCCCGTTCCTGTTTCAGGCGGTGGAGATCGACGGCGAGGCCTACTGGGACGGCGGCTATATCGGCAACCCGGCCCTCTATCCGCTGGTGGAGGACACCGCCACGCGGGACCTGATCGTGGTCCAGATCAATCCGCTGGTACGCGAGAAACTCCCGCGCACAGGGCGGGAGATCATCAACCGCATCAACGAGATCACCTTCAACTCGAGCCTCATCAAGGAGCTGCGCTCCATCGAACTGCTGCACCAGCTCATCGAGGCCGAGGGGCTCGAATCCGAGCGCTACCGGGACATCTACGTGCACCTCATCCACGCACACGAGGAACTCAAGGATCTGGACGCCTCGAGCAAGATGAACGCGGAATGGGCCTATCTCATGCATCTCAAGGAACGCGGCCGCAGCTGGGCGGACAACTTCCTGCAACGCCACTTCGATGACCTGGGCGTACGCTCGACCTTCGATCTGAAGAGTCTGTTCACAGACAGCTTCCGTCCCCCGCAGCTGCCGGAACACGGACCCGCCTCCGGGAAGGAGGAATGATCGCCATGCTCGGAATCGCCGTCATCATCATCACGCTGGCGCTGCTCATCTACCTCGCCTATCGCGGCATCAGCCTCCTGATACTCACCCCGGCACTGGCCACTTTTGCCGTGGTGGCAAACCTTGAGGGCCGCGTGCTGGCAAGCTACACGCAGATCTTCATGGGCAGCACCGCCGACTTCATCGCGCTGTACTTCCCCGTGTTCCTGCTCGGCGCCGTGTTCGGCAAGCTGATGGAGGACTCCGGCAGTGCAGAGGTGCTCGCCAACGCCATCATCGAAAAGCTCGGCACCGGACGAGCGATCCTGGCAGTGGTCCTGTCCTGCGCCGTGATGACCTACGGTGGCGTCTCGCTGTTCGTCGTGGCCTTTGCGGTCTACCCGATCGCCGCGGCGCTGTTCCGGCAGGCGGACATCCCCAAGCGCCTCATCCCCGCCACCATCGCGCTGGGTGCGTTCACGTTCACCATGACCGCGCTGCCCGGCACCCCCGCCATTCAGAACGCCATCCCCATGCCCTACTTCGGCAGCTCGCCCTTTGCCGCCCCCGGGCTCGGCATCATCACGGCGGCCGTCATGTTCGGCCTGGGCATGCTTTGGCTTCAGTATCGTGCACGCCGTCTGGCCGCCGAGGGCTACGGCGACCATGCGGATGCAGACTTCACCCCCGACAAGGAACTGCGCGAACGCGCCGCCGGAGAGGGATTCGACCTCATGGAGCTGCCGGTGGACAAGCGTCCGGCGGGGCCACCGCCGGTGCTGATCGCCATACTTCCGCTGGTGCTGGTGATCGCCATCAATCTGGTATTCACCTTCCTGGTGATCCCGCGCATGGAAACCGACTACCTCGCGCTGCCCATCTATGGAGAAACGAGCATCGAACAGGTGCGCGGCATCTGGTCGGTGATCGCCGCGCTGGTGCTCTCGCTGCTGGTACTGATCGCCACCAACTGGCGGCGCCTGGGCGGACTCAAGCAGTCCATCGACAACGGCGCCAACGCCTCCCTGCTGCCCATTTTCAACACGGCAAGCCTGGTCGGCTTCGGTGCGGTGATCGCCTCACTGGGTGCCTTCGTGCTCATCCGCGACGCCGTCGTTGGGGTGGGCGGCGATAACCCGCTCATCTCGCTCGCGATCGCCGTCAACGTGCTGGCGGGCATGACCGGCTCCGCCTCCGGGGGCATGAGCATCGCGTTGTCCACCCTGGGCGACACCTACCTGGAGATGGCCCGCACACACGGCATCAACCCGGACCTGATGCACCGCGTCACCGCGGTCGCCACCGGCGGGCTCGACACCCTGCCGCACAACGGTGCGGTGATCACCCTGCTCGCCATCACGCGTCTCACCCACCGCCAGGCCTACTTCGATCTGGCCATGACGGCCATGGTGGCCCCTTTCATCTCTCTGATCGTACTGATCACGCTGGGGACGTTGTTCGGAAGTTTCTAATGTCGTCTCTGGTGGCATGAACCACGCAGTCAGCGCGGGAAGGCCGCCTCGATCCGGTCGAAGGCGCGCTCGATCACGTCATCCTCCACACAGAAGGCCATGCGCACATGGCCTTCGCCCCGGGGTCCGAATGCCACACCCGGGGTCACGGTGACTCTCGCCTCGCGCAGCAGGCGCAGGGCAAACTCGGTCGAGTCCGTATGCGGCGCGAGGATGCGGGGGAAGACGTAGTAGGTCCCCTCGGGGCGCACGTATTCGAACACGTGGTCCACCGCGTCCAGCCGCGCGCAGATGAGATCGCGCCGGCGCGAGAGCGTTGATTCGAATTCCGCCAGGTGATCGGCGGGCTCGGACAGGGCGGCGATGCCGGCCGCCTGTGATACGCGCGGCGCGCAGATGACCATCGCGTCGTGCACCTTCAGCGCCTCGGACTTGATGGCCTCGGGCAGCACCGCGTAGCCGAGTCGCCAGCCGCTCATGGCATGGCACTTGGAGAAGGTGAACAGGTAGGCGATGTGTTCCGCGAACTCGGGGCGGCTGGCGAGATTGAAATACAGATCGGTGTTCTCGTAAACAAAGTGCGAGTACGGATCATCGATCAGCACCATGAGACCGCGCTCGCGGGCGATCTCGCCGACGCGCAACAGTTCCTCGCGGCGGAAGATGCGGCCCGTGGGATTGGAGGGCGTCACCAGGATGATGGCCCGGGTGCGCTCGCCGATCAGCGACGGCAGGGCCTCCACATCGAGGCTCCATCCCGTGGCTTCGTCGAGCCCCCAGTGGATCGGGACCCCGCCGCACAGGCGGATCTGCTGCAGGTGGGAGGCGAATCCGGGGTCGGTGATCACCACCTCATCGCCCGGATCGAGCAGCACGTGCAGGAGCGTGTTGATCCCCTGCATGTTGCCGGCGGTGATGACGATGTTGGCATCCGGGTCGACGGCGACCCCCGTCGCCTGCTCGTGGGCGCGCGCGGCGAGGCGGCGCAGTTCCGGCAGCCCGTCCGGGAGGGAGTACATGCCGAGCGCAGGGTCCGCGTCGAGCGCCTTCGCGACGGCGGCCCGGATGTGGGCCGGGGTGCGAAACGAGGGCAGGCCCCAGGTGAGCGAAGCGACATCCTCGAACCGGGTGGCCAGCATCGCCATCTCCTTTATGGCGGATATCCGCATCCCGGCCACGTTGCGCGCAATTCGCTGTGCCATGCTGCCCCCCGGTTCTGCCCGATGACCCTCTGATTCCCCGATCCTGCTGCGTCACCTGACCCCGGTCAACGATTGAGAGGCGCGGCATCCTCGATACAGGCGTCGCCGGCCCTGTGCTGCCCGGGCCCGAACGTAGGCGGCCCGCCCGCGGGCCGAAGCCGGAGGAAAAGGGGACGGAGGGAAAAGGGGAGGGAAAAGGGGACGAGGAGGAAAAGGGGACGGAGGAATTTTCTTCCATGAGCATCTCTAAGGTGCCGCTCCGACCGCGACCGTTCCACCCCCCTCTCGAGAGGCGGCGGATCAGTCATCCAGTCTAAACAGGCCCCTCAGCCGCTTGCGGAAGAGGACCAACAGCACGCCGAAGAATATGACCAGAAGGGCCCCCCAGAAATCGAGGAACGCCTCCCACGTCACGAGCCAGATCTGATGGGCATGGGAACGCACCTGTCTGGCGCGGTCGACTTTCACCGTTACTTGGAGGTGCGTCACCGCTTTCGGAACCGGTGCGCCGGTACAGTCCTGTGAGTTGTAGAGATACACTTCGGCGCCCACCCTGAATGTGCCCGGTTCCCGCGGGGTCAGGTGAAATTGCTTACTGCTGCCCGAAGGATGTATCAACAGGCAGATGCTTTCACTGGGAAAAACATCGAAAGCGGGCGCCTGGGGCGTAATCTTCGCCGTCTGTCCCACGGCGGGAAGGGTATCAGTCTCGAAGATCATGCCCGGTGGCCTGGCGGGCTCAACATCCATGGCGCCTATCCAGACCTGCATCCTCCCCGGTTCCCCGGGCATCGAAAGCACCTCGTCCGCTCCCAGCTCCACCTTGTATTGATCGAGCTCCGGCAGAGGCTTGTGCGGCTGGACTGATGTTCCGGCCCGGGGCAATGTCGGAATCTGATCCCGCATCTCGGGAGGCCGATCCGGTGCCATTTGGTATTCGCGCGAGTCTTCCCGGTAGGGCGGCTCCGTGACAATCGGTTCGTCGCCGATCGGCCGGTCCACCTGTTCCGGCATCTCGGACACGGGCAGGAACACCATAGTGCCCAACGCCAACAGGACTGCTCCGAACAGCAGTATCAACAGGAGCCTCTTCATCACGAGCCTCCCGCGGAGGTCAGGCTCCGCTCAAAGGCGACAGAACGCGCCCCGGCCCACCGCGCGCCCACAGAGACAGCCGCCGCGCACATCGGCAGGTACGGTGGGAGATTACGAAAATACTCAGTGGGAAGGTTTTGCGTCGTGCTTGCGTCATGTCGGGCCCTCCTTGCCCCAAGCACCTGAATCCAAGCTAGCCCGCATATTTCAC
>NZ_MVBK01000028.1:0-50604 GCF_002000365.1 Thioalkalivibrio denitrificans | reverse complement strand
TACAAACCGTCACCGCGGCATTTCCGCCAGATACGCCAATTTATGCCACTCATTCCGAAGGTTACACGAAGCCGCCGGCCGCCTTGGTGAAATATGCGGGCTAGATCCTCAGCCCTTGGTTGTCAATGAGACAATGGATGTCAACGTCCCAGCCCGTATACTTCACCCCCGTCGCCTCAACAGGAGAACTGTAGTCCCAGGACGGGCCGCGCCGGCCGTCAACAGGCGGCCGCAAGACGCCCTCTGCGAACGAGACAAACCAGGACGTCGCAATCATTTGCGATCCCTGATGAAATATCCGCACCAGGACGGACCTTCGGCAGGAGACGGTCATGCAACAGGTTCGAACCCGTACCCGGGTCGTGATCATGGGCGCGGCGGGGCGCGACTTTCACAACTTCAACATGGTCTACCGCGATGACCCCGCGACCGAGGTCGTCGCCTTCACGGCGACCCAGATCCCGGAGATCGCCGGCCGGCGCTATCCCCCCTCCCTTGCCGGGCCGCACTACCCCGAGGGCATCCCGATCCTGCCGGAGGACGATATGGAGGATCTGTGCCGGAGGGAACGCGTGGACCAGGTGATCTTTGCCTACAGCGATGTCGACCATGCCCTGGTGATGCACAAGGCCTCCGCGGCGCTGGCCACGGGCGCCGACTTCATGCTGCTGGGTCCAGATCGCACCATGCTGTCCGCGAAGGTGCCGGTGATCGCCACCTGTGCGGTGCGCACCGGCTGCGGCAAGTCCCAGGTCACGCGCTGGCTCTCCCGCCTGCTCAAGGGCAGGGGCCTGCGGGTTGCGGTGATCCGACATCCCATGCCCTACGGCGACCTGGAGCGGCAGGCGGTGCAGCGTTTTGCCGGCGTGGCCGATCTGGACGCGGCCGAGTGCACGGTGGAGGAACGGGAGGAATACGAGCCGCATCTCGCGCTCGGGAACGTGGTCTACGCGGGTGTCGACTATGCTGAAATCGTTGCGCTCGCAGCGGCCGAGTCCGACATCATCCTGTGGGATGGCGGCAACAACGATTTCCCGTTCATCCGGCCCGATCTGCACATTGTCCTGGTGGACCCTCTGCGCGCCGGGAGCGAGACGACCCACCACCCGGGGGAAGCGGTGCTGCGCATGGCGGACATCGTGCTCGTCGCCAAGACAGACTCCGCGTCCGATGCCGATATCCAGCGAGTGACCGACACCGCCCGCCGCATCAACCCCGGCGCCCGGATCGTGCGCGGCGCATCGCCCGTGCAACTGGATGACCCGGCGCGTGTCGCGGGCAAGCGCGTGCTGGTGGTGGAGGACGGGCCCACGGTGACTCACGGTGGCATGCCCTATGGGGCGGGCTACGTGGCGGCGACCCGGGCGCAGGCCGCGTCCCTCGTCGATCCGCGCCCGGCCGCCGCGCCGGAGATCACCGCCGTGTATGCGCAGTATCCCCACATCGGCCCGGTTCTGCCGGCGGTGGGCTATCACCCGGCACAGCTTCGTGCACTCCAGGAGACGATCAATGCGGTCTCGGCCGACGTGGTGGTGGCCGCGACGCCCTGCGATCTGACGGCGCTGATCCACATCGACAAGCCCGTCGTGCGGGCCCGCTACGAGTTCGCCGAGGCGGGGGAGCCGCGCCTCGGCAGCCTGATCGAGGCGTTCCTGAAGACGCGGGGCTGAGCCACCGATCCCCTCGCCCGGATAGCGGCCACCGGCAGTTTCAGGCCGGTCGCGGCGACCCCTTCGGCACACTGTCCCTTAGCCCGCATATCTCACCACCCTTCTACTGCGGCCGCCGATCCGCTCGCTGTGACGGGACGTGTTCCCTCCAGCCGGCTTGACGTAGTGTCGGCTACGCCTGCGCCGNNCGGCGCCTCGACGCCCTCGCTACGAACGGTGGTGAGATATGCGGGCTAGCAGGCGCTTGCCCACATAACCCGAGGTCATGGCCCCGACCAGTGCGCTGTAGTTCGGGGTAAAACCCAGCGTGTCGCCCACGCGGATCTCGCCGGCGGCCTCCGTGACATCCACCACCAGGTAGCCGCTGGTGCCGCCGACGATGTCGAGGCGTTCGTCGTGGGGCGTAAGGCCTTCCAGGTCCATGTCCTCGCGGCCAATGCCCACCAGGGCGCGATCCCGCTCGCCGCGGTCCTCGAAGGCGGGCAGGTGACCGAAGGCGTCCTGGCTGCGCTCGCCCACGGGCCGCGAAGGCTTGCGTTTCAGCTCCAGCACCTCGGCGTGCAGCGCGAACGCATCCTGAAAGGTCCCCGGCCAGGGGTTGCGGTGGATGGTCTCGCGCCCCAGCAGGATTGCCTCGCCGATCCGGGCGTGGTTGATGCCCCCTGGCAGCCTGCCGGAGGCCAGCAGCGCGAGCCCGCTGGAATTGAGCCCCGATATCCAGCGCAGCCGCTCGCCGATCGCCGCCTCCACCGCCTCCGCCAGTTCCACCAGCCGGTTCATGTTGGCCTCGTCGGGCACCACGCCCCCGAGACACGCGAGGTTCGCGCCCACACCCCGAATGGCGATGCCGGGCAGATCGCGCACCGCTCGGGCCAGCGCGACGAGTTCATCCGGCCACACCCCCTCGCGCAGGTCGCCCAGGTCCACCATGAGGATCACCTCGTGCACGCGTCCGCGGCCGCGCGCCGCATCGGACAGGGCGGTGAGCACGGAGAGTTCGGAATTGAGGCTCGCGTCCACCGACCCCACCACCTCATCCACGGCGGAGAGCGCCGGCAGCCGCAGCAGCAGCCTGTGCCCCGGAACACCCGCCGCGGCGAGCCGGTGGATGCTCTCCAGGCGCGAGTCGGCAATCCCGGCGACGCCCCCGCGCAGCATGGCCATCGCCACCTGGGGCTCGCCGCAGACGGCCTTGGTCACGCCCGCCACCTCGATCCCGTGGCGCGCGCACAGGTCCGTGACGGTGCGGGCGTTGTGCTCGATCTTGTCCAGGTCGATGGTGAGCGTGGGGGAAGCCATCTGCGCCTCTGTCTCTTTTCGCGTCCGGTGTCCGTCAGGTGAAACCATACTCATTTGCGGGTCCGGTCAGCGCGTAGCCCGGATGAAGCATCGCGAAATCCGGGGTCCATGCCCGGCCGAAAAGCCAGCCCCCGGATTGCGCTGCGCTCCATCCGGGCTACGCCTGCTATTCCTTTTCCCTCTGGCGAAGGCTGCGCACGATGAAGCTCGCCACCTCGCGCCCCGTCGTGCCGCGCCCGAATCCCGCGTCCATGCCGCAGGCCTGCGCAAGCTCCGCGGTCACCTGCGGGCCGCCGGCGATGAGCAGCAGGCGGTCGCGCATGCCGCGTTCCCTCGCCAGGGCATCGAGGCGCTGCATGTGCCCCTTGTGCACCTCCCCGTGGGTCACGATGGTGGAGACGAGCACGGCCCGTGCGCCGGTCTCCTCGGCCGCGTCCAGGAGCCGCTCCACCGGCACCGAGGTGCCGAGATCGTGGCAGTGAAAGCCGTACTTCTCGATGCCGCCGTGCTTGATGTCGAGGATCTCGTGCAGGCCCACCGAGTGCTCGTCCTCGCCCACGGTGGCCGCCACCACGTGGATGTCGCGGGGGCGCACCCAGGCCTCGATCTCGGCATCCGGCAGCGGCGTCTCGCGCGCCTCCTGCGGCAGCCGGGCGATGTCGACCGCCATGTCCAGCACGCCCTTGATCTCGAACACGCTGCCCTCGGCGGGGTGCATGACGCGGCGGCTGATGACCTGCGGATCCTTGAGGTTCATGTGGCGCGCCATCTCCAGCGCCGCGGCCTCGGCGACGGCCTCCGCGGCGGGCACGAAGACGGTGAGGCACACCACGCCGTCGCCTTGTTTCTCCACCTCGGGGCGCAGCAGGCCGGCAGCGCGCTCGGCCAGCGGGGTTTCCAGGCGCCTGTCCACGCAGTCCTCGGGGTCCAGTTCGTCGATGTAGCGGATCTTCTCCGGGTTGCAGAGGGTGCAGCCGCCGATGGCGTCGCAGGCCTTGCCGTGCGCCGGCGCCAGGGCATTGTGGCCGAAGTGGCTGCACACGGGCGCGCCGTAGTCCGGCTCGCGGCGGATGACCGAGCCCGCGCCGTCGCCCTTGCCCGGGTCGCGCACGATCCCGTCGCCTTTGCGTTCCGGATAGTGACCCGAGTCCACGAACTGTCCGGCGGCCACCGCCGCGTAGTAGCCGCCGCTTTCCAGGATCTCCTCCAGGAAGAGCACGGCGCGCTCCTTGATGGCGCGGGCGTCTTCGCGCAGCACGCCCTCCTGCTTCAGGTCCACCAGCTCATCGAGCCCGTCCAGGCCCATAAAGGTCTGGCGCGCGGTGTTCACCCCGGCGACGTTGTTGTAGTGCCAGGGGATGTTGCGTCCCTCGTCGGGGGTGATGGTGCTCTGGATGTCGGCGGAGGTCAGGCGCGAGATCAGGGTGTCCAGCACATGGGTGATGGTGGCCTCCCGGGTGTCGGACTCCATGTAGCGGGTGTTCTGCTGGGCGCGAAAGCAGTAGCCCCGGAACAGCTCGCGCAGGGCCACCGCATAGGGCAGGTCGAGGCGCAGCTTGGGCGCCGGCGGCGCGGTGGGCGGCACCGTGGACAGCGCGATCAGATCTTGGGGCATCCCCGCCGCGCGTGAATACGCGCAGTTGATCGCGTGCTGCACCAGCAGCTCCGGCGTCACCTTCCAGGCCTCCTTGGCGGTGGCGTTGGCGTTGTGGGCGCCGTCGAGCTGCAGGATGCCGCCGTCGGCGAGGATGCGCTTGGCCTCGGCCGCGTCGACGTAGGCACGGTGCATGTTCACGTCCCGGTAGAGGACGTTGTACTGGGGGTCCTGGTGACAGCCGTTGACCCCTTCCTCCGCGAACACCACGGCGATCTCCGGCCCGGCGACGCCGCTCACGTAGGAGTGGAAGTTGATGGGCCGGCCCACCTCGTCCTCGATGGCGTCCAGCGCCTTGCGCGTCGCGCGGATCTGCTTGCGGGAGATGGGCACACCGCCCACCCCCTCCGGCGTGCCCTCGATCAGGCCGTCGAAGTGGGACTGGCCGGTGGTGCGGATCACCATGATGTGGTCGGCGCCATGCCAGGCCGCCATGCGCATGCGGCGCAGGTCGTCCTCGAAGCGCCCCGAAGCGATCTCGGTGGTGAGGGTGCGGTCGCACTGGGGATCGATGCCGCCGAAGGCATGGGCCGCCATGAGCGGCACCGAGTGCGTAAGCTCCCGGGAGGTGTCCTTGAACACGAACGGCCCGAGCTTGTGCTCCGAGACCTTCTCGCGCCAGTGCCAGCCCTTGCGCCGGGGCCGGTAGCGCTCGAGATCGCGCAGCACCTCGCGCAGGTCGATGGGTTGGTCCGGCGAGAGCTTCATGGTGCGAGCACCTCCCAGCCTTCACCGGCCAGCAGCGCGAGCCCGGCCTCGCGCACCGGGATGCCCCGGTGTCTTGAGAGCTTCAGGACCAGCGCGCCCGCCCCGTGACCGAGCAGGGCGCGCTCGTGCATCTGCTCCACCAGCGCCTTCGCCTCGATGCTCGAGAACCCCATGCGCAGCAGCACGGAGCGTTCGATGGAGGGGGTGGTGTGGGTGCGGGCCTCCTCGATGAGGGGCGCCACCACCCCCTCCACCAGCTCCCAGAAGCGCGCGTGCAGCGCCTCGTCGGAAAGCGCGCGCAGAGGGGCGCGGCGCTGCTCGAAGTCATCCGGTCGTTCCAGCCTGCTCATGGATCACCTCCGCTACGAAGTCCTCGCTGCTGCGCGTCTCCTCGGCCAGGAAGCGCACGTCCGCCTCGCCCGGGCGCGTGCCAGGGGCAAGCCCCTCCAGCGCATGGCGCAGGTAGGAGCGCCGCACACGGTCCAGGTCCACGTCCACCACGCGGATCTGCGCGGGATGGGTGGGGATCAGGATGCGCTCGCCGGGCCGGCTGTCGCGCGGGTCGCCGCGCGCCACCTCGATCCCCATGCGCCGGGCCAGGTTCAACTGGGCGATGGGGTGCTTGCCTGCGCCCGTGTACTCGGTCTCCTGGACCACCACCACCTGCGCCTCGTCCAGTTCGCGGGCGATGGCGAAGGCGGCGGCCAGGGACGTGTTGCCGGCCGGGCCGCGCTCCAGGCCCTCCAGTTCCGCCAGCACCTGGGTCGCGTAGAAGACCTCGCCCTGGGTCACGGTGACGAAGCGGTCCAGGTAGCGCAGCGGCCGGGCGGCGTTGCGTGGCACGTCGGCGCGATCCGGCCAGGTGGTGAAGGGCATTGAGAAGCCCGTGTGCCCGGTGGTGAAGGACTTGCGGTTGAAGTCGTGGTCCGAGGCCATGTGCAGCCCGGCGAGGTCGACGCTGGCGGCGATCACCTGCGTGTCCGTCGCCCCGGCCTTGCGCAGGCCGCGGGCGGTGCCGGTGACGTTGCCGCCGCCCGCGTGGGTGGCGATCACCACGTCCGGAAAGCGGCCCGTGCGCTCCTTCGTCTGCACCGCGAGTTCGTGGCCCAGTGTCTCGATGCCGAGCACCGAGTAGGGGGTGTAGAGCGAGGCGTTGAAGTAGCCCGTCTCCCGCAGAACCATCAGGAAGACATAGAAGAGCTCGGGCCCCACCGAGAGGCGGATCACCTCCGCGCCGTAGGCCTCGCAGGCGCGGGTCTTCTCCTCGATCTCCGGCTGGGCGACACCGCGGCTGTCGAAGGCCTCCTGGACCACGATGCAGCGCAGCCCGGCCTTGGCCGCCTGGGAGGCCACCGCGGCGCCGTAGTTGCCGCTGGTCGCCGCCGCCACGCCCGGGTACCCGCGCCGCCGGGCCTCGTGGACAGAGAGCGACGCGCGCCGGTCCTTGAAGGAGCCGGAAGGATTGGCGGCCTCGTCCTTGACAAAGATCCGTGCCCCCTTGCCCGGCGATGCGAGACGGCGCACCAGCGCCGTGATGTTGTGCAACTCCACGAGCGGCGTGTCGCCCACGGCCGTCTCCCGCTGCACCGCCTGAGCCGCCGCAATGTCATAACCCGTGTCGGCCAGCATGCGTTCGTAGTCGAAGGCCAGCACGCCGGTCTCGTAGCGCGCGTAGTCGATGCCCACCGAGGCGCGCATGATCCCGGCACGCTCGGCCATGACCGCCGCGTAGCTGTGGTCAGCAGGCATGCTTCACCCGGATTCGCAACGCATCGAGCTGATTCAGCCAGAGCCGCGCCCCCGTAGGTCGGCCTTCAGGCCGACAGCCCGGCGCCTCCCGACACAGCCGATGTCGGCCTGAAGGCCGACCTACAGGGGGGCGATACAGGCCAAGCACATGCCTTCGTGAAACAGGCGGGCTATTCATCGCCCGCCTCGCCGCCAAGGATTGCCCGCACCTCAGGCCCGACGCCGGAGAGCTCCGGGATGGGCGGCCCGAAGCCGTGGGTATAGGCCGGGTTGACCGCCACCAGGGTGCCCCGCAGCCGGCGGCCGGCGGGCGTCACGATCTCCGCCTCCGCGCCGGGCGCGGCGGGCGCGGCGAGCCACCCCTTCACACGCATCACCAGCGGCACGCCCGCGGTGTCCTCGGGCACCTGCGGCGCCCTTTCCCCGGCGGGCAGGATCACCCGGTAGATCTCCACCCAGGTCCCCTTGGGAGTCAACTCCGTCATGGATGTCCCTCCGTGTGGAGCCCCCGCGCGCCGCCGAGCATGGCGGCAGGAGCGGGCAGGTCCGTAAGCGTGTGCAGGCCGGGTGGAGCGGTGAGGATCACAGGAATGGTGTTGACTGCAAGCGCCATGGTGCCCGTCCCGCCGGGGATCTCCGGGCTGCCGGAAAGCCGCACGTCCGGCGTGCCACGGATCTCGATGCTGTCCCCGGTCTCGATGCCTTCCGCCGACGGCAGTACCTGCTGCGGATGGATGAGGTTGATCACAGCCTCACCGTCGCGGTAGGCGACGGCGGTGTGCAGACAGCCGGCGGCCTGCCCGGGCTCCACCGTGATGCGCGGTGTCTCGCGCCGGACCCGGGCGATGATCGGCTCCCGGCGCTCCTCGATGCGCTCCACTTCCCAGCCGACCGCATCGGCGATCAGGTGGATCGATTCGGGGAAGCCCACGTGGCCCACCACGCTGCCGTCGGCCACGCCTTCGCGAAAGGCCTCGGGACTCAGGCCCACCCCCTGGGCCGCCATGACCGACGGCCCGTAAGGCGAGAGGTCGTTCACGCGCCTGGCAGTGATGGAGCGGATGTCCGCGCAGACACCCGTCAGCGTAATGATGAGCCTGTCGAGGACGAATCCGGGATTGATGCCGGTGCCTGCCACTGCGACGCCCCGCGACCGCGCGAGCACGTCCATCTCCCGGGCGAGTTTCGGGGAGCTGTGGTGCGGACAGGCCATCTCTTCGGCGATGGAGATCACGTGAACGCCGTGCTGCAGGAGGGTGAGGATCTGGGGGGCGGCCTCGTCCAGCCGCGAGCAGGTGGCCTGTATCGCGACCCGTGGCCGGCACTCGGCGATGACGAAGGCGAGGTCGGCGCCCACGGTGATGCCAAGGTCGCGCTCGATCCCGATGACACGGCCCAGGTCGAGGCCGTGGAGTTCAGCGCGACGGTCCCAGGCCCCGGCCAGCGCAAGCCCCGGCTTCTCGAGGACCAGACGGGCGATGCCGCAACCCATCTGACCGGTTCCCAGCACCAGCACAGGGATGGCATCCCGCATGCGCGAAGGCTCCTGTCGACCCGCTGTGGACGCAATGGTGGCAACTTCCGACCACCTCCAGGCCAGTATGGTGCTTCGCAGAGGGGCGGTTCAAGCCGGTCCGGGATGGGATCCGCCGGTTGGAGATCCCCCCATTTTGCCTCACCGCGCACACCTGCCTGTCGATGCCAGACCGAGAAGTCTTACTCTCGCTCAACGCAGGACCGCTCTGTGTTGGGACACCCAGCACCTTTCTGGCAAAGGCAGGTTCGTCACATCGAAGCCTCGATGAGCATCCGCGTTCTTCCTCGTTTGTTCTTCATGGGATGATGGGTGTCCTCATTCTCGCCTGTCGTTTGTTCTTCATGGGATGATGGGTGTCCTCATTCTCGCCTGGGATGATGGGTGTCCTCATTCTCGGGAAACCCCCGTATCGATCATGAAGATCCGGCAGACACGCGTACTCCACAACACCCTCATCATGGGCGGGCTGTGCGGGCTCCTGCTGTGGGCGGCACGGGGCGGCATGCTCGACAACCTGGGGGCGCTCGCATGGAGTGCCGCCTTCGGTGGGATCTACGGTCTCGCCTACTGGTATCGCCTGCGCAAGCGCATCGCCCGCCAGGACCGGCGCTTCGAGCGCAACAAGATTTTCGTCCGGTTCATTTCGCCCTTCGAAGTCGTACTGCAGGCCGCGGCGTACAGCCATTACCTGCTGATCGCTATCGTGGCCGTGGCACTGATCGGCCTGACCGTAGACTGGTTCACGGGGCGTTGGTGGAGTCTGGTGATTGGCGGTTTCGGCCTGAGCGCCGCCCTGGTCCTGGCCGTCTGTATCCTCCTCCATGAACGCAAGCACGGGCCGATCCACTACCACTATGACACCCGGACCTGGTCCGGTGAGGAAGGCATGCTCTACCAGGTCGGCGAGGTGGTGGAACCGCTCGCGCCCAGGGGCAGGATTCGCGTTCGTGGCGAACTTTGGAATGCCGAATCCCTGAGCGGTGAAACCATACCTGCGGGCACGCGCGTCGAGGTGATCGGACATGATGGATTGACCTTGAAGGTGGATCGCGTCTAGCCCGGACATTGCACCAAGGCGGCCGGCGGCTTTGTGCAACCTTCTGAATGATTGGCATAAAGCGACGCATCTGGCCGAAAAGCCGCGGTAACAGTTTGTACATCGCCGCCGGCCTATCGCGATGCTTGCGGCCTCTGGGCCTGTCTCGCTTGCTCTTCAGTCGAACCNNGGTGCAATGTCCGGGCTAGAACCAGAGGAGTGCAGGGATTTGATCGCGGTTCCGGTTGTCGCGGAAGCGTCGTGATGACACGCAAAGGCTCCGGGTGCGCCGGATCCATGCCATTTGCCGGAACTTCCCTTCATGCGCGACACTCGGATGGTTATCCCCCGCCCCCTCAGTCCGGAGTCCTTGATGCGATCATCGCAGTCCATTACCGGCTTTTGCATGTTTGTTTTCCTGACCATGGCCATTGCATTGGCGTCCGCACCCGCCACGGCGTCCTGCCCCGCACCCGGCCAGTGGATCACGCCCGAGGGCGCCGAACGGGGCGTGGACGAACTGTTTTCGGAACTGGCCGACAGCAAGGTCGTGCTGCTCGGCGAGCAGCACGCGCGCTGGGAACACCAGCGCTGGCAGCTGCACACGCTGGCCGGCCTTCACGCCCGCCGTCCGGACATGGTGATCGCCCTGGAGATGCTGCCCCGACAGGCGCAACCGGCCCTGAACGCCTGGGTGGCCGGCGAGCTGGACGAGGCGACGTTCCTGAAGAGAAGCGACTGGCGGGGGTCCTGGGGTCATGATTACGAGGCCTACATGCCCATCCTGCATTTTGCGCGCATGCACCGGGTCCCGGTGCTCGCCGTCAACATCGACCGTGCCCTGCACAGCCGCCTGACCGTCGAGGGCTGGGACGCGGTGTCCGAGGGGCAGCGCTACCGGATCACTGCGCCCGTGCCCGCCCCCGATGCCTACCGTGCCAGGCTGAGGGCGGTCTACGCGGCGCATCCCAGCGCCTCGCACGCGGACCATCACTTCGAGCGTTTTATCGCGGGGCAACTGGTCTGGGACCGTGTCCTCGCGGCGGGCCTGGCAGAGGCCGCTTCCGACGGCGCACTGGTGGTGGGACTCATGGGACGCGGGCACGTGGAGTACGGCCACGGCGTGCCCCACCAACTGGCGGATCTGGGCATCACGGACAGCCGCATGCTGCTGCCGTGGGATGCGAACGAGGACTGCAGGACGCTGCAGGAAGGCGTGGCGCATGCGGTATTCGGCATCGCCGCCGGTGAACAGCACGAGCCGCCACGGCCCACGCTGCTCGGCGTGTTCATCGAGGCGAGTGAGGCCGGCGTGCTCGTGCTCGACATCGCGTCTGACTCCGTGGCCGAGCGCGCGGGCCTGGAGTCCGGCGACGTGATCACCCATGCGGCCGGCCAACGGCTTCGGGAAACCGGTGACCTGGTGTCGCTGGTGCGCCGCCAGATGCCGGGCACCGTGTTGCCGTTGACCGTCCTGCGCGACGAACGGGAGACCGAGATACTCGCCCGTTTCCCCGTGCATTCCGATTGAGCGAACATGACGCCAATCCACCTGCTGGTCACGCTCCTTGCCGCGCTCATGGCCGCGTCGGCCATCGCGGGCCCCGGACCGGGATCGCCGGATGTCCCTGAGAAGTTCCTCGAACTGACCATCGACCCTGCGGAGCGCACCATCCGGGGTGAGCTGCGCATGCATCGTCCGCCCGGCACATCGGAGTTCCGCCTCTGGGACGGCCTGCGCGTGCATGAGGTGCGCGCCGGGGAAGAGACGCTTCGGGCTACACCTGCGCCGGGCGGTCGGTACCGGATCCAGGTGCCCGAGGCGGCAGCGCCGGTGGTCATCACCTGGAGCGGGGCCCTGCCGGCCCCGGGTGACGGTGTGGCGGGAATGTTCATGGCCCGTGACGGCGGTTTCCTGTCGCCTGAAGGCGGCTGGTATCCGGTGTTCGAGCCGGCGCATTCCTTTGCGCTGAGACTGCATGCGCGGGTGCCCTCCGGGCAACGCTTTGTTGCGACCGGATCCCTGGTGGGCGAAGCCACGGACGACGGCACCCACTACACCGCCCGTCACGCCCATCCCCGCATCGATGGCGTGGTGCTGGTCACCGGGCCCTGGCTGGAGCGTAGCGTCGAGGTGGACGGTGTGCATGTGCGCACACTGTTCCCCGAGGCCCTAAATGCCAATTACGCGGAGAGCTACCTGGAACACACCGCGCGCTACCTGGGCATGTTCGCCGAGCGTGCCGGAGCCTACCCCTACGAGAGCTTCACCATCGCCGCCTCGCCGGCACCGGTGGGCGTAGCCTTCCCCGGTTTCACCGTCCTCGGCGAGCGCGTCATTCCCCTGCCGTTCATCCCCCGCACCTCGCTTGCCCACGAGCTGCTGCACAGCTGGTGGGGCACCGGCGTGCGTGTGGACTACGCCTCGGGCAACTGGTCGGAGGCACTGACCACCTACATGGCGGACT
Source organism: Thioalkalivibrio denitrificans (assembly GCF_002000365.1). Classification (GTDB taxonomy): domain Bacteria; phylum Pseudomonadota; class Gammaproteobacteria; order Ectothiorhodospirales; family Ectothiorhodospiraceae; genus Thioalkalivibrio_A; species Thioalkalivibrio_A denitrificans. The sequence goes on along the minus strand of NZ_MVBK01000028.1, from coordinate 38,483 downwards.
ACCACCTGGCCGACCTGCGCGGCGAGGGCCGCGAGACCCGTCATCGCTGGCTGCTGGATCTGGCGGCGCTGCCCCCCGAAATGGACCGCCCGCTGGTAACCTTTCGCGGCGGCAACCAGGGGGCCGACCGCATCATCGGCTACAACCGCGGCGCCATGATGTTTCACATGCTGAACCGGCGTATCGGTGCGCAGGCCTTCGATGCGGGCGCACGCCTGTTCAGTGAACGCCACATGTTCCGGGTGGCCGACTGGGCAGACCTGCAGGCCGCCTTCAGCGAGGCAGCAGATGAAGACCTGAGTAGTTTCTTCAACGCCTGGCTGCAACGCCCGGGACTGCCCGAACTGGCCCTGCACGACGTTGAGCGCATCCGCGACGGAGACGCCTGGGAGATCCGGGGCGTACTGGAACAGGTGCAAGAAGCGGACCCCTGGCCGCTGGCCGTGCCGCTTGTAGTGGAGACGGGAAACGGGCCGGTGCGTCACACGGTTTCCATGGATGAAAGGCGTGCCTCATTCTCCGTGCGTGTCACCGATCCGCCCGTCGCGATCGCAACAGACCCCGACTACGACGTGCTGCGCCAACTGGCGGATGCGCCGCCCATCGTGCGCATGGCGACCCTGCACCCCGATACCCGTCTGGTGACCACGCAACCCGGACTGGAAGGCGTCGGGCCCGCCGTGCTGGGCCGCAGGCCGGAGTCTGCGGATTCCTTCGCACCGGATGCATCCCTGCTGCTGGTGGGCGAGACAGGGGATGTCGCCGACTGGCTAGCAGCAGAGGACGTGCCCGAGCCCCCCGAATCCATGGCGAGACGAGGCCGCGCGCGGGCGTGGACCGTGCCGGGCACACGCCTGCTGGTACTCAGCGCCGACGACATGGAAGGCCTGCGCAACCTGGTGGGTGCGTTGCGCCATCACGGGCACCGGAGCTACCTGGTGCAGGACGCCGATGGCCGCAGCGTGGAGGCGGGCGTGTGGAAATCTGTCGAGGAGCCCTTGCGGGCCGTTTTCCGGGAGTGAGTGTGCCCTCGTAATGATCCCGTTTGGTTCAGCAGCGGCCCCGACGACTCTTGGTCTCAAGACTTCATGGGATGGCATTGATCCGACATGGCCAAACGGGCTTTCACTCCATCAGGCGCAATTCCCTCGTCTCCGGATCGACGGGCCGAACAGGTTCCAGCATGACCGGCGGCCTGCACCCGTCGTAGCATGAACCGATCAGCTCGACCTCGTCCCGCCCCGCACTCGTGTCGACGTGCAATACGGCTTCATGCCTGCCCTGTGCCCTTGGCATGTACTCAATCCACAGGATTTCGAATCCGCCCGGTGCGATGGACCGGGGTACGTCCGGGGCAAACCAGCCTTCGGACTCCATGCCTGCCCTCACAAGCCGGAAGAGGTCGGAATCCGGGCCGGACACGGAATAGGACCTGCGTTCAAATGGCAGCTGGCCGTCGTTAGTCAACAGCACCGTGGCCGAGATTCGCGGGACAAGCGCGGGTTGGTTGAGGATGAACGTCCGGACGCGCGGCTGCGCCGAGAGTGAGGCGCCGGCCCTGGCCAACAACTCGCTCGTCGCCACACTTACCGTGTTGCGCCGATCCCGGTAGACGACGGTGAACAGGCCGTGTCGATCGCCCTCCCCCTGCAGGCGCGGCTGGATTTCGACGGAAGCGGTCTCCGATGGCTGTAACGTGAAGGGTGTCGGGACATCCCGCTGCGGGATGATGAGGTCGCCCTGCAGTTTGTTGTGCACGATACTGCCGACATGAAACTGCGACGCATCCAAACCAACGACGGCAATGCCTTCCACCCGGAGCTCACTCGCTCCCCTGTTCTCCAGTTCGAAGGCCTGCATGCCCGGCAAGTCCTCCACCGGCGGCAGGAAGCCGAGGTGACGCCGTGCCGGCCGGATGTCGAGCCGGGTCAACGGCTGGAGCCCTTGCGCCGTTGTTTCAGTCAGACTCACCGATCTCAGTTCGAATTCGATCAGAGCTTCATCATCCGGCCGCAGGAGATCAGATCCGGGGGGCACCCGGACACGAATATCCCATCGGGCACGCTCTTGATCGCCAACTCTGCGCCGGTGGCGTTCGGCGAGATCCAGTACATCCTGCGTGTAGGCGGGCGTGGTCGAGTAGTAGCCCGCCCCGCAGTTCTTGATTGCGTAACGTGTTCGATCCTCGTTGTGGCTTCTGCAGTTGATCGTGTCGACAGTCAGGCGCTGGATGGGAAGGGGCACGTTGCCACGCACCCGCAGCACCCTCACCCCGTCCACCAGCAACGTGGGGCTGAAATTCTCAAGCCATCGCGCGCCATCCGCCGTCAGAGGCACCCGGTACTCGAAGTCGTAATCCTCTCCGCGCTCCGCGTCCAGCGGCCGACTCTCTTTCAGGGTGAGTCGTCGCATGTAGTGACGTGTTCCCCCGGCACGCACCGTGAACAGGTGCGGCAATACGGTTTCCTGCCTCAGATCCGCATTCGCCCAGGCAGGATCGAACCGCTCGGGCACCGGTTCGGCAAAGAGTCGTTGCGAGATATCAAACATCCCGGCATCGAACAGTGGGTAGTGCATGACGCAGAAGGGAGGGTTCTCCATGCTCAGCCGCGCCGGCTTGAAAACGTCGTTGACCCCTCGCATGATGCACCCGGTAGTCACTGGAGCGGGGTCCACACCAGGCGCCACGCTCGTCGCCGGTCGGCGACAGGTCACCTGCCTGAACCGGAAAATGGTCTCCATATGGCTCCATGGGAGCAGGGCACGTCTACCGTGAATATCCCGCAGCTCTGCCCGTGTGGCGGCGTCATGCCATGTACCCCTTGGCGGGGTGCCGGGCAAGCAGGTCCCCAGATTGATTGGCTGGGGATATTGAAGCTCACCGTCATTATTCCTGACCTGGATGCCACGAAAGACCCATTCATAGGACAGTCGAAGCCTCGTGTCGCTGTCGACCCAGAGGTATTCGCTGCGGGGCAACCGGTTGAAACCGCGCAGGTACGGATCCGGGTACAGGTGTCCAAGATACCCGCAGTCACCGGTCTCCCCCGACGGGCAGGTTCCGCTGCTGATCACACCCGGCAGCGGGTCGGCCTCGGATACCACGGAGAGCGCTCCGTGAAGTCTAGGATTGAGTTCGAGGGCCCCACCCTGCAGCTGAATGGGTGCGGTACTCACCATGACGGCGGCGACCTGCGTTTCGGTGGGCGTGGTCGTGCCGCCCACGCAAGCACCCAGTATCGGAGCAGCGAGAAGCAACGTCACAAACGTGACCCACGGCCGGGAACCCGGCACATGGCAACAGGATCCGTCCATCCTGCACTCCCGGTTCCGAATCGCAGATTCGTCGGCAAGGGACCGCGTCTGTCTTCGGAGGTGTAGACAATCCTTTAGCCCGGGTTTTCGTACCTGGCAAGTACCGTCTGTCGCCTGACGTCGGCTCAACTCTCGCCGGCTAACCAGGACCGCCTGATCCTCGTCGGCACTCTGCGGGACATGCCCCGACAGGGCGCCAGATCGTTACCTCGCGGGTAGCCAAAGCAAGTCCGGAGATTCATGGGCGCCTGGCTCGCCTGAGAGAATCCCTCTGAGAAAATCCCTCCGTCCCCTATATCCCTTTACCACGTTCCTTATCTGTTCCCTTCTGGAATCCGGGTTCGAACATCAATCAACGGGTGGACAAATCGGTAGGTGGTCGCGCGGATCTCGAATGCACACTCAACGCCGTGACCGTGACCAGTATCAGCGCCATACCCAGGATTTGCGGACCTACCAGGTATTGATTCAAAACAATGACGCCGAACAGCGACGCGGTGACCGGTTCGACCATTGCCACAATGGAGGCCACGGCCGGTGCAGTATGTTTCAGGCCGATAATATAAAAAACGAACGACAGTCCCGCGCCGAACACACCCAGTGCTGCGAACAGTGGCCAGTCCGGCGTGCCCAGCGCTGCAACGATCTGGTCGTTACTGCTCGGCCAGATAAGAATAGCGATGAGCACCGCAAACGCTATTGAGAGAATCGCCTGGGGGCTGCCGTGCGGCGCGGCGTACTTGAAGCCGAAAATGAATATCGCGTAGGACAGTCCGGCGAGTAGACCGGCGCCCATGGCGATCGGCGTGATGCCGCTCGCACCGACATTGTAAATCTGTGTGAGCAACACGATACCGAGCATCACCACCGCTATCGCCACCCACTTGAACGCGGTGGAGCTTTCAAGCTTCAGTGAAAACGAAATGAGATATACGAACACCGGCGCGCAGTACATCAACGTCGCCGCCACGGCAACGCTTCCGTGTGCGATGCTCACGAAATAGAACGAGAAGTTGCCTGCCACGCCGACACCGGCGATGGCTGACCAGAACCATAACCGGCCACTTGACAGCCCGCTGCCCTGCGGGCGAAGCGCCAGCCATACGAGAACGAACAGCAGCCCGATTGCACCGCGGTAGAACGACACCACGAACGCATCCCAGCCATCGGCCATAAGAATTCCGCCGATCCCGCCTGACAAGCCCCAGAAAAGAGCCGCCAGCACCACGAAAGCTGTACTCGCGCCCACTGTTTGCACTCGCTATTTCCTGATGGAATCAAGACGACTTGTAGCGGTAAGGACAAGCGACGACACTCCACCTGTCTCCGGTGTTACATCGGCGTCATCCTGAGAAACCAATGCCCCGTTCCCATCTCTCCACAACGTAAAGGGCGGCAACAGACAGGCCGAGGCTACGGAGACGGCAAACTGTGCTCTACTACTTTGCCTCCTGGGGTTCGCGCGGGACCTGACCCTCTATAGGTCTCGACTCGAGCAGGCACGTGAAGTTGCCCACCGGAGCTGCTCAATAGATGGGGATGATGGCATAGCCCTGGGCCTGGTAGCCGGTCAGTGAGACGAAAGTATTGCGAACGGGCTCGATGCCGGGCAGCAACTCCCCGTGATCCACATTGAACAGGCGAGTGGCCACGCCGCAGGACTCCATCCGGACACCCTTGTCCTTCAGTGCCGCGATATGCTCCTCGATCTCATCAAGGTAGTCGAATTCCAGGAGATCGAAACGCTCCCGCTCCTCTGAGAAGGCGATCATAGTGACGGCCCGCCCCCGGAATGCCAGGACGATATCCGGTTCCACTCCCTGCCCCACCAGATCCTCGTATGTCTCACGGATCACCGCCAGGTATAGCGCCAGCACCCGCGGGTGGTTGTTGTTCAGGTCAAACACCACGCGTCCCTGCTCGACGCCTTCAAGGGCCTTCTTGTCCGTCAATGGATCCGCCTGCGTGGAAAGCGCTCCCATCGCCAGCGTCGCTGTCAGAACCAGGGCAATTGCCATTCTCATGATTGCATCTCTCTATCCAAGTGTTTCAAGAAGCGATCTTGACCCTGATGTCCACGCTCCGCAGGGGGAATCATCGCAAAAGGAGAGGCGAGGACACCCCACTTCTCTTAGGTCTCACATCGTCATCATTCGGAAGAATTAATTCCTCCGTTCCCTTTTCTCGCCGTCCACTCTTTTCAGAATGCCATACTTTGACTCCATATACTTATCGAGCGGCATGAGGACCACAAAGGCTGCAGCGGCCGCTATGACCAAGGCGGGAAAAATACCAACCCGCGGCCCCGCTATTGGTATCACCGATGCGAACACGAGCAGCGAACCCAGGAGCAGAAATGCCCAGTAGAACCAGCGATGGCGACCCTTCAAATGGACCCCGCAAAGCGGACATGTCATTCTGCCTCGCCACGCCCGAAAGTAGCGAGACCAGGTGAGGTGGTATTCACTTGCACAGTCAGGGCATCTCATAGAGTCCTGCTTCTATAACACCGAGGTGAGCCGCGCGCTCTTTAGCGCGTCGGCTCCACCAAAGTGTCTTGTCACTCTTCACCGTATAGCGCGAGCAGGCGCTGCATGTACTCCTGACTCTCCCTCTGCTGCGCCGCGAGTTGCCGCCGAAACACTGCGTGTTCGTCATTCTCTGACCAGCCGACACCGAAATCATGATCTTCAAAGGAGTTGGCGAACAAACGAGCACACCCCACTTCTCTGCTCCTGGGAGCGCCAGGGAAAACTAATTCCTCCGTCCCCTTTTCTCCTTGTAGGGGGTGGTCTCCGGATGAACGAGTTCCCTTCTGGCTCGGGTCATAGGAATGCTCCTTCTTCCTTGATTGGATTGACGAATCCGAGGCTAGGCGGCTCGAGTGGGGGTGTCCACCAAATGATGGATGTCCTCTTTGTCGTACAGAAACGATTCATAGTGACGATTTAACCCTGCCCTTCTCCACTTCCTTGGCCAACTCCAGAAAACGGAGGTACTCAATCAGCTTCCAAATCATTACCCATGCAATTGCTAGAGGCACTAGAAATATCAACAAGAAGAAATCCATCATGCCACCACGCGGACCGCTGGACGAGAGTACAGGAATTGCCTGGGACCCAAGATAGAGGACCGTCACCATATACAATATGGAAATACCTATTGACAAGGCCCACACAAACAAGCGAAGTACTCTGATCTTATTCGAAGTGATAAGCATCGAGTACAGGCGTCCAGTTATGGAATCGGGAAATGGCGAAGCCGGTCAGATTCAATCTGTTCCTGAGCCTTCATCGAAGCGGGGTAGAGATCACCATCGGATGAAGGACAACAATATTTCCACGTCCTCGCTCTCCAATGGACCCGTCACCTTGATTACGCCTTCTTGCTCCGGACGAAAGACATAGATCGAACTATGCTCGGCCACGGGCCGAATCAACGCATAGGCAATGATTCCTTTGCCCTCGTACACTGTTATGCGAGTCTTATCGTTCACATAAAGTATTTCCTCAACCACATTCCGGTGCTCATGCGGCAATTCACCTGTGAGGACACTGAAGACCTCCTCCGGCGCAACATCAAGATAATCATGAATCCCTGCCACAGCGGCACTCTTTTCGAACCACAACAGACCCACCTCAAGCGCTCTCTCGTTAACTCGCATGGTTATGGATATCGATGGATCGCTCAAATTCAGATGCTCAACACGCAGTACATCCGCTTTCGACACGCACAACGCGAGCTCGGCGAAGAACATCCAGTAATCATCATCACTACAACTTGTGGGCGGCCACGACTCCGCACCAATATCCGTATCTCCCGAATGAGCGGAAAAAACGCTCATCGCGCCTAGAAACAAACACAGAAGCAGGAATCTCTTGATCATTTATAAGCCCATCCCTGCGCGTTGGAGTTGACCACCCCAACGGTGGACAACGCCCCGCAAACACGTGAGTGAATCGCTGTCTCTCAACCTATCCACCATGCTTCTTGAGATATTTCTAGCAATCCACGTAATGGTGGCCTTTCCCGCTGGGGGCCTCGGCACCCATGCAAATACATCAGAGCACCTCCCAAGCTCGTGCAGCATTATTCCGACAACTTCGGCTACGCGATCATTAACTGAACCCGAAAACTGCCGCTGCACACCAGCCGCTTCGTAGATCGCGTTGACGATCTCCTTGACCTTCTGCTCTTCCATACCCTTTGGCTCCTTGGCTCTCGCCCGAGAACGAATCCTGGCCGCACAGTTACGCCCGGCGCACGCAGCGCGCGATGCAGTGGTAGTAGGGGGTGGTCTCCGGATGAACGAGTTCCCTTCTGGCTCGGGTCATAGGAATGCTCCTTATTCCTTGATCGGATTGACGGATCAGAGGCTAGGCGGCTCGGGTGGGGGTGTCAACAGGAAGATGGGTGTCCTCTTCCTTTGTTCTTCTTGTTCCTCTCGGATATATGTCCGCGAACCGCATTTCAGCGCGGGCGGCGATCGCACAAGCGGTTCAGTCCAGCCCTTGAAACAAGGGAGGCGTCCATATATGTCCTCTTGACTTTGATTGCCTTGTTCTGCGAGGGCCCCCCACTTCTCTTCCTGGTTGAAACAAGGGAGGCGTCAATATACGTCCTTCTTTTCCTTTGTCCCCTCGCTTCATGCGGGCAACAATAGGTCATTCGGATCTGGCCGCTGCTGTATCGCGAACGGGCCTAGGAAAGAAAACCCTACGTAGCAATGAATATCTCGTCCGTTCACGAGGGCGCCCTCGCCGTTTCGCAGGGGAAGATCTGTTCCCAGCTCTGGAACCTCCACGTACCATCGATCGTGGGATTTTCTCAAGACTCCTTGGAGGCGTTTTGGCGATCCGCCCCCTCCAAGCAGGTAGCTTCGCGCATCTCCCTTTAGCTTCGGAAGACTTGCCGTATTCCGCAAGCGCGAGAAGATCACGTTAGCTTCAGGTATTCGGTCTAGGTGAAATAACACCACACCGTAATAGAACAGCTTTATCACATCATCCCTGAACAACGGTGAGGCACAGATCGTTTCTAGGTCCGACAGAATGTTCTGCCAATCGACGCTACCACCCTGCCCTTGAAGCTGCCAACGGATGTATAGATCGACTCGTGCAGCCAACAACCTGTCGCTCGGTTTGACTCCGGCGGTTGTTAGGCGCTCGACACATTCATCCAAATACTCCTTCGCAGCGCGATAATCTTTACCTTTCCCTCTCTTTGAGGCCTCAAGAAGCAGCTTTCGAGCAACTACCGCAAATCCGATCTGGTTTCTATTGCTCTCAAATATTTCCACCGCGATGCCTTTGACCCGATCGGTGTCCATAGAATCAAGTAGGCGCTGCTGCAGAACACTCAGCATCTCGATATCCTTATCGAAGCGCCGGGCCTTCTTTCCAATGGCACCAATGATCTGAAAAGTCCTCTCTATAGCTGGCAGCGCTTCCGCAACAGCTTGAAGTTGAGTCTCGGTTTCTGTTTCATCCGCGTGCATCTGCGCCAGATCGAGTAGCAGCGTGCCAAAAACATGAGTGGTATGGGGATTAAAGAACGAAGGCGATTGCGCGTGCCGGAGGTGCTCCTGCACCTCCGCGAAAGCCGACTCCAACGGTCGGTGCCCGTCCCGCGCCTGACTGACCACTGTAGCCGCAAGAGAGGTATGAATATGCTCCAGTCGTTCTGAGCTTGCCGCTGCCGGATAGTCAGGTGCCACCAGTGCCTTCTGAAGCTGATCGTATGCCGAACTAAGATCTGCGCCCTTATCCTTTAGCCAAAGGCCATACTGATGCTCAATGGTGCGATCGGGAAACGGGAGACTCTTGCGCGCAAGCTCAAACAATTCAATTCCTTGCTCTAGACTATACCTTTCCCCGAGCTTCTTTCTGTTTCTGACCAGCAAGTCCACCAGAAACGTTCTGTACACATCTGTTCCTGTGGAGCATGCCTTGATCAACTGCCGCAGGACCCGAACTTCACCGGTGTGCCCTAACCCGCCGTTCAAAACCCGCATGAGCACCGCGGTTACGACATCGTTTCGCGTCCAGTACACCGTTTCTCCAGTATTCACATGTTCTTCAGGATACAAAAGCCCCCAAAGAGGCTTGCCATCGAGACACATATCAATCCATTCTGAGAACGAAATCTCCAGTGCTCGGACAAGCACTTCTGTTGGGATTCCTAGCTTGAAATCGCTGCACACCGCAGCACATTCATACGCAAGGCGCGCCTGCGCACTAATCCGTCCCCCATCCTCCGCTAGCGCTGCAATTCCCCGCTCGACCTCTGCAAGACCAATATACTCATCTTCAAGAGACATCGTGATAGCAGAACGAGTGACTGGAATGAGAAACCAGAGCTGACAAAGAATGTCCGCGGAGTTCCGAGTGGACAGCTCTCGCATACTCTTGATTGCCGACTCTCGGTCCGACGCAGCACCTATCTTAATCAGCACGTCTGGCAGTCTTTCCTGTTCTCCCTGGTCCAGTTCCACGGACAGTTCCACTTCCTCATCGGGGACCACGGGGAGGGGAATCGAAACACCGGACTCGGAAATGAAATCGGTATTCCTACAGGAAAAAACAAGGGCGACCGGCGCGCCAGATGCGTTAATTTCATAGGCCAAGTCGAAAGGCGTGATTCTGGAGGACAAAGGCTCATCGCAGAGGACGACAATCTTTGGAGCTGCTTCCTTTCGTCCCTTTGATGTGATGTCGGCAAGAGTTCTCGCTAGATCTCGCACGAGTTGGGGTGCCGAATCGATGGGCAGCCTGTTTATCCAAAGTACCAAGTACCCCTTCCTTGCAAGAATGACCGCCACTTCCTTCATCACACAGGTCTTTCCTGTGCCAGCTTCGCCCCGAAGAATAAAACAATGCATGCGCGTAAGATCCGTAACACCGAGGCGGAGATGTATCGATTGAGCTAGCTCGTGCGATTGCGTTCTTGGTAAGTGGAGGTCTGCCAAGAAGGGGCTCCAGTCAAGCGACGTTGGCCTAAACAGGCCGTCCAATAACTGATGGTGTCGACTCGCCACATCAAATTGTTCCGGTAAGTCACCTGGAACAACGGAAACGATGGACTTAATCTTCGTGAGCGCCTTCGAGACTCGATCTTTGCATGGCGCCAGCTCGTCCGAGAGCCGGAGAACCAGTTGTTCGGGCTTCTGAACATAGTCTTCTATTGCTTGACAAAACTCCTTCAAGGTGCAATCGACTTCTATCAAGTCCGCTTTGCCACGCAGTAAGTTGCTGATAACCCGATTCGTCCCTACGGGATCACCCTTCAAGTGCACGAAGATCCTTGGGCGCGGCGAGGGCAGGGAGACTAGCGCCGCGAAGAATCGCTCCACAAGGTCCTGGTTGACCTCATTACCAACGATTAGAACTGGCGCTTCTTTCGTAAAGTCCGCAAAACTTCTGAGCATATCGGGCCACGATTGCTGGCGTATTAGAAGATCAGACTGACGGGTCACAAGCCCGCTCTCCGCGTTCTTGCTCCTCGGATTGCCCAAAAGCCGGTAGATGGGTGTGGTGCGAAACTGCGGAAGCACTCTTGCGCAGTCGACAAGGGTGAGCGTTCTCGATGTAGCTGTTCCCTCTAAGCGCTCTCTTAGCGCATCTTCTAGGCAAACATCAGGGGTGAGAGAAACGATAGTAGACCAGTCAACTCGGAGTAACTGCCGGATCTGCGGAGCACCGGGAATGGATAAGACGTGCTTTCGGATACACTCATCAATATGAGGAATCTCACTAGATTCCGGGTCGGCGACCGAATCGACCAAGTCCAAGTAGTTAGAAACACTCGCGTCCTTTTCGAACTCGTCTGCAAACTCACGCAGGATTGCGTCCACGATGTCGTTGGAAATTCCGCTATTCGAAGTGACGCCGGGGCCCACCACAAGGGCGGGAAATCGACGCAGCTCACTGAGTAGCTGTTGAAGAGATACGATCTCCTTCATTTCTCAGTCTCTATGCTCAAAGTACGCCTATGCCAATGATAACGTTCCACGTATTCTCGGCTGAGCTCAAGGGAAGTGGGAAGAGTGGAGCCGGACAATCTCGATGCCGCATAGGAAAAAAAATCGATGGCTGCCAAACCAAAACTGAGACTTTCGGATTCAAATAGGTCGATGTGCACAATACTTGGGTCATCACAAGTGCGGAACATGATCAAACAGGTTTCAAATAAAACGAGGAAGGTGGGAAGGGGAAAGTGCAGGGAATTCCGTCTTACCGAGGACTGGTCGATCTTTGGTCCGTAGGAAGAGAGGATGACCCTCACTTCCTTTTCCACCGTATCCAGAACACGGTTCGCATCAAAAGGTGATCGACACTCAAAGAAGAACGCGCCCTGCCATGGAATCACATCAACTCTGGACTGGAGAAATATAGTGTGGTTCCTGGCATGGCGCTCTAAGGCCTCGCGCAGTTCCGTAGCCCCGAATCTCGTCTTGATTTCCATCGCGGCCAGCACGTCCTCTGGGGGCAAGATCTGAAGCCCACCCTCATTGAAGTATGGTGGATGCTTCGCTCCCCCGCCGACTAACACGTCGATTTCATGGGAACATTGCCCGTCACTAGTACGAACGAAGCCATGGCCAACAGTGACCTCACCGGGCACATACCTAGAAAAGAACTCTCTAACAATGCTCTCCTTGTGACTCCCCACCGAAAGCCAGTGGGCGCTGCCAATAAGGTCTCGAACGCGGTCGGCTCTAGATCTAAGCTCAGCAGACCACGATTCAAGGTAGGAGCGATAGGGGTTAGTCGAGTGATTCATTATGGGACCTCGGGGGATCTCATCCTCCACCCGCAGCGATAGCGCCAAGCAGATGCAAATAACGGTGAGCTAACAAAGCTGGCATCAGCCTTAGCCCGAACTCCGGCGCAACGCGCTTGAATAGATAAGGCGGCTTGGAGGTCAGGTCTCGCATAGCAACACCCTCACCGGGTCGGCGATATCGGCAGGGACGCACCCTTAATCATGCCCACCCTCTGAACCTGGCGCCTCAGGTGACTTCTCAGATTCCAACATACCCGATTCCTGCTTGCGCACGGCGAGACTCGCCGTTATGTAGTTATTGTGCAACGGAGCAATGCGACGCTATGCAACCGGCTCTCTATATCGCACCCTGATGTCGCCAGCGACAAGGGCTTGCCATCCTTTCGATTCAGCCCAGTGACCTCTTCAACGATCCGTCCAAGTTCCTCAAACACGTGTCCATCTTCGTCTCCGTGGCAACCGCCAAGGGGCAGCCTAGGCGCGCTGCTGACATAATACTGATCCACTTCGGACCATTCGTCGATCTTTTGGGTTCCGGCGCTGTCCTTGATTTCTTGAACTCCTGCAAAGCCAAGCATCTTTCCCGGGCCTGATAGAACCAGACCATGATGTCCTCGGCGCAACTTCGTCATGCTGCGGATAATCTTCTAACCCTTAATGAGCTACGCTTCTTCTCCGCCTCCCACAAGTCATACTGGGCCTGCTGATTCAACCAACTCTCAGCAGACGTGCCGAAGGCCAGGGAAAGGCGAATTGCCATTTCAGGGCTAATGCCGGCATGGCCGTTCAGAATGGCGGATAGCGTCTTTCTGCTAACGCCAAGCGCTTCCGCAGCCTCGGTAATGCTTAACCCCATCGGCCCGATGCATAATTCCCTTAACACTTCGCCGGGGTGGGGTGGGTTGTGCATCTTCATCATTACACCTCAATGATAATCTTCATAATCAACCGCTTCTGCATCCCTTCCATCGAAGCGAAATGTTATACGCCAGTTACCGCTGACCCAGACGGACCATACCCCGCTGCGACGACCCTGGAGTTCATGTAACTTCAGCCCGGGCAGATCCATATCTCTTGGGTCGGTGGCGGCATTCAGACGGCCTAGAATCAGCCGCAATCGATCAGCGTGCTTGGCTTGAATTCCCGATTTCGTTCCCTTCAGGAAGAATTTCTCAAGCCCTTTGCTCTTGAAGCTCCGTATCATACGGCCGAGCGTAACCTATCACGTTACGGGTTACAAGTTGTGCGGGCGGCAAGGAGGACGAAGGAGTTTGTCTTTCGAACGGGGAACAGAATCGAAGCAAGGCCAAGGAGGCCAGGCGTGGATATCCAGGTTCTGCCTGCAAGCCGTGTAGGAGCCCAGCCCCTAGCCCGGACATTGCACCAAGGCGGCCGGCGGCTTTATGTAACCTTCTGAAAGAGGCGCATCAATTGGCATATTTGACCGAAAAGCCGCGGTGACAATCTGTACCTCGCCGCCGGCCTATCGCGATGTTTGCGGTCTCTCGGCCTGCCTCGCTTGCTCTTCAGTCGAACCNNTCCTTCCAGAGACGGCGCGACGCAGGCCGAGAGACCACATCCATTCGCGATCCTTGGTGCAATGTCCGGGCTAGGCGAATGGTGGGACTACCGAGGAGATCTGTTCGCCCAGGGGGCTGGGCTCCTACCGGTGTGGTTTTGTGCCAAGTTTGCTGGAGAGGGGGGCGCCCAGGGTCAGTCCTCCTCCCCGTAGTTGATCACGGCGAGGAAGCGAATCGGGACCTTGATCAGGCGCTCGGGGCCGTGGGGGATGCTGCCCTTGAAGGTGAGCGAGTCGCCCGGTTCCAGCAGGTAGGTGTTGCGCCCGTGCCTGTACTCGATGCGACCCTCCAGCATGTAGATGAACTCCACGCCGGGATGCGTGAAGGTGGGGAAGACCTCGCTGGCGTCGTCCATGGTGATGAGGAAGGGCTCCACCTGCTTGCGGGGGCCCTGGTCGTAGGCGAGCAGATGATACGTGTGGCCGCGGCGGGTGCCGCGGCGTACGACTTCGAGGCCCTCGCCGGCCTTGACGTGCTGGGCGCCACCCTCGGGGACGTCCAGGTTCTTGAACAGCTGTGCCAGCGTCATGCCGAGTGCGGCGGCAAGGCGGCGCAGGGTATCGAGGCTGGGGGAGACCTGGCCGTTCTCGATCTTCGAGAGCATGCCGCGGCTGACACCGGCAAGCCCCGCCACGTCGGCGATGGTGAGCGACTGGGCCTGACGCCTTTCGCGCAGCACGAGACCGATGTAGCGGTCGAGGCCGCTGTCCCCGGCCTGGGGGACTTCGGGCGGCACCGTCACCGGTTGCACGACATCGACCTTGCGTTTGGCGCGGGTCACGGTTCTGCGCTCAGTAGCCGTTGTGTCCGGGGATCCAGTCGGTGCCGGCCAGCGGGATCTTCGCCATGGCGGCCGCCTCGATGGTGAGTGCGGCGAGGTCCTCGCGCTCCAGGTTGTGCACGTTGGACTTGCCGCAGGCGCGCGCCAGCGTGGTGAGTTCCATGGTGAGCGTCTGCAGGTAGTTCTTCACGCGGCGCGCGCCCCAGTCCACGTCCAGGCGCTTCTCAAGTTCCGGGGTCTGGGTGGCGATGCCCACCGGGCACAGGCCCGTGTGGCAGTGATGGCAGTAGCCGGGGGCCGTGCCGATGGCGGCGTAATCATCCGTGGCGTCCACCAGCCGGCCGTTCATGTGGTAGTGCCGGGCGTTGCAGCCCAGCGCCATCATGGCGGCCTGCCCGATGGACACGGCGTCGGCGCCCATGGCAAGCGCCTTGGCCACATCCGCGCCGCTGCGGATACCGCCGGAGATGATGAGCTGCACCTCGCCCACCTTGTCGATCTCCTCCAGCGCCTCCACGGCCTGGCGCAGGGCGGCGAGCGTGGGGATGCCGGCGTGTTCGATGAACACCTGCTGCGTGGCGGCGGTGCCGCCCTGCATGCCGTCCACCACCACCACGTCGGCGCCGGCGGCCACGGCCAGCTTCACGTCGTTCTTCACGCGCGTGGCGCCGATCTTCACGTACACGGGCAGCTGCCAGTCGGTGAGTTCGCGAAGCTCGGAGAGCTTGATGGCGAGATCGTCGGAGCCGGTCCAGTCGGGATGGCGGCAGGCGGAGCGCTGGTCGATGCCTTCGGGCAGCGTGCGCATGCCGGCCACGCGCGGGCTGATCTTCTGGCCCAACAGCATGCCCCCGCCACCGGGCTTGGCGCCCTGCCCGACCACCAGCTCGATGGCGTCCGCCTGGCGCAGGTCGTCGGGGTTGAAGCCGTAGCGCGACGGCAGGCACTGGTAGACCAGTGTCTTTGACGAGCGGCGCTCTTCCGGGGTCATGCCACCGTCTCCGGTGGTGGTGGAGGTACCCAGCTCGCCCGCGGCGCGGCCGAGGGCGTCCTTGGCCTGGGCGGTGAGCGCGCCGAAGCTCATGCCGGCGATGGTGATGGGGATGCCCAGTTCGATGGGCTTCTTCGCGAAGCGGGTGCCGAGCACCGTCTTCGTCTCGCACTTTTCCCGGTAACCCTCCAGCGGGTAGCGCGAGGCCGACGCGGTGAGGAAGGTGAGATCGTCGAAGGTGGGCACGCGGCGCTTGGCGCCCAGCCCGCGGATCTCGTAGAGCCCGTGCTCGGCGGCCTGCTGGATGTAGTGCAGCGTGGCGTCGCCGTAGGTGTAGTTGGGCTCGATGTAGACGGGCTTGTCGGTGGGCTTGGACATGGGATCAGTACTCCTGGTGATGATCGGCGTTCCAGTGGTACAGGGTGCGCGCGGAGGCGACGCGCTTGAACGCCTTCGGGTCGTGATCGAAACCGGCCTTGTCCAGCAGGGCCGCCACGCGGGCGTAGTCCTCCTCGCCCATGGGCTCCTCCCGCGCATCGGCGCCGAGGCCCTTGATGGTGCCGCGCACGTAGATCACGGCCTCGTAGAGTGAATCCCCAAGCCCCGCGTCCGCGTCACCGCAGACCACCAGCGTGCCGAGCTGGGCCATGAACGCGGACATGTGCCCGACGCTGCCGCCCACCACGATGTCGCAGCCCTTCATGGAGATGCCGCAGCGCGAGGAGGCATCGCCCTCGATGACCACCAGTCCGCCATGGCCCGAGGCGCCCGCGCACTCGGAGGCGTTGCCCTTCACGCGGATGCTGCCGGACATGATGTTCTCGCCCACGCTCCAGCCCACGTTGCCGTGCACCGTGATGCGCGCCTGCTTGTTCATGCCGCCGATGAAGTAGCCGGCATGGCCGCGGATGTCCACGGACACCGGCGCGTCCACGCCCACGGCGATGTTGTGGCGGCCGTTGGGGTTGAGCACCTCGATGTGTTTGACGCCGCTTGCGGCGAGATCGTGGTGCAGGAACTGGTTCAGGTCGCGCACGCTGGACTCGTCCAGGTCCACGCGCACGGTCTTGTCGGTGTCGGTTATCGTCTCCACGTGTAGATCTCCTCGGGCCGGGGTTCGAACAACGACGCCTCCTTCACCCCGGGCAGGTGGGCAAGCGCGCGGTACTCGGAACCGATGGCCACGTAGTCGTCGGTCTCGGCCACCACGGCGGGCTTGCAGGCGAACGAGTCGCGTACCAGGGCCAGTTCGTCGCGGGTGGCCATGAGCAGGGTGTAGAAACCGTCCAGCACGGAGAAGCCCTCCGCGAGCGCGGTCTCAAGGCCATCGCCCTCGCGCAGGCGCCACTCGAGAAATCGGCAGGCGGCCTCGGTGTCGTTGTCGGTCTCGAAGCGGATGCCCTTGCGCTCCAGCCTGCGGCGGATCTTGTAGGGGTTGGACAGCGAGCCGTTGTGCACCAGGCAGAAGTCCTCGCCCGCGGTGAAGGGATGGGCGTGGGCCGGGGTGATGGCGGACTCCGTGGCCATGCGCGTGTGGCCCACGGCGTGGCTGCCGGTGAGCGCGGGGAAGTCATAGCGCCCGGCGATCTCCGCCGGATGGCCGGCGTCCTTGTAGATGTCCATAAAGTGCCCGGCGCTGAGCACGTGCAGATGGGGAAAGTGTTCCGCCATCCAGCGCCGCAAAGTGTCCGGCTCCACGTCCAGAGACAGGCGCGCGTAGCGCCCTTTCGCCTCGATACGCGGCGTGGGCACCAGGGCCTCGTCCAGGACGCGTTCCAGGGCGTCCCAGTCGAACTGCGCATCCTGCGCGAACAGGCTGTACTTCTCGCCCAGGTCCCGGTCCGTGAACACGGCAAGGCCCGCGGAGTCCGGACCGCGTTCCGCCATGCTCACCAGCATGGGCGTGACAAACCGGCCCAGGTTCTCGTTGAGCGCCGCATTCTTGAGCAACAGTCCTACGATCCCGCACATGGGGACAATCTCCTCGATCAGTAAAATTCCACGTAGCGGCTGAGTTCCCAGTCGGACACGTGACGGGAATACTCCACCCACTCCATGTTCTTCAGCCCGACGAACTCGTCGATGAACGCCTGGCCGAGCTGCTCGGCAAACAGCGTGTCCTTGCGCAGGGCCTCGATGGCCTCGTGCAGACTCTGCGGCAGGGTCTCGATGCCCTTCTCGGCCAGCTCCGTGGGGCTGAAGTCATAGAAGTTGAAGTTCTGCGGTTCGCCCGGATCCAGCTTGCGGTCCACGCCATCCAGACCCGCGACGATGACGGCGGCGGCCGCCAGGTACGGGTTGCAGGCACCGTCACCCAGGCGCAGTTCCAGACGACCCTGGGGCACGCGCACCATGGAGGTCCGGTTGTTGTCGCCGTAGGAGATGAACGCCGGGGCCCAGGTGGCGCCGGAGAGCGCGCGGCCCACCACGAGGCGCTTGTAGGAATTGACGCTGGGGGCCATGAGCGCGGTGAGCGCCGGGGCGTGGTCCATCAGGCCTGCCATGAAGTGATAGGCGGTCTTTGAAAGGGACAGGCCGCGCGGATCGGACGGCTCCTCGAAGAGGTTGGGGTTGGTCTCGTCGGCGATGGAGATGTGCATGTGCATGCCGTTGCCCGTGCGGTTGGAGAAGGGCTTGGGCATGAAGGAGCAGATGAGCCCCAGCTGGTTGGCGATCTCCCCGGCGGCCATGCGGAAGAACACGTAGCGGTCCGCGGAGGTCATGCAGTCCGAGTAGGTGTAGTTGATCTCGAACTGGCCGTTGGCGTCCTCATGGTCCACCTGGTAGACGTCGAAGTCCACCGCCTGCAGCGACTCCACCAGGCGCTCCAGGAACTCGCGGGAGCGGGACAGGCCCTTGTAGTCGTAGCAGGGCTTGTCCAGGCGGTCGGAGTCATCGGCGGGCACCACGCCGCCGTTACCGTCGCGGCGCAGCAGACTGAACTCGGGCTCGAGGCCGGTGTTCATGGTCCAGCCGCGTTCCTTCAGGCGCTTGACCTGCGCCGCGAGAATGTTGCGCGTGTCCATCATGTACGGCTTGCCGTTGACGAAGCCGTCGCACACGATGCGCGCATAGCCCGGCTGCCAGGGCACGATGGACAGCGTGCTCAGATCGCCGCGCGCCATGTAGTCCGCCTCGTGCGGCCCCATGCGCAGGCCCCATACGGCAAAGCCGGCAAACCCGGCGCCGTCGGTGAGCACGTCTTCCAGGTGGCTCACGGGCACGGACTTGGTCTTGGCCACGCCGTGGATGTCCACGAACTGGGCCAGGATGTATTTCACCTGGTGACTCTCGAGGTAGGTCTTCGCTTCCTGTGGTGTCATTTTGGATCCTCCCGGATGGTGTAGAAATCGGAAAAGCCGATGACTTCCCCCTGCATTTCACGGACCCCGTGCATCAGGGTCTCGAACAGAAATTCGCCGTAACTGGGTTCGCAGCCCATGCGGTAGACAGGCCCCGCTTCGACGCGCAGCCAGACGCCCACGCCGGCCACGCGGGTGTAGAGCAGTGCATCGCCCGTGGTGGAGAGATCCAGGGCGCAGAATTCCGCCATGAGCATGGCGGCGTGTTCGCCGCCCAGGGCGACTTCCTGGTCGTCGCGCGCGAGCACGCGGGTGCCGTTCTCCAGGCCTTCCGGCAGCGGACCGAGCCGTTCGGCCAGTGCGCCGCCCGGGCCGTCGTGGAGCAGGAACTCCCCGCTGCCGGTGCGCGCCATAAAGACATCGTCGCCCAGTTCCGCCAGATCGCGGCACACGAACCAGTCCTCGGGCACCGGAAGGCCCCGCGCGGCCAGCCAGCCGGCGGCATCGCCGCCCTTGACCAGCACCCGCGTGAGGGGGCTGAGATCAGCTACCCAGGTGGCAGGCCGCTGCGGTGCCTTGAGCGGCACCGCCATGCCGCGTACCTCACCCCAGTCGAAGCGCTCGCGCGGCAGGATGTCGTGGGCCGGACTCAGGCGGTTCATGCGCTCGCCTCTCTCGCGACCGGTTCATGCGCCGTTTCCAGTTTCTGGCGCAGGCCCTCCGGGTCGTAGAAGGGCGTGGGCACCACGGGCGCGTCGACCATCACCGCACCGGCCGCGCGGATGGAAAGCGTGTCGGCATCCTCGAGGGCACGATCCACCATGGCGAGACCCACCCAGGCATCCAGCGACGGGCTGTAGCCGATGCTGGTGACACGCCCGGCGATGTCGCCGTCGTGGATCACGAGATGGCATTCCTCCGGGACCGGACCCGGGTGATTGCCCGGCAGCCTGAAACCCAGCAACCGGTTGGACGCGCGTTCCTTGAGGATTTCCAGGCTGCGCTTGCCCTGGAAGAACGGCTTGTCGAACTTCACCGCCCAGTTCATGTTGGCGTCGAAGGGGCTGGAGGTGCCGTCGGTGTCCTGCCCCACGATCAGGTGCGCCTTCTCCAGACGCAGCTGACGCTGGGCCTCCACGCCGAAGGGCCGGATGCCGTAGGCCTCGCCCGCCGCCATGAGCGACACCCACACGTGGCGGGCCTGGGCCGAAGGCACGTGGATCTCGTAGCCCAGTTCGCCCACGAAGCCGACGCGGAACAGCCAGGCGGGCACACCGGCCACCAACGCCTGGCGCGCGCCCAGATAGGGAAAGGCCTCCTGCGAAAGATCCAGATCGGTGAGCGGCTGGAGGACCTCGCGCGTCAGCGGGCCCGCGATGTTCATGGAGGCCATCTGGTGGGTGCGGTTGATCACGTCCACGTTCAGCTGCCACTCACCGATCAGGCGCTGCATGTGGCGGAAGATGATCTCGGCGCCGGTGGTGGTGGTGGTGACGTAGAAGTGGTCGTCCGCCCAGCGGGCGCACACGCCGTCGTCGATGATCACGCCGGCCTCGTCCACCATGAGCGCATAACGGGTCCGGCCGATCTTCACGGTGGACAGCTTCAGCGTGTAGAGCTGATCCATGAAGCGGGCGGCGTCGGGTCCGATGACCTCCACCTTGCCCAGCGTGGAGACATCCACCATGGCCACGCCCTCGCGTACCGCGAGCACCTCGGCGCGGATGGCCTCCTCCTCCGGACCGGGACCGTAATACTTCGGCCGCAGCCAGTGTCCAGCGGGCATGAACACGGCGCCGTGTGCCTTGTGCCAGCCGTGCATGGCGGTGCGCCGCTCGGGGCGCAGGCGGCGTCCCGCGAGATGGCCCACGGGTACCGGATGATGAAACGGGCGTGCGGTGGTGGTGCCGGTCCTGTCGATGGTGCGGCCGGTCAGGCGCGCGAGGATGCGCACCGCGTTCATGTTGGCATGCTTGCCCTGGCTCGGGCCCATGCCCACGGTGGAGTAGCGCTTGAGCAGTTCGATGTTGTCGAAGCCCTCGGCGGCGGCACGCTCCAGGTCCTTGAGCTGCAGGTCCTCGTCGAGATCCACGAACACCTTGCCCTTCGGATGCGGGAACACGGGCCAGGGGTGGGACATGCGTTCGCGGCCACGGCCGGGGCGCGCGTGCTGCACGCCGCTCCTGCCCAGATACGCGAGTGCCTCGCCTGCCGCGGCGAGGCCGTCGTCAAGGCGCGCCTGAAGACCGAACACGCCATTGACCCGCCCGCAGGCAAACACACCGGGCGGCAGCGACTCCGGCACGAACTGGCCGGGCGTCCCGGCGAATGTCATGCCCGCCCCGGACTGATACAGCAGGGCGGCGGCGGGTGCATAGCCCACGGACATGAGCAGGCCATCGCAGTCGATGCGCCGGGCGGTGTCCGGTTTCGCGCGGCCCTCGCCGTCCAGTTCGCAGACCGTCACCGCCTCCAGGATGCCGTTGCCCTCGGCGCTGTGGACGGCGCAGCGCCCGTAGACCGGGATGTCCGCCGCCTGCACGTCGGCGAACAGATCGGCCCGCGTCCCGGGATCCTCCAGATCCAGCAGTGCGCGAATGGCGACGCCGGCGGCCTGCAACTCCAGCGCGCTGCGATAGGCATCGCTGTTGCCGGCCAGGATCACCGTGGACTCGCAGGGGGCGACGCCGTAGCGATGCACGAGGCGTCGGGCCGCATTTCCAAGCATCACGCCCGGAAGATCGTTGTTGCGAAACACGGCGGGCTGCTCGTACACACCCGCGGCGACGATGACCGCGCGGGCACGCAGACGGATCAGCGCTTCGGGGGTCACCAGCGGGATGTAATGGTCCGCGTACCAGCCGGCGGCGACGGTGTCGGTCAGGATCGTGAGGTTATGGAGTTCATGCGCCCGGTGGAGCAGTTCGTCGCGCTGCAGATTGGCTTCCTGGTCGTTGAAGCTGCCGCCGGGGCGCGCGTTCTCGTCCACCAGCCAGACGTTGACGCCGGCCTCGGCCGCGGCGACTGCCGCGGACAACCCGGACGGCCCGGCGCCCACCACCAGCAGATCGCAGAAGGCATGGCGCTTCGGCACGCGTCCGCCGTTCCATGCCGTATCCACACGGCCCAGACCCGCCATGCTGCGGATGCGCTTCTCCCAGAACGGGAACAGGGCGCGGGGACGGTGGAAGGTCTTGTAGTAGAAGCCCACCGGCAGCATGGGCGAGAGGCTGTCCATGATGCGCCCGCGGTCCCTTTTCACCCCGCCGGCCGTGTTGACGGCGGCGAGCTTCATGCCGTCCTCGACGGCGGTGACATCACCCCGGATGTTGAAGTCGGTCTCCGACTGGAACAGCACGTTGGTGTCGTGGTTGGCGGCGGAGAACACGCCCCGGGGTCGGTGGTACTTGAAACTGCGTCCGAGCACGCGCACGCCGTTGGCGAGCAGCGCCGACGAGATGGTGTCGCCCGCGAAGGCCGGGTACTCGCGCCCCTCGAAGGTAAAGCGCACCGTGTGCTCGCGGTCGATCCATTCCCCCGGCTGGGGCGGAAGGCGCCTAGCCATCGGTCGCCTCCCGCATGGCCTCGGCCACGGTCATGGTGCGCAGAAACTCGTCCTTCATCGTGTCGCGCTCGGCCACGAACCACATACCCGTGGGCGCATGGCACCACCATTCCCGCTGCACCCCGGGGGCACCGTCGCGATGGAAGACGTAGTGGCACCACTCGGTATCCGAACACGCGTCCGGATCCGGCATGGGACGCCACAGGCCGCCGTAGACGAACTCGGACGCGGGGCGGGTGCCGACTTTGGGGCAGTGGATGAGTTTCATCGTTGTTCACCGCGACGCAAAGACGCAAAGGCGCGAAGGGACGCAAAGATGATCGGTGTAAAAGCAGAAGATGGCATAGGGCTACAACGGCCACAGCAACAAAATATGGCCACAGCACACGAACAAACGTTCATTAACTTTGCGTCCCTTTGCGTCATGGCGTCTTTGCGTCAAGTGCTTTGTTTTTCAAAACCACAAACCTACCGCGACGCAAAGGCGCTATGACGCAAAGGGACGCAAAGTGAATACGGGGTAAAAGCGAGAGATGACACGCTGCTTTGGCCGCAGGTGTAGCGAACCGTGGCTCCAGTGCTCAAACAACTATTCATCTACTTTGCGTCCCTTTGCGACTTTGCGCCTTTGCGTCGAATGGTTTTAAAACCCTCAATGCCCAACCGAAGCCGCCCCCCGTTCCCCGACCAGTTCGAAGCGGTCGAAGCGGGCGAGGCTGAAGGGTTCGATGAGTTCGTGGTCGCGGTCGTTGGCTACGGTCCAGGCCATGGTCTTGCCGGAGATGGGCGTGGCCTTGAATCCCCAGGTGCCCCAGCCGGCGTCGATGTAGAAACCGTCGATGGCCGTTCTGCCCATGATGGGCGCGAAGTCCGGCGTCATGTCCGCCATGCCCGCCCACTGGCGCATCACCTTGGCGCGCGACAGGAAGGGGAAGAGATCCAGCATCTGGTCAGCGAGGCCCTCCACGAAGTCCAGCGTGGAGCGCGTGGAATGCAGGATGGCGGGGTCCAGCGCCGCGCCCATGACCAGTTCGCCGCGCGATGACTGCGAGACATACACGTGCAGGCTGCCGGAGACGATGATGGTGTCGAGCCACGGCTTCATGGGCTCGGTGACGCAGGCCTGCAGGGGGTGGATGACGATGGGCGTGGTGATGCCCACCATGTCGGTGATGCGGGGCGTGGAGCCGGCCACCATGGAGATCACCCGGCCCGTCTTCACCAAGCCCTTGTCGGTCTCGACACCGGTGACCTTGCCCTGCTCCACGCGGATGCCGGTGACACGGGTCTTCTGGTGGATCTCCACGCCGCGCCGGTCGGCACCGCGCCCGTAGCCCCAGGCCACGGCGTCGTGGCGCACCACCGCGCCGGGCACGTGGTAGAGCGCACCCAGCACCGGATGCTCGCCGCCGCAGTCCAGGTCCAGCATGGGCACGGCGTCGGCGATGAAGTCGCGGTCCACCAGCTCGCTGTCGATGCCGAAGTGCTTGTTCACCTCGGCGCGCCAGCGCATGGTGCGCACGGCGGCATCCGTGTGGGCGAGGGTGAAGTGGCCGCGCTCCGAATAGAAGATATTGAGGTCGAAATCCTCGGCCAGATCCCTGAACAGGCGGATGCTCTCGTCGTAGAACTTCACGCCTTCGGGGGTGAGATAGTTGGAGCGCACGATGGTGGTGTTGCGCCCCGTGTTGCCACCGCCGATGTAGCCCTGCTCCAGCACCGCCACGTTGGTGATGCCGTGGTCCCGGGCGAGATAGTACGCGCAGGCCAGGCCGTGCCCGCCGCCGCCGATGATCACCACGTCGTAGCTGTCGCGAAGGGTGCCGGGCGTCGTGAAGAAACGCGGGTCCGGCGCGTCGCTGAACGCGTTTTTCAGCAGGCGCAACGGCATCAGTCGAAGACCACCGTCTTGTTGCCGTGAACCAGCACCCGGTCTTCCAGGTGATAGCGAAGGCCCCGCGCCAGCACTGCCTTCTCCACGTCGCGCCCGAGGCGGATCAGCTCCTCGATGGAATCGTCGTGGCGCACCCGGATGACGTCCTGCTCGATGATTGGACCGGCGTCCAGCTCCTCGGTGACGTAGTGACTCGTGGCGCCGATCAGTTTCACGCCGCGCTGGAAGGCCTTGTGGTACGGCTTGGCGCCGACAAAGGACGGCAGGAAGCTGTGGTGGATATTGATGATGCGCCCCGCATAGCGCGCGCACATGTCGGGCGGCAGGATCTGCATGTAGCGGGCCAGCACCACGGCATCCGCCTCGCATGCCTCCACCAGGCGCGTCACCTCGGCGAAGGCCGGCGCCTTGTCGTTCCGGTCCACGGGCACGTGGTGGAAGGGGATGCCGTGCCACTCCACGTAGTCGCGCATGTCTTCGTGGTTGGAGATCACGCAGGGGATGTCGAAGAACATCTCCTGGCTGCGCCAGCGGTAGAGCAGGTCCGTGAGGCAGTGGTCGAGCCTGCTGACCATGACCACCACGCGCTTCGGCACCTGCGCGTCGGTCACCTGCCACTGCATGCCGAAGTCTTCGGCGATGGGCGCGAAGGCCTCGCGCAGGCCCTTGTCGTCGAAGGGCAGCGAGTCGGCACGGATCTCGTAGCGCATGAAGAACCAGCCCAGGCCCTGGTCCGCGTGCTGGCTGGCCTCGATGATCCAGCCGCCATGTCGGGAGAGAAAACCGCTGACAGCGGCGACGATACCCACCCGGTCGGGGCAGGACACGATGAGGCGGTACGTGTGCTGGCTCACAGGAATTCTCAAGGGGAAACTTTGTTTCTCATTAGGAATTATCCGAATGACCTTGTCAAGCGAGCATTGGGGGGCATCCATCGTTCCGGGGTGCCCGGTTGTGACAACTCCCGGTGCTCACCCAGGCGCCGGCACGGCTAGCCCGGATATCTCACCACCGTTCGTAGCGAGGGCGCCGAGATGCCGCTGTGACGGGGTGCGCGGACTGGAGGACGGCGCGGGCGTAGTCGACACTACGTCGAGCCGGCCGGAGGGAGCACGCCCCGTCACAGCGCGCAGATCGGCGGCCACAGTAGAAGGGTGGTGAGATATGCGGGCTGGGCTTCAGCCGGCGGGACGCTCTCTGAACGCCGCCATCACCTGTGCCCGGATCCTCGCCTCGTCGCCCGTGTGGCGGGCGGAGAAATGAAAGGGGATGACGCGCTTCACCCCCGCCTCCCGGGCCAGGAGACCCGCCTGGGCGGCCGTCAGATGGGCCGTGTCGGAAGCACGTTCCGCCGACTCGTTCAGAAACGGCGCCTCCACGTAGAACAGGTCCGCCTCCCGGGCGAGTTCGACGATTCGCCGACGGTTGGCCTCATGGAAGGCGGCGTCCACCACGTAGACCAGCTTGCGCCCGCGCACCTCCTGAAGCACTTCCTGCCGCAGCCTGCCGAGGGCATGGACCACCCGATGCTCACCGGCGCGGTCATGCCATGCGATCTCCACCGGTGTGTCGTCCGGGGCGCCACGGCGCACCAGGTGCTTGAGATGGTTGAGCCAGGGCCCGGTGGGCAGGCCCATGTCTTCCAGCCGGTTCTTCCAGACGTTGAGATGCGCCTTCTCCTCCAGTGCAAATGCCAGACAGGGAATGTGATGGTCGATCGGGACGGCGCGCACGCGAAATTCCTCCTCGTCGAGCAGTGTCCCCGGGGGCATGGACGGCGCGGGCCGGTCCTCCTGCCGGAACGCCTCACGGGCGTGAAAGAGGCTTCGCCGCAGCCCGCCGTCGGCGTCCTGTTCAAGGGCCTCGACGATGAACGGTTCCGCATAGTTGCGCACGAGGTTCCACGTGTAGCCGTGCAGCCGGTGCCTCACCCGGTCGATGAACCCCGGCGGCCCGTAGAGCCTCAGATGCTTGCCGCGCCCGAGCATCAGGCGCACGAGGCGGTCCAGGCCCATGAAGTGATCCATGTGGGCGTGCGAGACGAACACATCGCTCAGGCGCAGGATGCGCCGCGGCTCCAGGCGGCTAACGTCACCCAGATCAAACATCAGGGCGCGGCGGCGGAACTGGAAGTCGATATACAGCGCGGGATCTCCGCGAGTGCCGTTGACAAGCTGGGTGTGAAAGAGCGGCTTCATGGCGGGGAATCACGAGTTCACATGCACCGTGCCTGGCGCTCCCGGCTCGCCATCGATGCGGATTGTCACCGGCAGGAATCTTCGGATGACCTCCGCGTGGGTCAACAGATGCAGGGTGACCTCACCGGTGCGGAATACAGATGGCCCGCCGGCGCACGCAAGGGGCAAGAGCAGCTGGTCCGCAAGCCAGCGGTCCACGGCTCCGTCGGTGGCAAGAAACGCGAGCAGTTCCTCCACGGCTTCGTCAGCCACCCGCTCCGCGCGTTTCCCCCGCGCACCCAGCGCAAAGAAACAGGCCTGGCTGTGTTCGAAACGGGCCAGCAACACCAGCACCGTCCCCTGTGAACGGGCAGGCAGGCTTTCAATGGCAATGTGCACGGGACAGTCAATCGCCGCCAGCCCTCGAAGCGCACGGCCGCGCTGGCGCTGGGCGATCTCCTCCGGCAGGTTGGCCACCGCGGAGAGACCGTGCACTTCGAGCAGCCTCCCCCGGTCGCGCAGATCCAGCGCGTCGATGCGTGCGTCACCGCGTATCGCGGCATGGATCTCACCGCCGCCCTGGGGATAGAACCCGGCCATGGTCATGCGAAGGTCGAAACCGAGGCCCAGACGCGAGAGCATGGTCCGCCAGTGCCAGTCCAGATAGTGAAAGCACGGGCTCAGGGGCACATGGGTGCCGCCCGTCACGCCGACGGTCGACGCGCCCGGCGCCAGCGCCAGAGGAAGCAGCACAGTCTGCAACACCAGGGAGGTGTTGCCGGCCGTGCCGATATCGAAGTGATAGTCTCCGGGGACCACGGGGCCGGGGACGAATTCGAGGTCCTGTGAGCCGACCCGGTCGCCGTCCACTCGCGCACGGCTGATGCGCGCCGCGGCATGTACCGCCATGCGATGCTGAAAACCCAGTCCGGGCCGATCCCGGCGGGCACGAATGCGGGTGAGGCGAACCGGACGACCGGTCAGCAGCGCGAGTGTCAGTGAACTGCGCAGCACCTGGCCACCGCCCTCGCCCATGGTGCCGTCGATGTGAACTTCCTGCGTCATGGACACCGTCCGAAACCCGGAGGCGGGGTTCATGTACCCCGCACTCAATATCCACCTTCGCCTTGGCACCCGCAACCTTGGGTTCGACATAGGCGCTTAACCACGAAGCACACGAAGGGCACGAAGGAAGGATGATGGGGTGTGGAGATCCGGGCTCCGGTTGATGTTGCCGATCCGCCTTTCCGTTTGGTGGCTTCGTTGACAATAAATGCAGGGACTCTCGCAAAGCCGCGAAGCTCGCCAAGAAAACAAAAGAATTATGAACTGATCTTTTCTTTGCGGGCTTCGCGGCTTCGCGAGAGACATTTCTCCTGCGCCAACGAAGCAGCCGAACGGCAGTGCGGGCCAGCGATATCAGAGAAATTGCGGACCCGATGGCCCATCATTCTTTCTTCGTGCCCTTCGTGCGCTTCGTGGTTCAAACAACAGGTTTGCGGTAGAGGCCGAGGCGTTCCGAGATGACGGAAAAATCGGGCCCGCCTTCCGGGAGCCGCTCATGCACGCCCAGCACAAGCACGCCGCCGGGCAACAGGCGCTCATGGAGCGTCTGCGCAGCGCGAAGCTGCAGATCGTGGTCGAAATAGGTGAAGGCCAGGTTGCGGCAACAGATCAGGTCGAATCCACCCTCGTGCAGCGGCGTACGCAGGTCGTGGCACCGGAAACGAACCGCGGTCCTGAATGCGGGCCTGAGGCAGTAGCGCCCGTCACGCGCCTGAAAGGCTTCGGATCGCCAACCCGACGGAAGGTTGCGCACGGCACTCCACGCGTAGCACGCCTCGGACGCCCGCGACAGCAGGCCGTCATCGGCATCCGTGGCGAGGATATCCAGGGCGAGGTCGGGAAATCGTTGGGCGAGCTGGAGCTGCCATCCGATGGCCAGCGTGTACGGCTCCTCACCGGAGCCGCATCCGGCGGACCAGACCCGAAGCGTCCGGGCGGAACGCGTCAGCGCCGCCCGGGCAAGTTCCGGCAGGACGTCGTCCATGAGCGTCTGGAATACGCGCTTGTCGCGGTAGAACCGGGTGACGGTGATCCGGCAATACGCATCCAGCCTGGCCCATTCCTCGGGATGTTCGTCCAGATACAGCCGATAGGCCGCCACGTCCGGACAGGACAGGGCCGTCATGCGCCGCTGAATGCGCTTGCACGCCTGCCGGCGTACACGGCGGAATCCCGGCCAGCGCAGCTTCAGCCGGGGCAACGCCCACTGGAGAAAAGCGACACATTCCGCATCCTTCACGTTCAGCCCCTCGCCCGGTGGTCCAACCCGCGCATCCCGCCGGGGACCACGACTGAACGGGATTTCCCGGCCTGCCTCGCGTTGTCTCTGGAAGGAGAAGCATAGGGCGGGCCGTGCCCGCCGTCAGCCGTGCCCGCCGTCAACTGGCGGCCACGGGCCGCCCTATGAGCAAGGGAGACAGGCCCGGAGGCCACAATCATCCGCGATCCTTGATGCAATGCCCGAGCTAGACTGGAAGAGAGTTGACGCGGCCGGGGGAACTGGCATGACCAACATGGGCCACGCGCGAGGCGCCAGCGGCGCGGTGACGCTGTTCGTCTGCGGCGACGTCATGACCGGACGGGGCATCGACCAGGCGCTGCCGCATCCCTGCAGCCCGGAACTCTACGAGTCGTACGTGCATGACGCGCGGGACTACGTCTCCCTTGCCGAGGCGGCAAACGGCGCGATCCCGCGACCCGTGGAATTCCCCTATATCTGGGGCGCTGCGCTGGAAGAGCTGACCCGCTTCGCGCCCGAGGTGCGTCTCGTCAACCTGGAAACCGCCATCACCCGTCATGACGCGCCCTGGCCGACGAAGGGTATCAACTACCGCATGCACCCGGACAATGCGCCCTGCCTGAAGGCGGCAGGCATCAACTGCTGTGCGCTCGCCAACAACCACGTGCTGGACTGGGGCCGGGAGGGGCTTGACGATACCTGTCGCGTGCTGGACCGCCTCGGCATCGCCCGTTGCGGCGCCGGCCAAGACGAATCGGAGGCCATGCGCCCGGCCTGTCTGGAACCGGTGCCGGGCAACCGCGTACTCGTCTGGAGCATCGGGTCTACAGACAGCGGTATCCCCGCCGACTGGGCTGCGGGACCGAAACGACCCGGCGTCTGGCTGGCGCGCAAGGCGTCGGCGCGCGGTGCCGAAGTACTGGCCGAGCGCATCGGGGCCGAGAAGCGCCCCGGTGACCTGGCCGTGGTGTCGATCCACTGGGGCGGCAACTGGGGCTACCGCATCCCGAACGGGCACCGGGCATTCGCGCGCCGCCTGGTGGAGGCCGGGGCCGATCTGATCCACGGACATTCATCGCATCATCCCCGCGGCATGGAGCTCTATCGCGGCCGGCCCATCCTTTACGGCTGCGGCGACTTCATCAACGACTACGAGGGTATCGGCGGGCACGAGGAGTTCCGCCCGGAGCTGACGCTCATGTACTTCCTGCGTTTCGCGCCCGGCACGGACGCACCCCCGGAGATGTGGATGACCCCGCTGCGCATGGCCCGCTTTTCGTTGCACCGGGCCGACGCGGACGACACCCGCTGGCTGCTGGACCTGCTCAACCGCGAAAGTCATCGCGACATGCCCCGCTTCAGCCTGGACGCGGAAGGCCGGCTGTTCGTCCGACTCCCTCACTGACTCACCTGACCTTGTTTCCCGATCACACCGCTTGGATTCGCCCTGTAGGAGTCCGGCGCCTTGTCACATGGACGCAACTGAGCTGCTCTATGCCAACTCCCAATAAAAAAGCGGGCGCCGAAGCACCCGCCAAACAGCACACCCTGTGTGAGAGGGGCAGGAGAGTTACTTCACGGTGAACTCGGGATAGGCCTCCAGACCGCATTCGGACTGGTCGACTCCTTCGTATTCCTCTTCCTCGCTGATGCGGATGCCCATCAGCGCCTTGAGGATGGCCCAGACGATGAGGCTGGCGATGAACACGAAGGCGAAGATGGCCACGATGCCGATCAGCTGGTTCATGAACGTGGCGTCCGGGTTGGAGAGCAACACGGCGAACACGCCCCAGATGCCGGCCGTGCCGTGCACGGAGATGGCACCCACCGGATCGTCGATCCGCAGCTTGTCCAGACCGATGATGGAGAACACCACGATGGCACCGCCGATGGCGCCGATGATCACGGCAAGCAGCGGTGAGGGCATGAGCGGCTCGGCGGTGATGGACACCAGGCCCGCCAGGGCACCGTTCAGACCCATGGTGAGATCGGTCTTGCCGTAGACGAGA
Organism: Thioalkalivibrio denitrificans; assembly: GCF_002000365.1. Lineage (GTDB taxonomy): Bacteria > Pseudomonadota > Gammaproteobacteria > Ectothiorhodospirales > Ectothiorhodospiraceae > Thioalkalivibrio_A > Thioalkalivibrio_A denitrificans. Next base: position 7,780 of record NZ_MVBK01000028.1, on the reverse strand, counting down.
CGGGTGACGATCATCGCGGTCAGCACGCCACCGGCGGCGGCGAGGTTGGTGTTGGTGAACACCTGGGCCACGGCGTTGGCGGACTCGATGTCGGAGACCTTGAGCTCGGAACCGCCGTTGAAGCCGAACCAGCCCATCCAGAGGATAAAGGTACCCAGGGTGGCGAGCGGCAGGTTGGCGCCGGGGATGGCGTTCACCTCACCGTTCGGGCCGTACTTGCCCTTGCGCGCGCCGAGCAGGATGACACCGGCCAGTGCCGCAACGGCGCCGGTCATGTGCACGATGCCGGAACCGGCGTAGTCCAGGTAGCCCAGCTCGTCCAGCCAGCCTTCGCCCCAGCTCCAGTAACCCTGGAAGGGATAGATGACGCCGGTCATGAACACCGCGAAGGCGAGGAAGGCCCAGAGCTTCATACGCTCCGCCACGGCGCCTGAGACGATGGACATGGCGGTGGCCACGAACACCACCTGGAAGAAGAAATCGGACATGCCGGAGTAGTAGATCTCGCCGTCGCTGGCCAGAACCTCTTCCACGGTGTTGTCACCGCCGATGAAGAAGCTCAGGCCGGGAATCACCGAGTTCAGGCCGTCGCCGTACATGATGTTGTAGCCGATGAACATGTACATGATGCAGGCGAGCGAATAGAGCGCGATGTTCTTGGTGAGAATCTCCACCGTGCTCTTGCTGCGGACGAGACCGGCCTCCAGCATGGAGAAACCGGCGGCCATCCACATGACCAGCGCGCCGGATACCAGGAAGTAGAAGGTATCCAGTGCGTAGGCAACTTCTATGACTTGACTTTCCACTTGTGCGTCCTCCGCTAACTGTTGTTAGCCTTGTGATTTACAGTGCGTCGGTGCCGGTTTCGCCGGTACGGATGCGGATCGCCTGCTCCAGCGGAAAGACGAAGATCTTGCCGTCACCGATCTTGCCGGTGTTGGCCGACTTGCTGACCGCCTCGATGACCTGGTCGACCATGGGGTCGTCCACGGCCACCTCCAGCTTCACCTTGGGGAGGAAATCCACGACGTACTCGGCACCCCGATAGAGTTCGGTGTGGCCCTTCTGCCGGCCGAAGCCCTTGACCTCCGTGACGGTGATGCCCTGGACTCCGATCTCCGAGAGGGCTTCGCGCACATCGTCGAGCTTGAACGGCTTGATGATTGCAGTGACTAGTTTCATTGGGTTTGCTCCTGAGCGTTGCTCAAACCGGATGGGGAAGACCCCCCTCGCAATCGAGTCAAAGCAAGGCGTGTGCCATTGGCTGAAACGCTTGATGCCATGCCGGTTTGCGGCGTCTCGGCGGGATCAGGCGATGAGGCGTACAGGCCCACGCTGCCCCGTTCTGGTGCGGTCGCCCTTAAATGGCGCGGACGGGATCGCAACGTGTGGCGCAAGTCCACCCGCTGCGTGAGCGGAACAAAAAAAGGGCGGCGCCTTTGGCGCCGCCCTTTTTCGAACAGAACTGTCCGGTTTCGCTCAGAAGCTGATGCTGTAGCCGACCACGAACAGCGGATCGAGATCACTCTCGTCGGTCTGGGCGTAGGTGATGGAGATATCGCCCATATTGGTGGACTTGGTCAGGCCGATGGTCCAGAAGGTCCACTTGTCACTGCCATCTTCACCCTTCTGCTCCGTATAACCGAGTTCCGCATCCAGGGAGATGCTGGGCATGATCTCGAAGCCGCCGCCGATGGCGTAGACGGTACTGCCCTCGTAATCACTGTCGTCCGCGTGGATTGCGTAGTTCACAGAGGCATAGACGGGGCCGAAGCCGACGGAGGCGTATATGTCCCCGTAGTCGGCATCATCCAGCCCCGGATAGTAGTAGTACACATAGCCCACATCGAACTCCAGACCGCCGGCCTCGAATTCGTAGCCCAGGTACAGATCAACCTCCTGACCCTCGCCGTCACCGAGGGTGGAAATCCAGGAACCCACATAGAAGCCGGAGGCATCCTCGTAGTCGATGCCACCCTGGACCACCGCGTTGTTGCCGGAAGCGGTCGTGCCCCACAGGATGTAGTCGCTGAACACGCCGGCGTTGAAGGTGACTTCGGCCTTGGCCGTGGTCATGCCGGCGGCGCCCATCATCAGGGCGCCGGTCACGGCGGAATTGATCAGAGTCTTCTTGAACTTGGAATGCATGGCCAATCTCCAGTCTCGTGAGGTTACGGGTGTGATCGGTGATCAATCACTGGATCAGGCCATTGCATTTATCGTGCCCACATTGAATGAAGCCTCGATCTGTTGCGTTTTCGTTACCCCTGTTGCGGTTTCACAGGGCCGCATGCATCAAAGGGGTGCGCGCAACGGTGGAAACGCACCGGCTGCGGGCACTCCCCCTGGACGCGATCGCGTCCGGTCCGGGTCGTACCCTTTTTTTGATGCGTGCTGTTAGTCTGGAGGCAGGAAACACACAGCCCCGTCGAAAAACCCGTTGCGAGGAATCACATCATGCGTGACACGCAGCCCCTGGACGAACTCATTCGAAAACTCTCCGAACTCATGCCCGAATCCGTGCGCCACATGCAGGGCGACATCGAAAGAAACCTCAAGGCAGGACTCGCCGGTGCGCTGCAGCGCATGGAGCTGGTCACCCGGGAGGAGTACGAGGTGCAGGCAAAGCTGCTCGCCCGGAGCCGGGAGCGACTGGCGGAACTGGAGGCCAGGGTCGCCGCACTCGAGGACGCCTTACGCCCTGACATGTCGAGCAGTTCACAGAAATCCGGTCCTCCAGAGGAATAAACCGCTTCCTTCCAGCATCATTCAATGGTCGGGACTTGGAATTGGTCCAAATCCAAACCGTCCATCAGCAAATGCTTAAGCATCTCGAGTCCAGGAATCCGGGCGACTCCGCTGTCGCCCGGCCCACCAAAGGTGAGAAAAACATCGTTAACGATGCTGGAGGGTTATTCACATGAAAAAAACGGATCATCAGACCTGGGACTGGCTGCGGGGCTATACCCGCGACCACGGCGCGAGCCCCCAGGATCTGGATATCTTTGACGAGGTATCCTCGCGCCGTCAGTTCTTCGGCAAGGTCGGCAAGAGCGGCGCCGCGCTGGCGCTGCTGGGCTTCGGGGCCGGAACCGAGGCCGCCCTGCAGGGCCTGTTCGGCCGGGGCATGATTCCCATGGCCTGGGCCAGCGACGCGGAAGGCGTTGCCGACGAGCAGGCCAAGCAGGTACTCGGCGAGGCTTCGAAGGAAGGCCTAATCGTCCACAACGAGCGCCCCCTGAACGCCGAAACACCCCCGCACCTGATGGGTGACGCGGTCACCCCGATCAAACGCCACTTCATTCGCAACAACGACCTGGTCTCCGAGCGTGCCCTGCGCAAGAACCCCCAGGGCTACAAGCTGGAAATCGAGGGTGAGGTCAACAATCCTGTCTCCTTTACCCTGGACGAACTCCAGGCCATGAACACTGTCACCTACCGCCTGCCTATCGAATGTGGCGGCAACGGACGCGCCTATTTCGACCCGGCTCCGCGGGGCAACCAGTGGAAGAACGGCGCCATCGGCAATTCCGAGTGGACCGGCGTTCCCCTGCGTGAACTGCTGAATGCAGCGGGGCTGAAGGACACCGCCGTGTACACCGCACACTACGGCGAAGAACCGATTCTCGGCGACCGCCCGCCCTTCTCCCGGGGTATTCCCATCGACAAGGCCATGGAGGAGCACACCCTGGTCGCGTTCAAGATGAACGGCGAGGACATCCCCGCAGTACACGGTTATCCCGTTCGACTGGTGGTGCCCGGCTGGTACGGCAGCACCTCCCACAAGTGGCTCAACAGGATCGTGGTCCGCGATCGCGAACACGACGGGCGCGGCATGACAGGTTATTCCTACCGGGTGCCGAAGTATCCCGTGGCTCCCGGCGCCCGTCCGCCGGAAGAGGACATGGTGGTCGGCGGCCCGTGGCGCATCAAGTCGGTGATCACCGGACCTGCCGCAGACAGCGAGTTCCGCGTGGGCCAGACCATCAAGGTCACCGGCCAGGCCTGGGCAGGGGAAGATGTGGTCGAGGAAATGTGGGTATCCACCGACTTCGGCCTGAACTGGAAGAAGGCGAAGCTTGGCAGGCCCCACAACAAGTACTCGTGGCAGCAGTGGGAGACGGACGTCAAGTTCGACGGTCGAGGCTATTACGAGATCTGGGCCCGCGGCGTCGACAACAAGGGCAACACCCAACCGATCGCGCAACCATGGAACCCGCGCGGTTACGACGGCAACCTGGTGCACCGCATACCGATCATGGTGGAACCGGCCTAGTGTCGTGTCCCGTAGATATTTGCGGGACACGACACTAGCGCCTCAAGCCATATAAGACGGCGGCCCGTTCAGCGGGCCGCCGTCTTGTTGACCAACCCCAATGAACAAGGAACCCGGCAATATGTTCAAGCGACGCCATCTCTCCCTGTGGCTGTTGATCCCAACACTGGTGACCGGCTGGCTGGTGGCATCCTCCGCGCCGTCCGGCACCCTGATCCCGACAGCGCAGGCGGACGAGATGTCCCCCAAGCAGCTGTTCGAGGTGCATTGTGCCGCCTGCCATTCCATTACGCTGCCCAAGTCCCAGCGCCTTGCGCGCCATGACTGGGAGTGGGTCATGGACGACATGGAGGACTACGGCATGACCTGGCTCACCGACGAGCAGCGCGAAAAGATCATCGACCATCTGGTGGAGCACTACGGACGCGACGCACCGCGCTGACACGGCGCCAAAATCGCTGCGCCAGGAACGAGGCGGACGCCCATGGCGTACCGCCTTTTTTCTGTTGGTCCGGTACCACACGCTCGCAGAAAAAAGGACAAAAAGCGTTTTCTCTCGCGAAGACGCAAAGCACGCCAAGAGAATCTGAAATCAGGTAGGTTGGGGTGAGGAACGAACCCCAACATGCGATGCTTCATCCCTGCCAATGCTGTTGGGGTTCGCGCAGCTCACCCCAACCTACGAATTTCTCTGTTCTTCAGGAAATCCATTTTGGCTTCCTTGGCGTGCTTCGCGTCTTTGCGAGAGAACGCTCTTTCTGTTGCTTCGTGGTTCAATCCTCACCCGCCCCTTGGTAATCCTCGAGCAGGTACACGTCGTAGTGGTGGCCCCAGTCGCGGTGCACGTCGATGCGTATCTGCGCCACCCGTTCGTGGGCCCGGAACCGCTGCGCCACGTCGCCGGCCAACGGACCCGGCCGACGCAGGAAGAGGAAGTCCTGCCCCTCGCGCCCCTCGAGGCTGGTGATCAGGTCGTAGTGGTCGCGGACCACGCCGTCCGGGTTCCACTTGACCACGGTCTGCATGCGCGGCTCGACGTAATACATCAGTTGCGCGGTCAGGAAGCGCTCCTGGGTCATGAGCAGCGCATCCGGATGGTGCGCCTGCACGGCCTCCACCGCCGCCCCCAGTTCCGACCAGCCGCGCACCCGCTTGAAGGGATCGGTGCGGCCTGTCAGCTCCACGCCCGCCGCACGCACCAGCGTGTCGTAATGGTAGAGCCCGCCGGCGATGAGCAGATGAATCGCCACTGTTGCCGCCAGCAGCAGGCGTCCCACACGACCCCGTTCCAGCAGCCAGGCGCAGACCAGGATCAGGGCCGTGAGATAGATGGGCGCCGCCCAGTTGGCGTGCACCCTTGAGGCCAGGCTGATGGCCGCGACGATGGCGAGCCACGGCAGGACAAAGGCCAGCAGGAAGCGGGGGCGCTCCTGGGACCACAGGCCCGGCAGCCGGAGCACCAGCAGGAAGAGCAGCACGGCGAACAGGATGGGGCCGAAGACGCCGAACTGGGAAACGACAAAATCGATCAGGCCGTCGAAGGACCAGCGCGCCTCATCCACCCGGGAGATGTCCTGGGTGTGCCGATAGCTGACGAAACCGGTGGCGGCGTTCCAAAGTAGATTGGGCAGGTAGACCACACCCGCCAGCACGCCCGCGACCCACGGCCGCGGCGAGGTGATCCAGTGCCGGTGGCGGGGCGTGGCGAGCACGAACAACAGGGCCGAGACGAAGAAGATGACCATGTTGTACTTGCTCATCATGCCCAGACCCAGGGCCAGCCCCGCCAGCAGCCACCAGCGCCACGCGCCCTCCCCGAGCGCGCGCAGCAGGGCGTACAGCCCCACGGCCCAGAAGAAGAGCAGCGGGGCATCGGTGCTGATCACCATGGTGGACAGCGAGATGGCGGGCATCAGGCCGTAGAGGGCCGCCACCCAGAAACCGGTACGCGCATCGAACAGGCGCCGCGCCACGGCGAAGAGCACGAGCCCGGTGCCCGCATGAAGCAGCGGCGAGCCGAGCTTGATGCAGAAGTGCGAATCGCCGCAGAAGGCCGTGGTGAACGTGATCAGCCAGGCGATGACCGGCGGCTTGGAGAAGTAGCCCCAGTCGGGCGCCTGCGCCCAGGTCCAGTACTGGGCCTCGTCGCCGTAGAGATCGTATGGAAAGGTGGCCAGCAGAATCAGGCGGTACGCGGTATACAGGGCGGTCACCGCCAGTGCCGCTGCCCAGTAGCGGCGCTCCCTGCGCCGCGCTTGCGCCTCAGACATCACGCCGATACCAGTCGGCCTCCCCGACCTCCTCGAGGGCGCCCATGCGCACGACGTAGGAGCGCGCTTCGCCCGACTCGAAATAGGTGCGCGCCATCAGTTCGCTGAGCACACCGGTGGTGAGCAACTGCACAGAGACCAGCACGCACATCACACCCACGAACATCAACGGACGCGTGCCGATGTCCATGCCCATGAACACCTTGAGCACGAACAGGTAGCCGAGGATCAAGGCGCCGAGACCGCCGAACACGAGACCGATGGAACCGAAAAAGTGACCCGGGCGCGCCTTGAAACGCATGAAGAAGTAGACGGAGAGCAGGTCGAGGATCACGCGGAAGGTACGCGAGATCCCGTACTTGGAGGTCCCCCGCGAGCGTGCATGATGCTGGACCACGTGCTCGCGGATGCGCCGCGGTGCCGTCTGGGTCGCGAACCATGCCGGAATGAAGCGGTGCATCTCGCCGTAGAGGCGCACGCCCTTGAGTACGTGGGCGCGAAACACCTTCAGGCTGCAGCCGTAGTCATGCAGGTTCACGCCGGTAATGGAGCGGATCAGCTTGTTGGCGATACGCGAGGGGATCTTGCGCCGCCAGAAGTCGTCCTGGCGGTTCTTGCGCCAGCCGGCCACCATGTCCAGATCCTCGTCGATCAGGCGGCTGACCATGGCCGGGATGTCGGCGGGATCGTTCTGCAGGTCGCCGTCCATGAGCGCGACCACGCTGCCGCGGGCACAGTCGATGCCCGCCTGCATGGCCGCGGTCTGGCCGAAATTGCGCTGCAGGGTCAGCACGCGCACGTGGCGGCCAAAGCGCTCACGCTGTTCCTGCATGCGTTCGTTGGTGGCGTCCGCGCTGCCGTCGTCCACCAGGACGATCTCCCAGGGATACGGGTAGTCGCCGAGCACCTCGTGCACCCGTTCGAGCAGGGGAGGCACGTTCTCCTCCTCGTTGTACATGGGCACCACCAGCGACAGGCTCAGGCCCGCCGCGGCCTCGGGCGAACGGGGCAACTCGTTCATCGCAGATGTCTCGCTGACACTCATAGGTCGTGCATTCTACCAGTCTGAGCACCACAGGCTGCCATCCGTCCTGTGGGATCGCACCCGGCGGTTATAGGGCGGGCCGTGCCCGCCGATCCGGCGGCATCCCCCGGCACCCGGCGGCGGCCATGGGCCGCCCTATGAAGCAAGTGTGACGGGCCGTTAACCCGGACATTGCACCAAGGATCGCGA
>NZ_MVBK01000027.1 GCF_002000365.1 Thioalkalivibrio denitrificans | reverse complement strand
GTCAATCCATGATGTCTACAGGGGAACCCAAGGCCCTGAAACCCAGTATCCCGTTCATGCTGATCGAAGGGGTCTTGATCTTTCCCCGTATGGCTCGCCGAGCACGGGGGTGTTGCGGGGAAAAAGCCCGTCAGGGGCGCCGCAAGGATGCGGCGCGTCGATCGTCAGGCCACGGATGGCCTGTCGATCGCCCCCCCGCAACGCCCCCGCGCGCAGGGTACCCCGAAGGGGCGAGACATCCGGGTGTCGTTTCTTTGGTTCCTTTCTTTGGACAAGCAAAGAAAGGAACTCGAGCCCCGCGCAGCGGGGTTCGAAACGCCTTTGATTTTCAAAGTCTCGCAACAGAGCAACAATCGAGAAAATGGTGACCATAGGCACCAAGAGGATCCAAATGACCGACAAACCCATCCGCACCCTCACCTTCGGCGCCGTAGGCTGGAACAACCCGCAGGTGGCCAACGCCCTCTATCCGGAGGATGCCCCGCGGGCCTGGTGGCTGCCGTGTTACGCGAGCCATTTCGACACCGTACTGGTGCCTGAGGCGGACTGGCAGGCCGCGGCGCCGGAGGAGGTGGCCAGGTGGCGGGAGGAACTGCCCTCGCAGTTCTGGTTCTATCTGCTGGCCGAGCATGCGCCGGACGAGGCGCATCTGGCCCAACTCGCCGCAGTGGGCAAGGCGCTCGGTGAGCGGCTGGGCGGGGTCGTGCTGGCGGGCGTGGCGGCCGATGCCTTGCCGGCCGCGGCGCAACGTCTGGACGGGGTGGCGCTGTTCAGCACCAGAGCGGATGCCGGCGGGCAGCGGTTGTGGACCGGTCCCGGAAGCCCCTGTCCCTGCGGCCACGCGGGGCTGGTGGATTTGGAGACCAGCCCCTCGCCCCGGGCGTTGCGCGAGATCCTCGAGGCGTTTCTGGCCTGCCAGCAGGAACCCTGGTCCGTCCTGTTCATGCGCGCGCCGGTGTCGACGTTCGACGATGCACGGGTGATCGGGAAGCTGCTGGGGGTGACTTGACTCCGCCCGCGGGCGCCCCGACACTCCCGGGTTGACTCGCGCGGCGCGCTGCGCGGATGCGCGCACCCAGAACCAGAAAAGAAGGGCTCCGGTTATCGAACCCCAGGTCCACAATCACGCCCCGGTCCGGCAAGACACCCTGGTGGAGATACGGGACCTGCATTTCTCGCGCCGCGGCCGACCCATCTTCCGTGGGCTCAACGCCAGTATTCCGCGGGGCAGCATCACCGCCCTAATGGGACCCAGTGGCACTGGCAAGACCACGCTGCTCAAGCTCATCGGCGGACAGCTTCGGCCGGATCGCGGGCAGATCCTCGTGGACGGCGTGGACATCCACCGCCTCGGCCGCGCGGATCTCTACCGCATGCGCCGGCGCATGGGCATGCTGTTCCAGACCGGGGCGCTGCTCACCGACCTAAGCGTGTTCGAGAACGTGGCCTTCCCGGTTCGGGAGAATGCCGTGCTGCCGGAAGGGGTCCTGCGCACCCTGGTGCTGATGAAACTCGAGGCGGTGGGTCTGCGCGGGGCGCGTGACCTGATGCCCAGCGAACTCTCCGGCGGCATGGCTCGCCGGGTGGCGCTGGCCCGGGCCATCGCCCTGGACCCGATGATGATCATGTACGACGAGCCCTTCACCGGGCTCGATCCCATCACCATGGGCGTCATCGTCGCCCTGATCAAGCGTCTCAACGATACCCTGGGCCTGACCAGCATCCTCGTCTCCCATGACGTGCAGGAGGCCGCGTCCATCGCCGATCGCCTTTATCTCATCTCGGACGGCCTGGTGGTGGATTCGGGCTCGCCCGCCGACATGGAGCGCACCGAGTCGCAGTGGGCGCAGCAGTTCATGAAGGGGCTGCCGGACGGGCCGGTGCCGTTTCACTATCCCGCGCCCGACTACCTCTCCGACCTGATGGGCGCCGCCCAGAAGGAAGGTGCCTGACATGCTGGGTTCACTGGCCAGTCTGGGGCGCTGGGCGCTGGGCGTATTCGAGCGCCTGGGACGCGGTCACCTGTTCCTGCTCAACATCCTGATGTCCCTGCATGTGGTGGTCACCCGGCCGCGGCTGGTGATTCGGGAGCTGTACTCGGTGGGCGTGCTGTCGCTCCTGATCATCGCGGTGTCCGGGCTGTTCGTGGGGATGGTGCTGGGCTACCAGCTCTACATCACCCTGGTGCGCTTCGGTGCGGAGGAGGTCCTGGGCTCCGCGGTGGCGCTGTCTCTGGTACGCGAACTGGGCCCGGTGGTCACGGCGCTGCTGTTCGCCGGCCGTGCCGGTTCCGCGCTCAGTGCGGAAATCGGCCTGATGAAGACCACCGAGCAGCTCTCCGGGATGGAGATGATGGCGGTGGACCCGATCAAGCGGGTCATCGTGCCGCGCTTCGTGGCGGCCTTCATTTCCCTGCCGCTGCTGGCCGCCATCTTCAGTGCAGTGGCCATCATGGGCGGCTATTTCATCGGCGTGGGCCTCCTGGGCGTGGACTCCGGGTCGTTCTGGTCCCAGATGCAGGCCAACGTGGATTTCTACGAAGATGTCATGAACGGCATCATCAAGAGCCTGGTGTTCGGCTTCGTGGCGGCGTGGATCGCCGTGTTCGAGGGCTATGACGCCGTGCCCACCTCGGAGGGTGTGAGCCGGGCCACCACCCGCACGGTGGTGCACACGGCGCTTGCGGTTCTGGCGCTGGACTTTATCCTCACCGGCCTGATGTTCGGTGACATCTGATACCTGGAGGCGGACGGGCCATGACGACACGTACCATTGAAATCTCCGTGGGCATACTGGTCGCCCTGGGCCTGGCGGCGCTGTTCATGCTGGCCATGCAGGTGAGCAACCTGACGGAGTACCGCAATGGCGACGGCTACACGGTCAGCGCCTATTTCGGCAATATCGGCGGTCTCAAGGTGCGGGCGCCGGTGACGGTCTCCGGGGTGCGGGTGGGACGGGTGAGCGCCATCCGCTATGATCCCGAGCGGTACCAGGCCCGCGTGGAGATGACCATCAGCGCCCTGCACGATTATCTGCCGGCGGACACGCAGGCGAGCATCTATACCGCCGGCCTGCTGGGTGAGCAATACATCGCCCTCGAGCCCGGTGGCGAGGACGAGGTCCTGGTCGATGGGAGCGAGATCTATTTCACCCAGTCCGCCATCGTGCTGGAACAGGTGATCGGGCGCATCGTGACCAACATGGCCACGCAATGACGAAACGAACCCATCCGGAACGACCGGGAGTCCAGTCATGATCAGTGGTATCCGATTCTTGCGGTTGCAGTCCCTGCTCCTGCTCATGTCGGCCGCGCTGGCCTTCGGGGCCGTTGCGCAGGCGAACCCCGGCGATCCGGTGGAAGTCGTGCAGACCTCGGCCAACCGGGTGCTGCAGCTTCTTCGGGACAACGAGGATCGTCTCAACAGCGATTCCAGGTTCGTCTACGACCTGGTTGAGGAGGAGATCCTGCCCCTGGTGGACGTCGAGGGGATGTCCCGCCTGATCCTTGCGCGGCACTGGCGTACGGCCACGCCCGAACAGCGTGAGCGCTTCGTGGAGGCCTTTACCGACACCATGGTGCGCGCCTACGCGGGGCAGTTGGCCGAGCATGCCGACAAGCGCATCATCGTCAACGAGCGGCGCAGCCGGACCGACGGCAACCGCGCCAGCGTGGCCACCGAGATCGTGGTGGGTCAGGGTCGGCCGAACATCCCGGTGGTCTATGACCTGAGGGTGGTGGACGGCAAATGGAAGGCCTTCAATCTCACCGTGGAAAGCTGGAGTCTGGTGACCAACTTCCGCACCAGCTTCGGCAACGAAATCGAATCGGCCCGCAGCGAGGCCGAAGGCCTGGAGAACCTGATCCAGCGTCTGGAGCGGCGAGACGGGGCGCTCGTCGAGGAAGCCGTGGGTTCGTGAGCGCCACCCCGTCCATCCGGCAGGCCGACGGCAACCTCCAGGTGGCGGGCCGGCTCGGGTTTGCCACCGTGGCCGACCTGTGGGCACAGGCCCTGCCCCTGTTCCGCGACGGCTCGGGGGCTTATGAGCTCGATGTTTCCGGCGTGGAGCACGTCGACAGCGCGGGGGTCGCGCTACTGGTGGAATGGATGCGCCTGGCCCGGGAACGCGGGGCCGGGTTCAGCATCGTCGGGGCGCCGCAGGCCATGAAGGACCTAATCCGACTGGCCGACCTGGAAGGCCTGCTGCCCGTGACGTCCTTCCGTCAGGATCCCGCCTGACCTCTGCAGCATCCGGCCCGCCCCCGGCGGTCCCCCCGAAAGCCGTTTTTCGCTATCATAGGCGTCTTTTTCCCACCGGACAGGGCCTTGCCGCGCCCAGAGATCGACGATGGACAAGCTGATCATTCGAGGCGGACATGCGTTGTCCGGGGATGTGCGCATCTCCGGCGCCAAGAATGCGGTGTTGCCCATCCTGGCCGCCACGCTGCTGGCCGACACGCCCATGAGCATCGGCAACGTCCCGCACCTGCAGGACGTGACCACCACCATGGAGCTGTTGGGCCGCATGGGCGCGACGCTGACGGTGGACGAGCGCATGCGCATCGAGGTGGATCCCACCACCACGGACCAGTTCGTGGCCCCCTATGAACTGGTGAAGACTATGCGCGCCTCCATCCTGGTGCTGGGGCCGCTGCTGGCACGCTTCGGCGAGGCCGAGGTGTCCTTGCCGGGCGGCTGCGCCATCGGTTCCCGACCGGTCAACCTGCACGTGGACGGGCTGGCGGCCATGGGCGCCGATATCGACGTGGACGCGGGCTACATCCGTGCCCGCGCGAAGCGGCTGCGCGGCGCTCGCATTGTCATGGACCTGGTGTCCGTGACCGGCACCGAGAATCTGATGATGGCCGCAGTCCTGGCAAAAGGCACTTCGGTGATCGAGAATGCCGCGCGCGAGCCGGAGGTGGTGGACCTGGCCAACTGCCTCATTGCCATGGGCGCGCAGATCTCCGGTGCCGGTACCGACACCATCGTCATCGAAGGGGTGGCGAACCTTGACGGCTGCCGCTATGACGTGCTGCCGGACCGCATCGAGACGGGCACCTTCCTGGTGGCGGGGGCGATCACCGGCGGCCGCATTCGTCTGCGCAATACCGCGCCCGGCACCCTGGACGCCGTGCTCGCCAAGCTGGAGGAGTCCGGTGCGCGGATCAACACGGGCCCTGACTGGATCGAGCTGGATATGGAAGGGCGCCGGCCCAGGGCTGTCAACCTTCGCACGGCGCCGTACCCGGCGTTTCCCACCGACATGCAGGCCCAGTTCATGGCCCTGAACGCGGTGGCGGACGGCACCGGCGCGATCACGGAGACCGTGTTCGAGAACCGCTTCATGCACGCCCTGGAACTGCAGCGCATGGGCGCCGACATCCGTGTGGAAGGCAACACGGCGGTCATCAGGGGCATGCCGTATCTGACCGGCGCCCCGGTGATGGCCACCGACCTGCGCGCATCCGCCAGCCTGATCCTCGCGGGGCTGGTGGCGCGGGGCGAGACTACGGTGGATCGCATCTACCACATTGATCGCGGCTACGAATGTATCGAGGAAAAACTGGCGCAGCTGGGCGGAAGCATTCGCCGCGTGCCCGGATGAGCACATCAACCCCATGAGCAACGACACTCTCACCATCGCGCTGTCCAAGGGCCGGATCTACAAGGATACCCTGCCGCTGCTGGCGGCCGCAGGGATTACGCCGGTGGATGATCCCGACACCAGCCGCAAGCTGATTCTCGACACCAATCACCCGGATGTGAAGCTGGTGGTGATCCGTGCCGCCGACGTGCCCACCTACGTGCAGTACGGTGCCGCCGACCTGGGCGTGTCCGGCAAGGACGTACTCATGGAGCACGGCGGCGAGGGGATCTACGAACCGCTGGATCTCGGCATCGCCCGCTGCAGGCTCATGGTGGCGGGGCGGCCGGGCGCGACCGACAGGGCGGGTCGCTTGCGCGTGGCCACCAAGTTTGTTAATACCACGAGACGGCACTATGCCGCGCAGGGCCGCCAGGTCGAGGTCATCAAGCTCTACGGCTCCATGGAACTTGCGCCCATCGTGGGTCTGTCCGACTGCATCGTCGATCTGGTGGATACGGGCAACACCCTGCGCGCCAACGGCCTCGTGCCCCTGGAGCACATCGCCGACATCAGCGCCCGGCTGGTGGTGAACAAGGCCTCCATGAAGATGAAGTCGGCGCGGGTCAAGGATCTGATCCGGCGCCTCACCGATGCCGTGGTCACGGCGATCCCCAACCCCTGAAGGCAAGAAGAACACGCTATGCGCTACCAGACCGATGACCTGCGCATCCTCGAGATCCGCGAAGTGTCGCCCCCCGTCCTTGTGCACGAGGAGTTGCCCATCACCGATGAGGCGGCGGCCACCGTGCACGATGCCCGCATGGACATTCACAACATCCTGGCAGGGCAGGATGATCGCCTGCTGGTGATTGCCGGTCCCTGCTCCATCCACGACGTGGATGCCGCCATGGAGTATGCGGGGCGCCTCAAGCACATGCGGGATGAACTGATCGATGACCTGCACATCGTCATGCGGGTCTACTTCGAGAAGCCGCGCACCACGGTGGGCTGGAAGGGGCTGATCAATGATCCCAACCTGGACGGCAGCTTCCAGATCAACAAGGGTCTGCGCCTGGCCCGCGGCCTGCTGCTGGACCTGGCGAAGATGGGCATGCCGGCGGGCACGGAGTACCTGGACCTGATCAGTCCCCAGTACGTGGCGGACCTGGTGGCCTGGGGCGCCATCGGCGCGCGCACCACGGAAAGCCAGGTACACCGGGAACTGGCTTCGGGCCTGTCCTGCCCGGTGGGTTTCAAGAACAGCACCGACGGCAGTCTGCAGGTGGCGGTGGACGCCATCCGCTCGGCTTCGCGGCCGCATCACTTTCTCTCGGTGACCAAGGCCGGCCATTCCGCCATCTTCTCCACGGCCGGCAACACCGACTGTCACATCATCCTGCGCGGCGGCAAGGAACCCAACTTCGATGCCGACAGCATCGAGCACGCGGCCACGCGCCTGAAGTCGGCCGGGTTGCCTGCGAGCCTCATGGTGGACTGCAGTCACGCCAACAGCCGCAAGGACCCGGCGCGCCAGGTCGAGGTGGCCAGGGTATTGGGCGAGCAGGTCGCCGGCGGCGACCGGCGCATCATCGGCGTGATGCTGGAAAGCCACCTGGTCGCGGGCCGCCAGGACGTGTCCAGGGACAAGGAACTCACCTATGGTCAGAGCATCACCGACGCGTGCATGAGTTGGGAGGATACCCGCCAGGTCCTCACCGAACTGGCCGCCGCCGTTCGCTCGCGGCGCGAGGCCGCTTGAGCGCCGAACAGTTTTTGCCACAGAGGGCACAGAGGTCACAGAGAAGAAGGGATTCTGTCACGTAGGTCGGGCTTCAGCCCGACGCCGGGCGCCGGTGGAAGCCCATTTGTCGACCGAATTTGAGCATTCTCTGTGCCCTCTGTGGCCAGCAACACACCGACACAGACTTTTCCGGACCCCACAGCCATGCCCACCATCAACCGCCTCAGCACGAGCGATGCCGATTTCCGCCAGCGTCTGGATGCGCTGCTTGCCTGGGAGGGTGTCTCCGACGAAACGGTGCTGGCCACGGTGCGCGAGATCCTGAACCGCGTGCGCGACGAGGGGGATGCCGCCCTGCTGGAGTACACGCGGCGTTTCGATCGCCGGGAGATCAGCGACGCCGCCGACCTCGAGATCCCGCTGTTTCGACTGGAGCAGGCGCGTACGGCCATTTCGTCCGAGCAGCTGGAGGCGCTGGAGACCGCGGCGGCGCGCATCCGGCGGTATTCCGAGCGGCAGAGGCTGAGTTCCTGGCAGTACACCGAGGAGGACGGCACCGTGCTGGGTCAGCAGGTCACCCCCCTGGATCGGGTCGGCCTGTACGTGCCGGGGGGGAAGGCGGCGTATCCGTCCTCGGTGCTGATGAATGCCATTCCGGCCAAGGTGGCGGGGGTGGAGGAACTCATCATGGTGGTGCCCACGCCCGACGGCGAGGTCAATGAACTGGTGCTTGCAGCGGCCGCCGTGGCCGGCGTGGACCGCGTGTTCGCCGTAGGCGGCGCCCAGGCGGTGGCGGCGCTGGCCTACGGCACGGATACCGTGCCCGCCGTGGACAAGATCGTGGGCCCCGGCAATATCTACGTGGCCACCGCCAAGCGCATGGTCTTCGGTGCGGTGGGCATCGACATGATCGCCGGTCCTTCGGAGATCCTCGTGATCTGCGATGGGCAGACCGATCCTGACTGGATCGCCATGGACCTGTTTTCCCAGGCCGAGCATGACGAGGATGCCCAGTCACTGCTCGTGAGTCCGGACAAGGCCTTTCTGGACCGGGTGGCGGAAAGCATGGACAAGCTGCTGGCCGACATGCCGCGGGAAGACATCATCCGTGCTTCGCTCGCGGCTCGGGGTGCGCTGATCCAGGTGGCGGACATGGACGAGGCCGTGGACCTGGCGAACCTGATTGCACCGGAGCACCTGGAACTCTCTGTGTCGGAACCGGAGCGGATGGCCGGGCGCATACGGCATGCCGGCGCCATCTTCATGGGCCGTTACACTGCAGAGGCCGTGGGCGATTACTGTGCAGGCCCAAATCACGTGCTGCCCACTTCGCGCACGGCGCGCTTTTCGTCGCCGCTGGGTGTCTATGATTTCCAGAAGCGTTCGAGCCTGATCAATTGTTCCGCCGAGGGCGCGGCCACGCTGGGGCGTACCGCCTCGCGGCTGGCCCGCGGCGAGGGCCTGGTGGCCCATGCCCGCTCGGCCGAATACCGTATCAAGTAAGGCATCGCCCATGACGGACACGACACTGGTGGCCCGCTGGGTCCGGCCGAGCATCCGCTCGCTGGCCGCGTATCATGTGCCGGACGCCTCGGGACTGGTGAAACTGGACGCCATGGAAAACCCCTATCACTGGCCGCCGGAACTGGTGGATGCGTGGCTGGAGACGCTGCGCAACGTCGCCCTGAATCGCTACCCGGACCCGCGTTCGCCGCAACTGATCGACACCCTGCGCCGGGTGGCGGGCATCCCGGCGGACCAGTCCGTGATCCTGGGCAACGGCTCCGATGAACTGATTCAGGTGATCATCATGGCGCTGGCCGGCCCGGGGCGCGTGGTCATGTCGGTGGAGCCCAGTTTCGTCATGTACCGCATGATCGCCGGCTACGCCGACATGGATTACGTGGGTGTGCCGCTGGGCGAGGGTTTTGCCCTGGACAGGGAGGCCTTCATCGCCGCCATGCAGGCACATGAGCCCGCGGTCGTGTTCCTTGCCTATCCCAACAACCCCACCGGCAACCGGTTCGCGCGCGAAGACATGGAAGCGGTCATCGAGGCGGCCCCTGGGCTCGTGGTCGTTGACGAGGCCTACGCGCCGTTTGCGGACGACAGCTTTCTCGGCGATCTCGGCCGCTACCCCAACCTGGTGGTGATGCGCACGGTGTCCAAGCAGGGCCTTGCAGGCCTGCGTCTCGGGTACCTGTGCGGCCCCCGCGCGTGGCTTGAACAGTTCGACAAGCTGCGCCTGCCCTACAACATCAACGTCCTGACGCAGGCCAGCGCGGCGTTTGCGCTGGATCACCATACGGTGCTCGACGAACAGGCCGCCGCCATCCGCCGCGACCGCGAGTCGCTCATGCAGGCGCTTGCCGAGATGCCGGGCGTGATTCCCTATCCCAGCGAGGCCAACTTCATCCTCTGCCGCGTGCCGGCAGGGCAGGGGGATCGGGTCTTCGAGGGCCTGAAGTCACGGGGCGTGCTGATCAAGAACCTCTCCCCCCAAGGCGGCCCCCTCACCGACTGCCTGCGCGTCACCGTCGGCCGCCCCGACGAGAACGAGCGCTTCCTCGCTGCGCTCGGAAGTGTTCTTGGTCAATAGTCAGTAGTCAGTTGTCGAAGGTGCAATACAACTGACAACGGACCACTGACAACGGACAGCGTTTATCGCCGCGCCGGACGCTTGCCGACGTCGCTGCGGATCTCGATGGTTTCGCCGTCGCGGATGCCCTGCATGGGGAGGGTGTCGCCGGGGCGGGCGCGGGCGATGAAGTTGAGCGCGTCCTGGGCGTCGTTGACGCGGTCGCCGCCGATGTGGGTGATGATGTCTCCCGGCTGCATGCCGGCGCGTCCGGCGGGGCTGTCGCGCAACACGCCGGCGATGAGCACGCCGCGCCGGTCGCTCAGGCCGAAGGATTCCGCCAGTTGGGGCGTGATCTCCTGCACCTCGATGCCGAGCCAGCCGCGCACCACCTGGCCCTGTTCGATGATCTGGGTCATCACGTCCCGGGCAAGGTCCACGGGAATGGCGAAACCGATCCCGTGGGATCCTCCGGAACGGGTGAAGATGGCGGTGTTGATGCCCACCAGTTCGCCATGGGCATTGATCAGCGCGCCGCCGCTGTTGCCCGGGTTGATGGCCGCATCGGTCTGAATGAAATCCTCGTAGGTGTTGATGCCGAGCCGGCTGCGGCCGGTGGCGCTGACGATGCCCTGGGTCACGGTCTGGCCCACGCCGAAGGGGTTTCCGATGGCCAGCACCACGTCTCCCACGCGCAGGCCCGCGGACCCTCCGACGGTGATGGTCGGCAGTTCGCCGCCGTTCTCGATGCGCAGCACGGCCAGGTCCGTATCCGGGTCGGTCCCCACGATGCGGGCATGCAGGCTGCGTTCATCGGCCAGCATGACCTCGATCTCCTCGGCGTCGCGGATCACGTGATGGTTGGTGAGCACGTAGCCCTGGGGGCTGAAGATCACCCCGGATCCGAGGCTTGTCTGGGTGCGCTGGCCCGGCGTGCCGAAGCGGTCTCCGAAGAAGCGCCGGAACAGCGGGTCATCGGCAAACGGATGCGACTGCTCGGCAACCGTCTTGCGGGTGTGGATATTGACCACGGCCGGGGCGGCATGGCCCACGGCGTCGGCGTACGAGACAGGGCCTTCCAGCCGGGGTCCGACGGGGGCGTCGTTGCCCTGGCGCACCTCCACCACGGGTCGTGTCTCGCGCACGATCTCGGGGAAAAACACCACGACCACGGCGGCTGCGATCACGCCGGCCACGACCACCTGCAGGAAAAATCGCGATACCTTCGTCATGAATTTACAATAGCATGAGCCGCGAGCGTCGGGTGGGCTTTTGGAGCGTGCCGGGCGTTTGAGTCCACGGGTTTCTGCTTCGAACGATTAGCCACAGAGGGCGCAGAGGTCACAGAGACACGGAACCTGAAAACCCAGGACCCGAAAGCCACCATGAAGGATGCCAACAGCTCGGCCCATCAACGCCATTATCGAATTCCAGCTCTGTGACCTCTGTGCCCTCTGTGGCTCAAGCCCGTATCAAATGGTTGAGAACCCCCATGACCGACATCCGCGAGATTGCCCGTTACGCCGACGAACTTCTGGAGGTCGGCCGTTTTGCCGATTACTGTCCCAACGGCCTGCAGGTGGAGGGCGGCCGCCCGGTGCGCCTGCTGGCCAGCGGGGTGACCGCCAGCCGGGCCTTCATCGAGGCGGCCATCGACCAGGGCGCCGATGCGCTGCTGGTTCACCACGGCTATTTCTGGAAGGGCGAGGATGCCCGCATCACAGGCATGAAGCGCGAGCGCCTGCGCCTGCTGCTGGCCCACGACGTGAGTCTGCTCGCCTACCATCTCCCCCTGGATGCCCATCCCGAGCTGGGCAACAACGCGCAATTGGCCGCCCGCCTCGGTTTCTCGGTGGAGGGCGTGCTGCGCGAGGACGGCATCGGCCTCGTTGGCAGCGTGGCCGAACCCGTGGACGCAGAAAGCCTGGGTGCGCGCCTGGAGGCAGCGCTCGGCCGGGCGCCGCTCTGGGTGGAGGGCGGGCCGGCGCGGATCCGGCGCATCGGGTGGTGCACCGGCGCAGCCCAGGGATTCATCGACCAGGCTGCGGGCCTGGGACTGGATGCCTATATCAGCGGGGAGGTCTCCGAGCAGACCGTGCACGTGGCCCGCGAGGCCGGCATTCATTACTTCGCGGCGGGTCACCATGCCACCGAGCGGGACGGCGCCAGGGCCCTGGGGGGGCGTTTGGCCGACGTATTCAAGCTTCAGCATGCCTTTATCGATGTGGATAACCCGGCGTGAATCAATGCAATGCGAGTTAGACGATCGTCCGAACTTGACCTGAACACGCAGTTCGGGAATCCTATCGCGTCTTAATTCGCCCGCCAAAGGAAGGGGTGCACGGCCGCAGGTCGGGCTCGCACCCCACGGATACCAGCCCGGCGTCAGTCCGGGCGGCAATAAACAGAATTGATTGCACTCTCAGTGGGAGATTGGTAATGGCTAACGATGGCGTTAACCAGGGCCGGCGCCGTTTTTTGGTGGCAGCCACAACGGTGGTGGGCGGCGCGGGTGTCGTGGCGGCCGCGATACCCTTTGTGGCGTCCTGGCAACCCAGCGCGCGCGCCCAGGCGGCGGGCGCCCCGGTCGAGGTGGACGTTTCACGGATGGAGCCGGGCCAGCTGATGCGCGTCGAGTGGCGCGGCCGCCCCGTGTGGATCGTGCGGCGGACCGAGGAGATGCTCGCGGCCCTGCCGGATCTCAATCCACGCCTGCGTGATCCGAACTCCGAGGTGGAGACGCAGCAGCCGCATTACGCACAGAACATCCATCGTTCCATCAAGCCTGAGTTCCTCGTGGTCATCGGTGTCTGCACGCATCTGGGCTGCTCCCCTTCGTATCGGCCCGAGGTGGCGCCGGACGATCTCGGTCCCGAGTGGCGCGGCGGGTTCTTCTGCGGCTGCCACGGTTCGCGCTTTGATCTGGCTGGTCGTGTGTACCGCAACCTGCCCGCCCCCACCAACCTGGTGGTCCCGCCGCATACGTACCTGTCCGACACCCTGATGGTGGTGGGTGAGGACGAAGGAGCAGCCTGATGAGCAAGTCATTGACCGCCCTGGCGGGCTGGATCGACGCGCGGTTCCCCATGACCAAGTGGTGGAACGAGCACCTGGCCCAGTATTACGCCCCCAAAAACTTCAATTTCTGGTACTTCTTCGGATCGCTGGCGCTGCTGGTGCTGGTGATTCAGTTCGTCACCGGCATCTTCCTCACGATGTTCTACAAGCCCGATGCGGCGTACGCCTTCGCCTCGGTCGAGTACATCATGCGCGACGTGGAATGGGGCTGGTTCATCCGCTACATGCATTCCACCGGCGCTTCTGCGTTCTTCATCGTGGTGTACCTGCACATGTTCAGGGCGCTGCTTTACGGCTCCTACAAGCAGCCCCGCGAACTGTTGTGGGTCTTCGGCTGGCTGATCTTCCTGGTGCTCATGGCCGAGGCCTTCATGGGCTACCTGCTGCCCTGGGGTCAGATGTCCTACTGGGGCGCCCAGGTGATCGTGAACCTGTTCTCCACCATCCCGCTGATCGGACCGGATCTGGTGACGTGGATACGCGGCGACTTCCTGATTTCCGATGCCACGCTGAACCGCTTCTTCGCGCTGCACGTGGTCGCTCTGCCGCTGGTACTGGTGATGCTCGTGTTTCTGCACATCATCGCGCTGCATGAAGTGGGTTCGAACAACCCGGACGGCATCGAGATCAAGAAGAACAAGGGGCCCGACGGCAAGCCCCTCGACGGGATTCCCTTTCATCCCTACTACACCGTGAAGGATATCGCCGGTGTCGGGGTGTTCCTGATCCTGTTCTTCGCGGTGGTGTTTTTTGCGCCCGAGATGGGCGGCTACTTCCTGAAGGCCGCGAACTTCGAGATGTCGGATCCGCTGGTGACGCCGGACTTCATTCCGCCGGTGTGGTACTACGGGGCGTTCTACACCACGCTGCGCGTGATTCCGGATCCGTTCCTGGGCGTGTTGACCATGTTCGGCGCGGTGTTCGTGCTGCTCTTCCTGCCGTGGATCGACCGCAATCCGGTGAAATCCATTCGTTACCGCAGCCCGGTGCACAAGTTCAATATCATGCTGTTCGGGCTGAACTTCATGCTCATGACCTGGCTGGGCACCGAGCCCACCGATACCGTGCTGGTCGAATGGGGTCTGCGCGCCACGGTTGTCTACTTCATGTTCTTCGTCGTGCTGTGGTTCCACAGCCGTGAGCGTTCCATGGCCTTCAGCCTTGTCAGCTTCCTGGTGCTGGCCGGCCTGTACACGTTCTATGACCTGACACGGGTGGATGCCGAGACGGCCATGCTGGTCTGGGGCACCTGGCTGTATCCCACGGCTTACCTTGCCATTACCCTCCTGCTGCCCGCCTTCGTTCGCAACCTGGGTCAGGACAAGCCCGTTCCGGAAAGGGTGACCGCGTGATGAAGAAACTGATTCTGGTACTGATTCTCCTGGGCCTGGCACTGCCGGGCATGGCGATCGCCGCGGGCCCGGCAGTCAAGCTGGATCGGGTGAGTGTGGACATCACCAACCAGGCATCGCTGCAGCGCGGCGCCCGCATCTTCGTGAATTACTGCATGGGTTGTCATGAAGCCCAGTACAGCCGCTATGCCCGTGTCGGACAGGATCTGGGACTCACCGAGGAACAGGTGCGCGAAAACTTCATCTTCACGCGAGACGACCGGGGTGATCCCACCCGCGTGGGTGATCTGATGACGAATGCCTATCCGCCACGCGAGGCCGCCGAGGCCTTCGGCGTGGCCCCGCCGGACCTGACCCTGGTGGCGCGGGTGCGCGGCGAAGACTGGCTGTACACATTCCTGCGCGGTTTCTACCTGGACCCGGAGCGCCCCTTCGGCGTGAACAACGCCGTATTCACCAACACCAGCATGCCCCACGTACTGTGGGAACTGCAGGGCTGGCAGGAACTCGTCTCGGATGACGACGGCGACGTGCGACTGGAGGTGGCCGAATCGGGCAGCATGAGCCGCACCGAATATGACGCCATGGTGCGCGATGTCGTGACCTTTCTGTCCTACATGGGAGAGCCGGTTCAGCATCAGCGCAAGATGATCGGGATCTGGGTGCTGTTGTTCCTGGGACTCTTTACGGTCCTCGCCTACCTGCTCAAGAAGGAATACTGGAAGGACATCCACTGACAGGACTCCCACGGCGGTCCGGGGCGGGAAGCCCCCAAATCGGGTGTGCCGCGTTATAATGGGCCTCCGGACACGGGGGATGACACATGGCACACAGATTCCCGGCGCATTCCCGCCGGTGAGGACCCGGGCCGTCCGAGGGAGAAACCAGCATGGCGTTGATCGCCGCAAGAAGGTCCGTAATGACGCTTTTCTCTGCGCCGCTGTGTGTGCAGAGCCACCGGGTACGTATCGTTCTGGCGGAGAAGGACATCACCGTCGACGTCATCAACATCGATCCGGACGACAAGCCGGAGGATCTCTCCGATCTCAACCCTTACAACTCGGTGCCCACCCTGGTGGACCGCGACCTGGCCCTCTACGGCCCTCAGGTGATCACCGAGTATCTGGACGAGCGATTCCCGCATCCGCCGCTGATGCCGGTGGATCCCGTGTCGCGCGCGGCCGCGCGCCTGGCCCTCTATCGTATCGAACGGGACTGGTACAGCGTGGCGGAGGAGGCCGAGGCCAACGGGTTCAAGCTGCCCGCCAAGAGCCGCAAGATCCTGCTGGAGAGCCTGGTGGCGTCGGCGGACATCTTTGCGTTGAAGCCCTACTTTCTCAGTGATGAGTTCAGCCTTGTGGACTGCGCCATTCTGCCGATCCTCTGGCGTCTGCCCGCCTACGGCATCGCGCCCAACAGTGTGCCCAAGCCGGTGGCGGCCTACGCCAAACGGTTGTTTGCAAGGCCGTCCTTCAAGCACAGCCTGACCGATGCCGAAAGGGAACTGCGCCCCTGAGCATCGGTTGACCCGTCTGTCGGCGGCACGGCCCGATCCTCCACTGATGATCCAGGCTTCTGACGGAGGCTGCCCATGACCGAACCCATGACTTCAAGCCGGCCGTACCTGGTGCGTGCCATCTACCAGTGGATCGTGGACAACGGCCTGACCCCACACCTGTTGGTGGATGCGAGCAACGACGACGTCATGGTGCCCTCCGATTTCGTCGAGGGCGGACGCATCGTCATGAACATCGCCCCCATGGCGGTTCAGGGCCTCACCCTGGGAAACGAAGAGGTCACCTTCAGCGCACGCTTTGGCGGAAAGCCCATGAGCGTGCAGATCCCTCTGCATCGCGTGATGGCCATCTACACCCGGGAGAACGGCCAGGGGATGATGTTCGCCGAGGAGGGCGGAGACGGCCCCTCCGGCGACGGCCCCGATACCGGAGGCAAGGGCAGCCACCTGCGCGTGGTCAAGTAGCCGTTCTTATCCGAACGGATCATCCGAACAGGAAAGTCAAAAGCCGGAAAGCGAAGGGCGCGAAGGCATGCGCGAAGGGACGCAAAGGAATTCTCGTGTAAGAAAACCTTGCACCCCTTCGCGCCCTTCGCGGTTTGCTTTTCGCGAGTCTGGTTAAAGCACCTCAAGAGGAGTTTGCGGTCAGCGACCGCGTCCGCCGCCTCCCGGACCACCGCCGCCGGGGCCGTAACCACGGTCAGGGCCCGCGCCCTCGGGGCGTCCGCCGCCGTCACGGGGGCCATAACCGCGATCCGGGCCGGCCCCTTCGGGGCGTCCCCTCGGCGTATCGGGCAGGTCCACGCCCCGTTCCTGGGCGCGTTGGGTCATTCGCTCGCGGTGCTCCTGCAGATAGGCCTCACGCTCCTCACCCCGAAGCGAGCGCATGTTTTGCCGGTGTTCCCGGATCTCGTCGCGCGTCATCAACTCACGGCCGTAGACCTCCTCCTCCTGCCCCATGGCGATCAGGGGGCTCATGGCACCCACTGCGAATGTTGCAAGCAGGGACTTTGTGAATGTTCTGCGGTTCATACGGCTCTCCGATGTATGGGTTCACGCATGCTTTGATGCGATTTCACACATTAGGTGCCGCGCCCGGCGTCGATCTGCTTTGCCCGTCACATTTCTCCGGGTGCGAAACGCTGACAAGCCCCAGAAGCCACACCGCAAAGGGCGCGAAGGTCTGCGCGAAGGACGCAAGGTTTTCTTGCAAGAGAGTTCCTTCGCACCCTTCGCGCAGACCTTTGCGCCCTTTGCGTTCCGGCTTCTGATTTTCAGAAAACACCAACAACTTCAGGCAGGGTCCGGGAAGCCCTTGCCCGGGTTCAGGATGCCCGCCGGGTCGAACTGGGCCTTGATACGGCGCATGAGGTCAAGAGTTTCGGGTTCGATCTCGCGGTCCACGAAGGCGCGCTTGACAAGGCCGATGCCGTGTTCACCCGAGAGGCTTCCGCGCAACTTCAGGACCAGTGCAAAGACCTCGTCCAGGCATTGTTCGGCGGCCTGCATCTGTTGTGGATCTTCGGGGTCCACCAGCAGGTTGACGTGAATGTTGCCGTTGCCTGCATGACCGAAATTGACGATGGTGATCCCGTGCCGCTTGCCGAGGGTCTGCAGGCCCTCAATCAGGTCCGGAATGTGTGATACCGGCACCACCACGTCCTCGTTGATTTTCTTGGGCGCGACGTTTCGCAGAGCCGGCGAGAGCGCCTTGCGCGTCGCCCACAGTGCCCGGACCGCCTCGTCGCTTCTCGCCACCTCCACCGACAGAGCGCCGTCCACCCGCGCGACCCGGGCCACGGCTTCGGCGGCGGTGTCCACGTAATCTGCGGCGCCGTCCACCTCGATCATTAACAGTGCCCCCGCATCCACGGGAAGGTCCGCTTCGGCATAGGCGCGAATCATCTCGATGGCGCCCCGGTCCATGAACTCCAGTGCGCAGGGGGTAACCGGTTGCGCCATCAACGCTGCCACGGCGCGTGCGGCGTCGCTCATGTTTCGATAGACCGCCTGCAATGTGCGCTTGGCATCGGGCAGCGGTGTGAGCTTCAGTGTGGCCTCCGTGATGATGGCCAATGTCCCTTCCGAACCGATGATCAGGCGCGTCAGGTCATAGCCGACCACGCCCTTGGTGGTGTGAACGCCGGTGCGCAGCATATGACCATCACCCGTGACAGCTCGCAGGCCAAGGGTGTTCTCGCGGGGCGTCCCGTATTTCACCGCCCGGGGTCCGGCCGAGTTGTAGGCAAGGTTCCCGCCCACGGTGCACACGGCAGCGCTGGTCGGGTCCGGTGGCCAGAAGAAACCGTGTTGCCCGGCTGCGTCCTGCACCGCCTGATTGGTCACGCCGGGTTCCACCACCATGAGCCGATTGTCCGGATCCACCTCCAGGACCCGGTCCATGCGCTCGAAGGACAGCACCACGCCACCGCCCACCGGCACGGTCGCCCCCGTGGTGCCCGTGCCGCGTCCGCGTGCCACCAGGGGCGTGCCGTGTTCATTGCAAAGCCGTACCACCTGCTGCACCTGCTCCGCGTCCGTGGCGAACACCACCGCATCGGGCAGGGCCTGCTGGCGTGAGTTGTCGTACCCGTAGGCCCAGCAGTCACCAGGCTCAGTGAGCACTTGGTCCGCGGGTACGCATAGGCGCAATGCGGCAATGAGGGGGCTTTCGTTGCTCATTTGTCTAGTGTGCCACGGGAGGCATCGGATGCAATTTGTCGGTTATCGGTACGAACTGACCGAAGAGCAGGCTCTCTCGCGAAGACGCGAAGCACGCCAAGGCAGCTCAAGGAGCCTCATGGCCATTCGCAATTCGCTCTTCTTCGCGGGCTTCGCGTCTTTGCGAGAGTATTCTTTTTGCTTCAGGCTCGCGCGCTGAATCACACGCTCAATCCAGCGGTGCGTCGAAGGCATTGGGAATCCAGTGGGGGGCGGCTCCGCCGTCCAGGGCGACCACGTCGAAGCGCACCGGGCCGTCCGGTTCACCCCGGCTGAGCAGGTAGTGGCGAGCCGCTGTACACAGTTTGCGCTGCTTGGCAGGCGTCACGCTGGCGGCGGCGCCGCCAAAGGTGCGGCTGACCCGCATGCGCACCTCCACGAACACCAGCGTCGCGCCGTGTGTCATGACCAGGTCGATCTCGCCGGCGCGGCAGCGGTAGTTGGTTTCGACCAGGCGTAGTCCCCGTGCCTGAAGGAAATTCAGCGCCTCCTGTTCGGCCCGCCGTCCCTGGCGTTGTGTTTTCACAGGCCGGAAGGTTCTCTGATGACGGTGGGAACCACGCGCGGCGCGGCTTCCGGTTCAGCGGCGACCATCGGTGCAAGGGGCCGCAGAGTGCCCCGATGGAAGCGGGCCCAGTGGAGCTGCCGGTGAATCCGGCCGGCGTCGTCCAGGTACAGGTTGCCGGTCAGGCCCGTGAAGCGCTCCCCGGGGCGGGCATGCAGGTGCTCGAGCAGGGGCACCAGGCGCAGCGCGTCGTGGCCCATGGCCACCAGCCGTGGCAGTGCGCGGCTGGAGGAGGACAGCACGGGTAGCAGCGACTCGCGGTCCGGTGTGCCGTCCACGGTGACGTCGAGCACCCAGGGAATGTCCGCGAGCACAACGCCGTCCAGGTCCTCGTCCGCGCGCGCATCACGCGTGCCGGAGTAGGCATGGGAAGTGCTCAGCACCGGGAGATCCCCCGCCCGGTGAAAGCGCAGCTGGGGCGCCAGCAGTCGCGCCTCCCGCGGAGAGCCCACCATGAACACCATGTCCAGATCCTGCCGGCGTCGGGGCTCGAACTCCAGCGTCGTGCGCACCACGCTCTGCAGCTGCCGATGGCGGCCGCGGCTCTCGGTGAGGCCTACGCCGAAGGTGATGGGTCCGGCAAAGTCCGATGCCTGGGGCGAGTAGAACTCGGTGGCGAGCACCATGCCGCCCAGATCCTCGAAGCGCTCGGCAAAGGTCCGGCTCAGGCGCTCCCCCAGGTCGTTGCGGGGCGCCAGAACCAACGCATGCAGGTGACCCTCGATGGCGGCCTGCTCGGCGGCCTGGCGGGCCTCGTCCTCCGGATTCAGCCCGTACTGGTAGAAGCGCTCGGGGGCAACGGAATCCGAGGAATGATTCAGGGCCAGGACGGGTACGGGCAGCATCTCCGCCCGTGAAAAGAGAGTGACCGCGCGCCGCTCCAGCGGGCCGATGACCAGATCCGCGCCGTCGTCCACGGCCTGTTGATAGAGGGTCCATGCCGCCTCGGCCTGTTCGCCGGTGTCATAGAGTCTGACCACCGGTCGGGCGTCCACCGGGAGACTGTAATAGGCGGCCATCACCCCTTCGTACACGGCGGTGGCCACCGTGGAGAGTCGCCCGCTCATGGGCAGCAGCAAGGCGACGGTGTCAGGGTATCGACCCAGGGCCGCCCACTGCTCCCGGAGCAGACGAATCATTTCGGGTGCGGCGGGGTGGTCGGGATAGGCACGGGACCACTCCTCGAGCGCGCGATCGAGTTCCTCGGGGATCGGCCCGGTACCTCGGGCGACGCGGGCCAGTGCCAGCCAGCCGGCCGCCGCGCGGCTTGGAACCTCGCCCTCCAGGCGCAGGAGCGTACTCCGCTCCAGGCTCAGCATCCGATCCCACAGGGCGGCCCGGTTGGCGGCCACGCCCTCGGCGTCCGGTTGCCACGCTTCCAGGCGGACATGGGTCTGAACGGCGCCTGCCAGGTCGTCGAGCGCCAGGTAGGCGCTCAGGCGTGTTTCCTCCACCTGACGTCCCAGGTGAGCGGGCACACCGACCACGTCCGCCGGCAATGCCTCAAGCGCGGCGGCGGGTTGCCCGCGCCACATGGCCAGTCGGGCAGTGGCGAGGCTGACGCGAGTTGCCTCCACCGGCGGCAGCTCCATGGGGGACAGTTCGGTCAGGACCGCTTCGATGCGCTCCTCGTCCTGGGGTTCGGGTTCGCTGTCCAGCAGCAGGTCCACCCCCCTGAGCCGCAGTTCCGTACGCTGCGGGTCCTCGGCTCGCTCGGCCAGCTCCAGGTACAGGCGTCCGGCCTCGACGAGCCGGCCTTCCTGTTCCAGGACGACGGCGCGGGACGGATCCGGCGGCTCCACGGGGCGGGGGGCCGGTGCACAGGCGGCCAGAATCAGGGCGGTGAGCAGCGCGGTCAGCAGCCGCGCAATGGACAGTGTCTGGGTCATGAAAATGATCGGAATTGGTCTCGTGGTACTGGCGTGCGCGCACCGGCGGCGAGCCAGATTACATGTTGCGGCCGATGCATTGCGGGCACAATAACAAGTATGCGCCGCCGGCGATGGGATTTCCGGCATCCAAGTCGCACACCGGGATGCCCGGGCGCGAACCATGCGGACAGCCTGCTAGCCGGCAGGGGGCCAGTATCTTGACGGGGGGTGGGTGTGTCAATTGAACCGGGCATCCTGTACGTGGTCGCCACGCCCATCGGCAACCTGGGCGACATCGCGCCGCGCGCGCTGGAGATCCTCGGCGCCGTGGACGTGGTGGCCGCCGAGGACACGCGGCGCACCGGCGCCCTGCTGAGCCATTTCGGCATCAGCGCCCGCCAGGTGAGCCTGCACGAGCACAACGAGCCCCGTCAGGTGCCCGGCCTGATCGAGCGCCTGCGCGCCGGCGGCACCGTGGCGCTGGTCTCGGACGCCGGCACGCCCCTCATCAGCGACCCGGGATATCGGCTGGTGGTCGCCGCCCGGGAGGCGGGCATCCGCGTCTCCCCCGTGCCCGGCCCCGTGGCTGCCATCGCCGCGCTCTCGATCAGCGGACTCCCGTCGGACCGCTTCGTGTTCGAGGGTTTCCTGCCTGCCAAGGCGTCTGCACGGCGCCAGCGTCTCCAGGCCCTGGCCGAAGATCCGCGCACCCTTATCTTCTATGAATCCAGCCACCGCATCGCCGACTGCCTTGCCGACATGCGGGAGACGCTTGGCGCAGATCGGCGCGCCGTGGTGGCCCGGGAACTGACCAAGACCTTCGAGCAGATCCGGGGCGGCAGCCTCGATGAACTGTGCAACTGGCTCGCCGAAAACGAGGATCACCGCAAGGGCGAGTTCGTGGTGCTCACGGCCGGCGCGCCCGAACCGACGGGGGAGGGTGTCACACCGGAGGCGGAACGGATCCTCGGTCTGCTGCTTGCCGAACTGCCGGTGAAGAAGGCGGCGAAGCTTGCCGCCGAGATCACGGGTCTGGGGAAAAACCAGTTGTATGCGCGGGCGGTGGGTCTGAAGTCGGGGGAGTGAGTTGACAAGGTAGAGGCAGGAACTGCGACGCAAAGGCGCAAAGACGCAAAGATTCGCCACTCATAGGGCGGCCCATGGCCGCCCTATGAACTGTTGGTGGGCTATTCGGGCTAACCCGCATATTTCACCAAGGCGGCCCGCGGCTTCGTGTAACCTTATGAATGAGTGGCATAAATCGGCGTATCTGGCGGAAATGCCGTGGTGACGGTTTGTACCTCCGCCGCCGGCCTATCGCGATGCTTGCGGCCTCTGGNNACCATCATTCGCGATCCTTGGTGAAATATGCGGGCTAAAGCCCCTGACTTGCCAACTGAATCCGACGTTTCCAGCCGTAGGAGACGGCCTGTTTGCATATGTGGTAGGCATGGTCGCCTGCCAGGATGCGGCGGGCGATCCCAGATAGCTGGCGCTTGATGTAATCCTTGTCGACCAAGCCCGGTCTTGGAACCAGATTCATTGCGGCGCTGCAGGTATTCTCGCGCATCAGCATCTCTCCAAGTTTCTCAATCACTCGGTCGTTGACGGGCCAATCCGCCGCTTCCTGACCAAAGAAATAGGCAAGGACAATTCGGGCGTCCCTTTTCTCTCGGTCCGTGAGCATGGGTGCTTCCCTCTTGTGTGCTGAATCAAGTCAGTGAACGCTCAAGACGATACGCTTGAACCCTTGGAAGTCCATGTTCAGGGCGTCAATGCGGAGAAAGTAATCCTCTTGTTCAGTCCTGGTGATGAGCGCTTGGCCGCTGAATCCCACGAGATCCCCGTCAGAAAGGAAATAGTGGATCCCGGCATGCCGAACGTGCAGCGCGTGGCTGGCATTCTCAAAATGGTATCGCTTCAGGGACAGGGCAAAACGCCACACCTTTTCGTCTTCCTGTGTCAGGAAAGCGGCGTCCTCCGGTGTTTTCAGAAAGATCATTTTGGGAATCTGGTTAGGCACTATCGTGACGCCGGCATCCCGGAGCTGCGGAAGGCGTTCCGGACCGATGACAAGAACTGCGTCATTACCGAGGTGAAGGTAGAGCGTCTCGCCATCTGCAACGATCCGCTCGGGAGGGGGGACGGAAACATGGAAGCCGGCAATGTCCAGCCTGATTCCGGACGCGGGTTCAGCGAGGAGTTCTGTTCGCTCCGCCACCGTGTAACAGTAGGCATGGTCACACAGTGGCTCCGCATGAGCGGGAGGCAGTCCAGGGAACAGAAGGAGGAAAAAAATCGAAAGATAGCGTGCGATGTGCATGTGATCTCCTTATCGTGCGGCGATCCGGCTCGTCTCCACCGCGTTTATCACGAATCTATACGATGGGAGAGGCGCCCGTCCACCCAGTGCGATATGCGGGTTAGGGTCGAAAGACCCTAACGGTCAGTTCGTCCACGGGGCGATAGTGCTTGTCGTTGGCAGTGAGCAGATCCAGGCCGTGTTCGAGTGCGGTCGCGGCGATGAGCGCATCGGCAAGCTGCATCGAGTTGGCCAGCGTGTGCTGTTCCACCAGAAAGGTGGCGCGGGCCGAGATGGTTTCGTCGATATGGATGATGTGGGCGTGCCAGAAGTGGAGCGCCTGCCGCAGTACCTTGAGTTCATTCTTGTCTCGCGTGCCCTGGACCAGTTCCATATAGGTGACGGCCGAGAGGGCGAAGCCGGGCAGGGCGTCGAGCACTTCGGCGGCCTCTGGATTGCCGCGAAGGTTCCAGATCAGGACGTCCGTGTCCACCAGAATCAAGGCAGTTTCCTCCGCTTACGAAGGCGTCGCACCTGCTTGTCAACGTCCTCGTCACGATCCTGCCAGAGTCCGAAGGCGGGATTGCGTGCGCGTGATCGGGTGCGCCCGGTCTCATCGCGCCAGCGCGTGAGCAGTGCCCGCCCCTTGCCACGGTAGGTGATGATCACCTGCTCTCCGCGATCCGTAGCCGCGAGGATTTCGGCGGTATGCAGTCTGAGATCCTTTGTGGTGGCGCGCATGGCAATTGATCCGATAAAGTTACACTCGCAAGTGTAACCATGTGCGTGGACTTTTCAAGTGTGGACGCACCAAGCTGTAACCCTGTCTCAGGCATTCCTGATTCGCCCCCTTTGCGTCATGGCGTCTTTGCGTCGAGGGACCGCACTCAACAGTTACCCGGATTACGGGCGTCAGGCACCGGAGCTGGGGTCCACCCTTTCCCACTTCCCACTTCCCACTTCCCAATTCCCAATTCCCAATTCCCAATTCCAACTTCCCCTTGTAACTTTCAGTATCCCGCGTAGTCTAACCCCCCGGAGTCGGCCGGACAGTCGCTGCGATGCCTGCATCGTGGAGGAAAGTCCGGGCTCCGCAGGGCAGGGTGCCAGGTAACGCCTGGGCGGCGCGAGCCGACGGAAAGTGCCACAGAAAACAGACCGCCGATGGCCGGGGCGCAAGCTCCGGATCAGGCAAGGGTGAAAAGGTGCGGTAAGAGCGCACCGCGCGGATGGCAACATGCCGCGGCACGGTAAACCCCACCCGGAGCAAGGCCAAATAGGGGTGCATTGGTGTGGCCCGCACCGCACCCGGGTAGGCTGCACGAGGCGCGCGGTGACGCGCGTCCCAGATGAATGACTGTCCCCGACAGAACCCGGCTTACAGGCCGGCTCCCCCGATCCGGCGCCCCGGGACATATCCCGGGGCGTCTTTCCTTCACCACTTTGCGCCTCATTCACCCGGGGCGGGTGTCTCGTGTACCCGACAACCGGACCCCGTCACGGGCATGACAGGCTTCCCCGAAACTTAAAGTGACTTGTGAGGTGTAGCCCTCAACTCCGTGAACTTAAATCCCCTGTTTGAAATGTCCCGGGCCCTCTGTTCTCCGACTCTCAGAAGCCATGGCTAAGTCTTTGTGACACAAGCACAATTCTTGCGCCACTGGCCCTGATTTTCCTTGACACCACGCGGAACGCGTACCTATAGTGTAGAAATGTGGGGAATGGTGGGGGAAAGTGGTTTTCCCTCCCAAGAGGGCCGGGCGTGTTTCGAGGCGTGACCAATCTCAACCTGGATGCCAAGGGGCGCATGGCCATGCCGTCCCGGTATCGCGATCGCCTGATGGATACCTGTGAAGGTCGGCTGGTCATCACCGTCGACCGCGACGGCTGTCTCCTTGTCTATCCCCAGCCCGAATGGGAACGCATCGAGCAGGCCCTCATGTCCCGCCCCAACATGGACCGCCAGGTGCGCCGCCTGCAGCGCCTGCTGGTGGGGCATGCCACCGAGTGCGATCTGGATGGGCAGGGCCGCATCCTGCTGCCCACGCCGCTGCGCGAGTACGCCTCCCTGGACAAGCGGGCCGTGCTGGTGGGGCAGGGCAACAAGTTCGAGCTCTGGGACGAGGACACCTGGACGCAGCGCCGCGAGGCCTGGTTCCGGGAGGAGGACGAGGCCGGCGATCTGAGCGCGGCACTGGAGAGCCTCTCCCTGTGACCGGGGGCACGGACCCGGAGCCCGAGGGTCATCGCCCGGTATTGCTGGAGGAGGCCGTCGAGGCGCTGGCCGTGAGGCCCGACGGCACTTACGTGGATGCCACCTTCGGACGGGGCGGGCACAGCGGGCGGATTCTCGAGCGGCTCGGGCCGCGGGGCCGGCTGATCGCGCTGGACCGGGACCCGCAGGCGGCGGCTGAGGCGCACAGGCGCTTCGGCGCGGACGGACGCTTTCACTTCGAGCGGTGCTCATTCGACATGCTGCAGCAGGTAACAGACAGACTGAGCGTCACCGGCAAGCTGGACGGGGTCCTGCTGGATCTTGGGGTGTCTTCGCCGCAGCTGGATGACCCGAACCGCGGTTTCAGCTTCCAGACCGACGGCCCCCTGGACATGCGCATGGATCCGGACAGCGGCGAGTCGGCCGCTGCCTGGCTTGCCCATGCGCCGGAGGCGGAGATTGCGCAGGTGCTGAAGGAATACGGCGAGGAGCGCTTTGCGCGTCGCATTGCCCGTCGCATCGTTGAAACGCGGCGCGACACCCCCATCGAGCGGACCGGTCAGCTGGCGGAGATCGTCGCCGCGGCGGTGCCCTCCCGTGAGCGCCACAAGCACCCGGCGACGCGTACCTTCCAGGCCATTCGCATCCGCGTCAACGACGAACTCGAAAGTCTGCGCCGCTGCCTTGCGCAGCTGCCCGCACTGCTCGCGCCGGGCGGGCGGTTGGCAGTGATCAGCTTTCACTCCCTCGAGGACCGCCTGGTGAAGCGTTTCATGCGCGAGCAGGCCGAAGGCGAGCGTCTGCCGCGGGGGTTGCCCGTGCGCGAGGGACGCCGCGGCCAGACGCTGCGACTGGTGGGGCGGGCCGTGCGCCCCGCAGAGGAGGAAGTGAAGGCGAACCCGCGGGCGCGCAGCGCCGTGTTACGGATGGCGGAGCGTCTGTCGTGACGCTGCGCCTGACGGGTCTTGCCGCATTGTTCCTGGCCGTGATCGTGTCGGCGCTGGGCGTCGTTTACAGCAAGCACCACAGCCGCGGTCTGTTCATCGCGCTGCAGGAGGAGCTGGATATCAGGGACCGGTTGAACGTGGAGTGGGGGCAGCTGCAATTGGAACAGAGCACCTGGGCCACCCACGGCCGCATTGAGGAGGTGGCGCGCGGCCGCCTGGAGATGACGCTTCCCGACGCGCGCACCACCGTGATCCTGCTGGAGTGAAGGCACCGATGCCGGAATCGCCGGACAACATCAGCGCATTTCGCCGCAACGCGGTGCTGGGGCTCTTCGTCCTGGCCTTCGTGCTGCTCGGCGCGCGCGCCTTTGACCTGCAGATCCTCAAACAGGACTTCCTGCGCGGAGAGGGGGATGCCCGCCACCTGCGCGTGGTCTCCATCCCGGCTCACCGGGGCATGTTGCTGGACCGCAACGGCGAGCCCCTGGCCGTGAGTACGCCGGTGGATTCCGTCTGGGCCAATCCCCGGGAGACGCTGCAAAGCCCGGAGCGCTTGCGCGAGCTCGCCGCCGTGCTGGGTGCCGACCACCGCGAACTCCATCGCCGGCTCAGCGAGCGCGCCACGCGGGAGTTCGTATACCTGCGCCGCCACGTGAACCCGGACGTGGCCGCCCGCGTCCAGGCGCTGGGTGTGCCGGGCGTGGCACTGCAGCGCGAGTTTCGCCGCTACTACCCCATGGGCGAGGTGGCGGCACACGTGCTGGGTTTTACCAACATCGATGACCAGGGCCAGGAGGGACTGGAACTGTCGCTGAACCGCTGGCTTACGGGTGAGCCGGGAGCCAAGCGCGTGCTGCGGGATCGCCTGGGGCGCGTCATCCGCGACGTGGAGAACATCCGGCCCGCGCGGCCCGGCAAGGACGTCACCCTGACGCTGGACCAGCGGGTCCAGTACCTGGCCTATCGGGAGCTCAAGGCGGCGGTGCAGGCCCATGGCGCGCGAGGCGGATCCCTGGTGATCATGGACGCACGCAACGGCGATATCCTGGCCATGGCCAACCAGCCGGCCTTCAACCCCAACAACCGGGCCGGTCTCGTTGTCGAGGCCTCGCGCAATCGCGCTGCCACTGACGTGTTCGAGCCGGGCTCGACCATCAAGCCGTTCACGGTGGCTGCGGCCCTGGAGAGCGGGGCGGTGCGCCCCGACATCACGCTGGACACCGCGCCCGGGATGTATCGGGTGGGCCGCCACACCATCCGCGACATTCGCGACTACGGGCGTATCGATCTCGCCACCCTGATCGCCAAGTCATCCAACATCGGTGCCACCAAGCTCGCCCTGGACATGGAGCCGGAGGCGATGTGGGGGCTCCTGCACCGGGCCGGCCTGGGGCGCAGCACCGGCAGCGGGCTGCCCGGCGAGGCCCCCGGCCTGTTGCGTGACTTCTTCTACTGGCGAGAGGTGGATCAGGCCACCCTGGCCTTCGGTTACGGGCTGTCCGTCACGCCGCTGCAACTGGCCCGGGCATACGCCGCGCTGGCCAATGACGGCGTCATGCCGGCACCGCGTTTCGTGCAGGGTCAGCAAACGCGTGACGTCGAGCGGGTCATGTCGGCGGACACGGCGCGCCAGATCCGTCGCATGCTGGAAACGGCCGTTTCGCGCGAGGGCACCGGGCATCGCGCCGCCGTGGAGAGTTACCGCGTGGCCGGCAAGACCGGCACGGTGCGCAAGAGCGGTGTCGGCGGCTACGCGGAGGACCGCTACGTATCGATGTTTGCGGGCATGGCGCCGGCCAGCGCGCCGCGACTGGTCATGGTGGTGACCATCGACGAACCCGCCGGCGAGGACTACTACGGCGGCCAGGTGGCCGCGCCGGTGTTCGCACGCGTCATGCAGGGTGCCCTGCGTCTGCTGGACGTCGCGCCGGACGATCTGCCCGGGTTGCAGCAGGTGTCGGCGGGGGAGGGGGCGGTATGATGGCCATGCAATCCGCTCCCGCCGAATGGAGCCTGGCCGCCCTGCTTGAGGGGCTGGCACCGGTCCCGCCCGGTCAGGATGTCCGGGTGACGGACCTCTGCATCGACAGTCGCCGGGCCCAGCCCGGCGCGGTGTTTTTTGCCCTGGCGGGTCATCGCACGCACGGTCTGGCCCACGCCCGTGAGGCCGGGGACCGGGGCGCCGTCGCCGTGGTGTGGGAACCTGTGGAAGGCGTTCGGCCGCCCACAGACCTGGAGATCCCGTGCGTGGCGTTGCCCGAACTCTCCCGGTACCTGGGCGAAGTGGCGGACCGCTTCTTCGGGCATCCCTCGCGGGCCATGAAGCTGGTGGGCGTGACGGGTACCGACGGCAAGACATCGGTGACCCAGTTTCTTGCACAGGCCCTGGACCCCGAACCGGGCCGCTGCGGCGTCATCGGAACCCTTGGCGCCGGCGTTTACGGCACCCTGACCGACAGCGGCTTCACGACCCCCGATGCGGTTTCGCTGCACCGGTGCCTGGCGGACCTGCGCGGTCGCGGTGTGCGCCACACGGCGATGGAGGCCTCTTCCCACGCCCTCGCGCAGGGACGCCTCAACGGCGTGGCGCTGGACATCGCCGTACTCACCAACCTGAGCCGCGACCACCTGGACTATCACGTGGACGAGGCCGCGTACGCCGCGGCCAAGGCACGCCTGTTCGATTGGCCCGGCCTCGAGGCGGCCATCCTCAATCTCGACGATGCCTTCGGTCGCCTGCTGGCCGAGCGTCACGCAGGAAGGGTGGCCGTGCTCGGTTATGGCACGCAACGCCCGGCCGCCGATCCGCAGCTGGATCACGTGCTGGCCACGGCCGTCCACTTTCATGCCGATGGCCTCTCGTTCCGGGTCCACACGCCCTGGGGCGACGGACGCCTGGAGGCGGGCCTGCTGGGGGACTTCAACGTCTCCAACCTGCTGGCCACCCTGACCACCCTGCTGCAACTGGGCGTGAGCCTGTCCGATGGCCTGGACCGGCTGTCGCGGGTGCGCACGGTGCCCGGCCGCATGGAGCGTTTCGCGGGCAGCTCCGGGGCCACCCTCGTGGTGGATTATGCGCACACCCCTGCGGCGCTGGCCCAGGTGCTGCACGCCCTGCGGGCCCACTGCGGTGGTCGCCTGTGGTGCGTGTTCGGTTGCGGCGGTGACCGGGACCCCGGCAAGCGCCCGTTGATGGCCCGGGCCGCAGAGCAATACGCGGACCGGGTGGTGGTCACCAGCGACAACCCCCGGCACGAGAACCCCGAATCCATCGCCCGGGAGGTGATGGGAGGCTTCGAGCACCCGGAGCGGGTGCAGCTCGAGCTCAACCGCCGCGCAGCCGTGGAGGCGGCCTGGCGGGAAGCCGCGGCCGGCGACGTGGTGCTGTTGGCCGGTAAGGGTCACGAGACGGTGCAGATCGTGGGCGATGAGCAGCGCCCCTTCAGCGACCGTGCGCTGGCGCGCAGCCTGGTGGAGGGCGGGCCATGATGATCCTGTCACTGTCCGAGATCGCCCGCATGGTCGACGGCCGACTGGAAGGTCCGGACGGCGTGGCGGAGGGTGTCAGCATCGATACCCGCAGCCTGCAGCACGGCCAGCTGTTCGTGGCCCTGGCGGGAGCGCACCATGACGGGCACGCCTTTGTGGAAGACGCCCTGCCCGCCGCCGGCGTGATGGTCAGCCGCACGCTGTCCACCAGCCTGGGCCAGGTGGTGGTGGACGACACCCGGCTCGCCCTGGGCCGCTTGGCGCGCGCCTGGCGCCGGGAGCTGCCGGTGACGGTCATCGCGCTGACCGGCAGCAATGGCAAGACCACCGTCAAGGAGATGCTCGCCGCCATCGCGCGCGAACACGGGCCGGTGCTCGCCACCCGGGGCAACCTCAACAACGATATCGGCGTGCCCCTCACCTTGCTGGAACTGGCGCGCAACCACCGGCACGCCGTGGTGGAAATGGGCGCCAACCATGCAGGTGAGATCGCCTATCTCACGGATCTCGCAAAACCCGACGTCGCACTGATCACTAACGCGGGGCCCGCCCACCTGGAGGGTTTCGGCAGCATCGAGGGTGTGGCTCGGGCAAAGGGCGAGATCTTCCGCGGATTGAGCAGGACCGGCACGGCCGTGATCAACGCCGACGATCCGTATGCCGAGTACTGGCGCTCACTGAATACGGGCCACCGCATCATCACGTTCGGGCTGGAACAGCCTGCCGACATCACCGGCACCTGGACCGCGCCCGCCCACCTGGCCATCCGTCTGGGCGATACGGACCATCACCTGTCGCTGGCCTTCCCCGGCCGGCACAACGCCATGAACGCGCTGGCCGCCGCTGCCGCGGCAACGGCGGCGGACATCCCGGTGGGCGCGATCCTGCGCGGCCTGATGCGGGTGCATCCGGTGAGCGGCCGACTCACGCCGCGTCCGGGACTGGACGGGGCGCTGTTGCTGGATGACAGCTACAACGCCAACCCCGCCTCCACGCTGGCCGCGCTGGATGTGCTCGCGGCCAGCCCCGGCGAGCGCTGCCTGGTGCTCGGGGACATGGGAGAACTCGGCGACGAGGCCGAGCAACTGCATGCCCACGTAGGGCGGCGTGCGCGGGAACTGGGCATCGAGCACCTTCTTGCCACCGGCCCGCTCACCGCCCATGCAGTGCAGGCCTACGGAGAGGGGGCGCGTCACTTCGGGGAATGCGCGGCACTCATCGACGCACTGCGCCCGATGCTGAATCCCTCCATGACGGTACTGGTCAAGGGTTCGCGCAGCCAGCGCATGGAGCGGGTGGTCCAGGCCCTGCAGGCCGGCAATCACCACAAGAATCACGATGCCGGGGGAGCCACCCATGCTGCTGAGTCTCGCTGAATTCCTGACGCAGTATTACCGGGGGTTTGCGGTATTCCAGTACCTCACCCTGCGCGGCATCCTGGGCGTGCTCACGGCGCTGCTGATCGCTTTCCTGGTGGGCCCCGCCATGATCCGCCGGCTGAGCCTTTACAAGGTCGGCCAGCAGGTGCGTCACGACGGCCCGCGCACCCACCTGACGAAGGCCGGCACGCCCACCATGGGCGGTTCCCTCATTCTCGTCGCCGTGGCGGTGAGCACGCTGTTGTGGAGCGACCTGGGCAACCGCTTCGTGTGGATCGTGCTCATGGCCACGCTGCTGTTCGGCCTGATCGGCGGGGTCGACGACTACCGCAAGCTGCGCTATGGCAATGCCAGGGGCCTCTCGGCGAGGCACAAGTTCTTCTGGCAGTCGTTGGTGGGCTTCGCCATTGCCCTGCTGCTCTACTACTCCGCCCAGACGCCGGTGGAGACGACCCTCTTCGTGCCCGTGTTCAAGGACGTGGCCATTGAACTGGGGCCCTGGTTCATTCTCCTTGCCTGGTTCGTGATCGTCGGCACCAGCAACGCGGTGAATCTCACCGACGGCCTCGACGGGCTGGCGATCCTGCCCACGGTGCTGGTGGGTGGCGCGCTGGGCGTGTTTGCCTACGCCGCCGGCCATGCCGTGTTCGCCGACTACCTGGGCATCCCTTCGGTGCCCGGCGTGGGTGAACTGGTGGTGTTCACCGGCGCACTTGTCGGTGCCGGACTTGGCTTCCTGTGGTTCAACGCCTACCCGGCACAGGTATTCATGGGCGACGTGGGCGCGCTCGCCCTGGGCGCCGCACTCGGGGTGCTGGCCATCGTCACCCGCCAGGAGATCGTGCTGGTGATCATGGGTGGCGTGTTCGTGGTGGAGACCCTGTCGGTGATCCTGCAGGTGGTCTCCTACAAGCTCACCGGTCGGCGCATCTTTCGCATGGCGCCGCTGCATCACCACTTCGAACTCAAGGGCTGGCCCGAGCCGCGGGTCATCGTGCGCTTCTGGATCATCACGGTGATTCTGGTGCTGGTGGGCCTGGCCACCCTGAAGCTGCGCTAGCCCGCATATCTCACCGGGCGGACGCCGGCTATGACACAGCACGCTGAAACATGACATGAGCAGGACGGTTGAGACATTGATCGTGGGACTGGGCACAACGGGACTTTCGGTGGCGCGCCATCTGCTGGCGCGCGGCGCGCCGTTTCGGGTGGCCGACAGCCGTGCCGAACCGCCGGGTCTCGCGCAACTGCGGGCGCTGGCCCCGGGCGTGCCGGTGCACACGGGTCCCTTTGACATCGAGCTGTTCAAGGGCGCTCGCCGTCTCGTGGTGAGCCCGGGGCTGAGCGTGCGCGAGCCCGCCGTGGCGGCGGCCCGGGAGGCCGGTGCCGAGATCGTGGGCGACATCGAGCTGTTCGTGCGCATCGTCACGGCCCCCGTGGTGGCCATCACCGGCTCCAACGGCAAGAGCACGGTCACCGCGCTGGTGGGCGAGATGGCGCGCGCCGCCGGGATGAGTGTTGGCGTGGGCGGCAACATCGGCACGCCCGCGCTGGATCTGCTCACCGACCCCGAACCGGCGCTCTACGTGCTGGAGCTGTCCAGCTTTCAGCTGGAAACCACGGAGAGTCTGTCGCCGGTGGCCGCCGCCGTGCTGAATCTTTCGGCGGACCACCTGGACCGCTACGACGACCTGAACGCCTATGCCGCCGCCAAGGCCCGCATCCTCGCCCGCGCCGCAACCGCCGTCATCAACCGGGATGACCCGGTGGTGGCGGCCATGGCCGGCGGCGAACGGCGCGTGAGCTTTGGCCTCGGCGAGCCGGGTCCCGGGGAATGGGGCCTGGTCACGCGCGACGGAGAGGCGTGGCTCGCCTGCGGCGACATCCCCTGGATCGCCGAGTCCCGACTGCGGATCCCCGGGCGGCACAACACCGCCAATGCGCTGGCGGCACTGGCCTTGGGCGAGGCGGCGGGCCTGCCGCGCCA
This sequence comes from Thioalkalivibrio denitrificans, assembly GCF_002000365.1. Taxonomy (GTDB): domain Bacteria; phylum Pseudomonadota; class Gammaproteobacteria; order Ectothiorhodospirales; family Ectothiorhodospiraceae; genus Thioalkalivibrio_A; species Thioalkalivibrio_A denitrificans. The sequence goes on along the minus strand of NZ_MVBK01000027.1, from coordinate 10,544 downwards.
GGCCATGGTGGAAGCGCTAATGGCGTTTCAGGGCTTGCCGCACCGCTGCCAGTGGGTGGCGCGCATCGGCGGGGTCTCCTGGTACAACGACTCCAAAGGCACCAACCTGGGTGCCACGCTGGCAGCGCTGGCCGGTTTTCCGGGCCCGGTGGTCCTGATTGCCGGCGGCCAGGGCAAGGGCCAGGACTTCACAGCTCTGCGCGACGCGGTTGCCGGCAGGGCTCGCGCCGTGGTGTTGCTGGGCGAGGATGCACCGGTGATCCAACGTGCGCTGGGTGACACGGTGCCCGTGGTGTCCGTGCCCGACATGACCTCGGCGGTGGCGGAGGCCGCGCGGCTCGCGCAGACCGGAGACAGCGTGCTGCTCTCGCCCGCCTGCGCGAGCCTGGACATGTTCGACAACTACCAGCACCGGGGCGAGGTCTTCATGGCCGCGGTGCAGGAGCTGGCCCAGTGAGCGCCGTGGACATCCAGGCGAGCCGGGACGCCGCCGAGCAGCTGCGGGTGCAGCTGGCGCAGCGTCTCGATCTCACGCTGGTGGTGTGCGTGGCGGCCCTGCTCGGGATCGGGCTGGTGATGGTGGCCTCGGCCTCCGTGGGCATCGCCGAGCGCCACATGGACAATCCCTTTTACTTCCTCTACCGCCAGGCGCTGTACGTGCTGCTCGGTCTGGCGGCAGCGGCGCTCATGTACCGCATCCGGCTGGCCTACTGGCTGGCGGCCACGGCCCTGCTGCTGGCGCTCACCTTCGTGCTTCTGGCGGTGCTGCTCATCCCCGGAGTGGGGATCACCGTCAACGGCTCCACCCGCTGGCTCAGCCTGGGTCTGTTCAACCTGCAGGTGTCCGAGGTGGTGAAACTGCTCATCACCCTGTACATGGCCGGCTATCTGTGCCGCCACGGCCGCGCGGTGCGCGAGCAATTCTCCGGTTTCCTGCGCCCCATGCTGGTGCTGGGAGGCGTGGCCGTGCTCCTGCTCGCACAGCCGGATTTCGGCGCGGCGGTGGTGCTCATGGCCATCGGCCTGACGCTGCTGTTCCTGGGCGGTGCAAGGCTCTGGCAGTTCGCGCTGCTGCTGGGCACCGTGGGCGTGGCCCTTGTGGCGCTGGCGGTGACCACCCCGTATCGCATGGCCCGCCTGACGGCGTTCGTGGACCCCTGGACCGATCCCTTCAACAGTGGCTTCCAGCTCACCCAGTCGCTCATCGCGATCGGCAGCGGATCCTGGTTCGGGGCGGGGCTCGGCGCCAGCGTGCAGAAGCTCTTTTACCTGCCCGAGGCGCACAACGATTTCCTGTTTGCGGTGCTGGCCGAGGAACTGGGTCTGGCCGGCGTCACCGTGGTGGTGCTCCTGTTCGGCCTGTTCCTCTGGCGCAGCTTTGCCATTGCCCGGGCGGCCGAGGCGGCCGGCCACACCTTCGGCGCCTATCTGGCCTACGGGATCGGCGTGTGGATCAGCCTGCAGGCCTTCGTGAACATGGGCGTGAACATGGGCCTGCTGCCCACCAAGGGACTGACCCTGCCGTTCATGAGCTACGGCGGCAGCTCCATGCTGGTGAGCTGCGCGGCGGTGGGCCTCCTCCTGCGGGTGCACCGCGAGACCGTGGAGACCGGCGCCCTGCGCGGCAGCCGCCCGTTGCGGGCGAGGAGCGCCTCATGAGCGAGCGTCCCATCCTCATCATGGCCGGAGGCACGGGCGGGCACGTCTTTCCGGGCCTTGCAGTGGCCGAGTTCCTGCGCGGCGAGGGCGAGGAGGTGCAATGGCTGGGCACGCGTGCCGGACTGGAATCGCGCGTCGTGCCGGCCGCGGGGTTCGCCCTGCACACGCTGCCGGTGGCGGGCCTGCGCGGCAAGGGCATCGTCAACTGGCTGCTGGCCCCCTGGCGCCTGGGCATCGCCCTGTGGGCGGCGCTCGGGCTGCTGATGCGGCTCAAGCCCCGGATGGTCCTGGGCATGGGGGGGTTCGCTTCGGGGCCGGGCGGCCTGATCGCCTCGGCGCTCAATATCCCCCTGGTGATCCACGAGCAGAACGCCGTGGCGGGGCTGACAAACCGCTGGCTCGCCCGGGTGGCGGAGCGCGTGCTGGAGGCCTTCCCCGGGACCTTCCCGGAGAAGGTGGGTGCCCACCACACGGGCAACCCGGTCCGGACGAAGATCAGTGCGCTGCTGGCGCCGGACCTGCGTTTCCTGGGCCGCGAAGGCCCCGTGCGTCTGCTGGTGCTGGGGGGCAGCCTGGGTGCACTGGCCCTGAACGAGACCGTGCCGGCCGCCCTGGCCCGCCTGCCCGCGGAGGTCCGTCCGCTGGTGCGACACCAGGCCGGCGAGCGCACCCTGGACCAGGCCCGTCGGGCCTACGTCAAGGCCGGCGTGGAGGCCGAGATCACCGCCTTCATCGAGGATATGCCTGCTGCCTACGCCTGGGCGGACGTGGTGGTGTGCCGTGCAGGCGCGCTGACGGTGTCGGAACTGGCGGCGGCCGGCCTGGGGGCGATCCTGGTGCCCTTCCCCCATGCGGTGGACGACCACCAGACCGTCAATGCCCGGTACCTCACCCGGGCCGGCGCGGCCGTGCTGATCCCCTCCGCGGAGTTCGACGCCAAGCGCCTCGCCGCGGAGCTTTCCGTGATGGACCGGACCCGTGCCCTGGCCATGGCCGAGGCGGCACGCGCCCTGGCCATGCCCGACGCCACGGAAGCGGTCGCACGTCACTGCCTGGACGTCATCGTGGAGCGGGGCGCATGAGTACTCCGGTGACAGGCATGAACGTCCCCATGCGGCGCATCCGGCGCATCCACTTCGTGGGCATCGGCGGATCGGGCATGGGCGGCATCGCCGAGGTGCTGGCCAACCTGGGCTACCAGGTGAGCGGATCCGACATTGCCGAGAATGCCATGACCCGACGCCTGGAAGGCCTGGGGCTGACGGTGTCCCGCGGCCACGAAGCGGACCACGTGCGCGACGCCGACGTGCTGGTGGTCTCCAGCGCCATCGATGCGAACAACCCCGAACTCAGGGCCGCCCTGGCCGCGCGTATTCCGGTGGTGCGCCGTGCGGAGATGCTGGCGGAGCTGATGCGCTTTCGTTACGGCATCGCGGTGGCCGGTACCCACGGCAAGACCACCACCACCAGCCTGGTGGCGAGCCTGCTGGCCGAAGGCGGGTTGGACCCCACCTTCGTGATCGGTGGTCGGTTGAACAGCACCGCGAGCCACTCGCGCCTGGGCCAGAGCCCGTACCTTGTGGCCGAGGCAGACGAGAGCGATGCGTCTTTTCTGCACCTCCAGCCCATGATCGCCGTGGTCACCAATATCGACGCGGATCATCTGGCCACCTACCAGGGGGATTTCGCAAAGCTGCGCAGCACGTTCCTGGAGTTCCTGCACCACCTGCCTTTCTACGGGCTGGCGGTACTGTGTGTGAACGACCGCCATATCGCGGCCATGCTCACCGAGGTGGGCCGGCCCACGCTGACCTACGGCATCGATACGGCCGCGGACGTGACCGCCCGCAACCTCAAGGCCGAAGGCACGCGCACGCAATTCGACATCGCCCTGCCGGGGCGCACGGCACCGCTTGCAGTGACGCTGAACCTGCCGGGCCGCCACAACGTGCTCAATGCTTTGGCCGCCGTGGCCGTGGCGTTCGAACTGGGTGTCGCCGACGAGGCCATCCAGCGCGGCCTGGTCCACTTCCAGGGCATCGGGCGGCGCTTCCAGGTGTACGGGGACATCGCCACCGGCGTCGGCACCGTCACCCTGGTGGACGACTATGGCCATCACCCCACCGAGATCGCCGCCACGCTGGCCGCGGCGCGCGATGCCTGGCCCGGCCGGCGGTTGGTCCTGGCCTTCCAGCCGCACCGCTACACGCGCACCCGGGATCTGTTCGAGGATTTCGCCGAGGTCCTGTCCGAGCCCGATGCCCTGGTGCTGCTGGACGTGTATCCGGCCGGCGAGGCGCCGATCCACGGTGCGGACGGCCGCACCCTGGCCCGTGCCATTCGTGCCCGCGGCCGCGTTGATCCCGTCTTCGTCGATTCCCCGGAGCGCTTCGTGGACACGCTGCAGGGCGTGCTGCGTGATGGGGATGTCCTGCTGACCCAGGGAGCCGGCAACGTGGGCGGACTGGCCGCCTCGCTGCCCGCCGCCCTGGCCCGAGTATCCGGGGAGGAGCATCCATGATGACCGCAGAAAACCTGCAAGCCCTGCGCGGGGAGCTGCTCGAGAATGAATCCCTGGCCCGCTACAACTCCTGGCGGGTGGGCGGACCGGCCGAGCATTTCTACCGCCCTGCCGACCTGGACGACCTGACCCTGTTCCTGTCGACGCTGCCCAAGAGCGAGCCGCTGCTGTGGCTCGGGCTGGGCAGCAATCTGCTGGTGCGCGACGGCGGCGTGCGCGGCACGGTGATCGCCCTGTCCGGCGCCCTCACCGGACTGGAACGCCTGCCGGGCGATCGGGTGCGCGCCGAGGCCGGCGTGGCCTGCGCCAAGGTGGCCCGTTTCTGCGCGGACAACGACCTCACCGGTGCCGAGTTCCTGGCCGGCATCCCGGGCACCATGGGCGGCGCCCTGGCGATGAACGCGGGCGCCTGGGGCGGCGAGACCTGGTCCTGCGTGGAGACCGTGGAGACCGTGGACCGCACCGGTCGTCGGCACCTGCGCGACGCCGACCGCTACGAGGTGGGCTATCGCAGCGTGATCACGCCCATGGAGGAGTGGTTCGTGGCCGCGACGCTCAAGCTGACGCCCGGTGACGGCGCCGCGAGCAAGGCGCGTATACGCGAACTCCTGGCACAGCGCGCGGAGACCCAGCCCACGGGTGTCGCCAGTTGCGGTTCGGTGTTCCGCAATCCGCAGGGCGATCATGCCGGGCGCCTGGTCGAGGCAGCCGGCCTCAAGGGTTTCCGTCTCGGCGGCGCACAGGTGTCCGAGAAGCACGCCAATTTCATCATCAATACCGGCGACGCCACGGCGGCCGACCTGGAAGCCCTGATCCTTCACGTACAGGCGCAGGTCGAGGCGCGCTTCGGTGTGCGCCTGGAGCCCGAGGTGCGCATCGTGGGCGAGGCGGCCGCGAGTTCCGGGGAGGGCGGGCGATGAATCCCGCGGACTTCGGCAAGGTGGCAGTGCTCATGGGCGGCTGGTCGGCCGAACGTGAGATCTCGCTCCTGAGCGGGCGCGCCGTGCTCGAGGCTTTGCAGCGTGCCGGTGTGGATGCCCACGGCGTGGATGCGGGTCGGGATGTGATCGGCGAACTGCAGCAGGGGCGCTACCAGCGCGCGTTCATCGTACTGCACGGTCGCGGCGGCGAGGACGGGGTCATCCAGGGGGCCCTGGAGCTCATCGGCCTGCCCTACACCGGCAGCGGCGTCATGGGTTCGGCCATCGCCATGGACAAGCTGGTCACCAAGCGCCTCTGGCGCGGCGCCGGCATGCCCACGCCCGACTACCAGGTGCTGAATCGCGACGCCGACTGGTCCGCCGTGACCTCCGGACTGGGCATGCCGCTGATCGTCAAGCCCGCCCTGGAGGGTTCGAGCATCGGCATGACCCGGGTCGAATCACTGGATGACCTGCCGGCGGCCTACGAACAGGCGGCGACCTGCGGCGGCGCCGTGTTTGCCGAGCGCTGGGTGGCCGGGGACGAGTTCACGGCGGCGATCCTGGGCGACGAGGTGCTGCCGCTGATCCGCCTGGAGACGCCCCGGGCGTTCTACGACTTCGAGGCCAAGTACAAGTCGGACACCACCCGTTACCACTGCCCCAGCGAACTGGACGACGCGGTCGAGCAGCGCCTGCGCGCTCTGGCAAAGCAGGCCTTCGATGCCGTGGGCGCTTCCGGGTGGGGCCGTGTGGATCTCATGTTGGACCGGGTCGGCGTTGCGTGGCTGATCGAGGTGAACACGGTGCCCGGCATGACTGATCACAGCCTGGTGCCCATGGCCGCGAAGGCGGCGGGCATCGACTTCGAGGAACTGGTGCTGCGCATTCTTGCGCAGACCCTCGATCACGGGGAGCGGCAATGACGTGGCGAAGCGGGATGCCATGGCCAGGCGCAAGCAGAGCGGCAGACCGGCGCCCTGGTGGCAGGGGCTGCGGCTGCGCCGCACGCTTCGCCTGCTCTTCTGGGGAGGCGTGCTCGTGGTGAGCGCGGGCGCCATCGCGGCGGGCGTGGACCGGGCGATGCAGCCCGACACGCTGCCCATCCGTTCGGTCCTGATCGAGGGCGAGCTGCGCCATATCGACCGGGGTGAACTGGAAGAGGTGCTGGCGCCTCACGTGACCGGCGGCTTCTTCAGCGTGGACATCGGGGCGGTGGAACGCGCTGCCATGGAGCTTCCCTGGGTGTACGGCATCAGCGTGCGCCGGCAATGGCCCGACACGTTGATCGTGGGTGTCACCGAGCAGGTGCCGGTGGCGCGCTGGGGTGACAGCGGGCTGGTGAACCGTTTCGGCGACGTGTTCGAGCCGTCGCCACAGACGTTGCCCCAGGGGCTGCCGGAGCTGGCGGGCGGCGCGGGGCGTCAGCGCACGCTCATGCGCCGGTACCTGAGCGTGCAGGCCCGGCTGGCGGACGTGGGTCTGGAAGTGACCGGCGTGCGCGAGGACGCCCGTCAGGCCTGGCGAATCGAACTGGCGGACGGCGCGCGGATCCTCATGGGGCGCGACACCGGTGCGGATCACCTGGAGCGGCTGCTGCGGGTCTACCCGCGGGTGGCGGCTCACCGGGACGAAGCGATCCGCACCATGGACCTGAGATACACCAACGGCATCGCCGTGGCCTGGGACGAACCGGCCCGGGTGACGCACTGAACGACCGTGAGGATGAGGATAAAGAGAGGCGCTATGTCGAAGCGATCCGATAAGGGAATGATTGTGGGCCTGGATATCGGTACGTCCAAGGTCGAGGCCATCGTGGGCGAGATCAACGAAGATGGCCAGATCGAGATCATCGGTATCGGCTCCCATCCCTCCCGGGGTCTCAAGAAGGGCGTGGTGGTCAATATCGAGTCCACCGTGCAGTCCATCCAGCGGGCCGTGGAGGAGGCCGAGCTGATGGCCGGCTGTCAGATCCATTCCGTGTTCACCGGGATCGCCGGCAGCCACGTGAAGAGCCTCAACTCCACCGGCGTGGTGGCCATCAAGGACAAGGAGGTCACCGCTGCAGACGTGGATCGCGTCATCGACGCGGCGCGCGCCGTGGCCATCCCGGCGGATCAGCGCATCCTGCATATCCTGCCCCAGGAATTCATCATCGACGAGCAGGAAGGCATCCGCGAACCGGTGGGCATGTCCGGCGTGCGCCTGGAGGCCAAGGTGCATCTGGTCACCGGTGCGGTGTCCGCCGCGCAGAACATCGTCAAGTGCGTGCGCCGCTGCGGGCTGGAGGTGGATGACATCATTCTCGAACAGATGGCCTCCAGCCATGCCGTGCTGACCGAGGACGAGAAGGAACTGGGCGTCTGCCTGGTGGACGTCGGCGGCGGCACCACCGACATCGCCGTGTTCACCGACGGCGCCATCCGCCACACGGCGGTCATTCCCATCGCCGGCGACCAGGTGACCAACGACATCGCCGTGGCCCTGCGCACACCCACCCAGTACGCAGAGGACATCAAGATCAAGTACGCCTGCGCGCTGCGCCAGCTCGCCAACCCCGACGACACCATCGAGGTGCCCAGCGTCGGCGACCGCGCGCCCAAGCGCCTGTCACGCCAGACGCTGGCCGGTGTGGTGGAGCCCAGGTACGAGGAACTCCTCTCCCTGGTGCAGGCGGAACTGCGCCGCTCCGGTTGCGAGGAACTGGTGGCCGCGGGCGTGGTGCTCACGGGCGGCTCGTCAAAGATGGAAGGTGTCATCGACCTCGCCGAGGAGGTCTTCCACATGCCCGTGCGCATGGGTCTGCCGCAGCACGTGAGCGGTCTGGTGGACGTGGTCAGAAACCCCATTCATTCAACCGGCGTGGGTCTGCTGCTGTTCGGCCACCAGAGCCGCGCGGGCCGCGGCGTCGAGAGCCGCCAGATGAACAACCTCCAGGCCGTCTGGAAGCGCATGAAGGGCTGGTTTCAGGGCAACTTTTGAGCAAGTGGGAAGTGCGAATTGTGAAGTGCGAGCGGGGTGGGCGAACAGATTTCAGGGCTTGGGGATTCGGGCCGGGTGCAGGCCGGGCCCCTGGAAAAACAACAAGACCGATTTTGTTTCACGAATCAGATCAACCGAAGCGTTGAGGAGGCATGACAATGTTTGAACTGATGGATACCTTTCCGCAGAACGCCGTGATCAAGGTCATCGGCGTCGGTGGTGGCGGCGGCAACGCCGTTCAGCACATGGTCAACGCCAGCATCGAGGGCGTGGATTTCGTCTGCGCCAACACCGATGCGCAGGCGCTGAAAAACCACACGGCCAAGACGCTCCTGCAACTGGGCGGACATATCACCAAGGGGCTGGGTGCCGGTGCCGATCCGATCATCGGACGCGAGGCTGCGCTGGAGGACCGTGACCGCATCGCCGAGGTGATCGAGGGGGCCGACATGGTCTTCATCACTGCCGGCATGGGCGGCGGCACCGGCACCGGCGGCGCGCCCGTGGTGGCGCAGATCGCCAAGGATATGGGGATTCTCACCGTGGCGGTGGTCACCAAGCCGTTCCCGTTCGAGGGCAAGAAGCGCCTGGCCGTCTCCCAGGCCGGCATGGAGAACCTGGCCAAGTACGTGGATTCGCTCATCACCATCCCCAACGAGAAGCTGCTCACGGTGCTGGGCAAGAACATCTCGCTGCTGGACGCCTTCAAGGCGGCCAACGACGTGCTGCTGGGCGCCGTCCAGGGCATTGCCGAGCTGATCACCAGGCCGGGACTGATCAACGTGGACTTCGCCGACGTGCGTACAGTGATGTCCGAGATGGGCATGGCCATGATGGGCACCGGCAGCGCCTCCGGGCAGGATCGCGCCCGACTGGCGGCGGAGGCGGCTATTGCCAGCCCGCTGCTCGAGGACGTGAACATCGCCGGGGCCCGGGGCATCCTGGTGAACGTCACGGCCGGGCTGGACATGTCCATCGGCGAGTTCGAGGAAGTGGGCGACGCCATCAAGGAATTTGCCTCCGAGGACGCCACCGTGGTGGTGGGCACCGTCATCGACCCCGAGATGACCGACGAACTGCGTGTGACGCTGGTGGCCACGGGCCTGGGCAGCAATGTCCCGGCGGCCAGGGCCTCCGTGGCGGCGCAGCCCCAGGAGAAGCCCAAGGTGAAGCTGGTGGAGGCCCCGCCGGAGGCCGAGCCGGACTACGGGCATCTGGAGCGGCCCACGGTGATCCGCAAGAACCAGGGCAACGCCGCGGTGGACGTCAACGGGCACCTGAACATGGAGTACCTGGACATCCCCGCCTTTCTCCGCAAGCAGGCGGACTGACGGGAAGGCCGGCGGCAGCGCCGTTCGCCGGGAAAATCGGCCCGTGGGGATGCATGTGCACTAAAAACATGCATTTGTGGCCGCTTGGTGCCATAATGTTGCGGTTTTTTGCATCTCCGGCCCAATCCGCGCCCGACAGAAGGCGTGGCCCGGAACCTGCATGTCTGGATTCGGCGTTTCCGAATCAGAGGGGAATCCCGCGTTGATCAAACAGCGTACGCTCAAGAACAGCATCCGAGCCACCGGCGTCGGACTTCACACCGGCGAGAAGGTCTATGTGATGCTTCGCCCGGCCCCCGTGGACACCGGGGTGGTGTTTCGACGCATGGATCTGGATCCCCCCGTGGAGATCAAGGCGAGCCCGGACAACGTGGGCGATACCCGGCTCTCCACCACCCTGGTGGACGGTCCCGTACGGGTATCCACCGTGGAGCACCTGCTCTCTGCCGTGGCCGGTCTGGGCATCGACAATCTCTACGTGGACGTGAGCGCCGCCGAGGTGCCGATTATGGACGGCAGCGCCGGCCCCTTCGTGTTCCTGATCCAGTCGGCGGGCATCGTGGAGCAGGAGGCGCCGAAGAAGTTCATCCGCATACGGCGCTCGGTCGAGGTGAGCGAGGGGGACAAATGGGCCCGCTTCGAGCCGTTCGACGGCTTCAAGGTGGGATTTTCCATCGACTTCAAGCACCCGATCTTCAGCAACGGGGTGCAGACAGCGGAACTGGATTTTTCCACCACTTCATTTGTGAAAGAGGTGAGCCGCGCGCGCACCTTCGGCTTCATGCGCGACATAGAGATGCTGCGCGAGCGCCAGCTGGCGCTGGGCGGGAGCCTGGACAATGCCATCGTTCTGGACGATTTCCGCATCCTCAACGAGGACGGCCTGCGCTACGACGACGAGTTCGTCAAACACAAGATCCTGGACGCCATCGGCGACCTGTACCTGCTGGGTCACAGCCTGATCGGCGCCTTCACCGGCTACAAGTCCGGTCATGACCTGAACAACCGGCTCATTCGCAGCCTGATCGCCCAGGAAGACGCTTGGGAGTGCATCACCTTCGAGGACGAGGGCGAGGACGCCCCGATCTCCTACGCGCAGCCGGTCACCGCGTTCTGAGGGTTGTGCCCCGG
>NZ_MVBK01000026.1:719-20912 GCF_002000365.1 Thioalkalivibrio denitrificans | reverse complement strand
CCGCGATAGGACTCCGGCGGGAACAGTCTGTCATGCTGAGGTTGACGGCCATTTCAACGTATTCCGCTTATGTTTCCACCTGTTGCGCACCAGCCGGTGTCCGACCGGTGAGATATGCGGGCTAGGGGCGGCCCCTCGACCCTCCCCATACCAGCGAGACAGGCCGGGAGGCCGCGGCGCTCACAGCCCTTGATGAAACTCCGGGCCCCAAGGTCTCTGTGACCTCTGTGCCCTCTGTGGCTAAACATGCCTTCCGACGCATCTGCACCAGATTGGTGCAATAATCCCACTTGAACCCGGACCATCGCACAAACGCGGTGCCTGTTTCCGTGCGGCCAACGACCGTTGCGGGCTCATGCCCGGCTCCGGTGCATGGACGCACCGAACTGGTTTGCTTCTTGCATAGCGGAAACCATATGGCGCACACCCCGATTGCCCACCAGTACCTGCTGGAAAACCTGACCACGGCGGTCGTCCTGCTGGATGACCGGCTGCGCATCGGTTACATGAACCCCTCTGCGGAGATGCTCTTCGAGATCAGCCTGCGCCGGGCGCTGGGCCTGTCCATGGACGCCCTGGTGCAGGACGACGCCACCCTGCACGGACGCCTGCAGGAATCGCTGCGATCCGGTCGCCCCTTCACGGAGCGGGAACACCTCCTGAATCTGCTCCATGGGCGCGAAGCCACGGTGGACCTGACCGTCACGCCGGTGACCGAAACCCACCGGGCCCGGCAACTGTTGGTGGAACTGGTGCACGTGGACCGGCAGCTGCGTATTTCGCGCGAAGAGAGTCTGCTCAGTCAGCATGCGGCCACGCGCGCCCTGGTGCGCGGACTCGCCCACGAGATCAAGAACCCCCTGGGCGGACTGCGCGGCGCTGCCCAGCTCCTGGAAGGGGAGCTGGGAGATCCGGGCCTGCACGAGTACACGCGGGTCATCATCGGCGAGGCCGACAGGTTGCAGTCCCTGGTGGATCGCATGCTCGGCCCGAACAACGTACCCCGCAAACACGAAATCAACGTGCACGAAGTGCTGGAGCACGTGCATCGTCTGATCGCTGCGGAGGCCCCTGCCGGCGTGCGGATCGACACCGACTACGACCCGAGCATCCCGGAACTCATGGCCGACAGGGACCTGCTGGTCCAGGCCGTGCTCAACATCGCGCGCAACGCGCTGCAGGCCGTTGGCGAGACCGGCCACATCGTGCTGCGCAGCCGCGTGTTGCGCCAGTACACCGTGGGGCACGTGCGCCACAAGCTGGTGGCGCGCATCCAGATCATCGACGACGGACCGGGCATTCCCGAGCAGGTGCGCGAGCGGGTGTTCTACCCCATGGTGTCCGGCCGCCCGGGCGGCACCGGACTGGGGCTCTCCATCGCGCAGTCCCTCATCAACCAGCACGGCGGCCTCATCGAATGCACGTCGCAGCCGGGCAAAACCGTCTTTTCAATACTGATTCCGCTGGAGACCAGGGATGATTAGCCCGCAGGGTTCACCCCAAGACCACGAACACGTCTGGGTCATCGACGACGACCGTTCCATTCGCTGGGTCCTTGAACGGGCCCTGGCGAAGGCGAACATCCGCGTGACCGCCTTCGAGAGCGCCGGCGCCGCCCTCAAGGCCCTGGAACGCGACACGCCGGATACCGTGATCACCGACATCCGCATGCCCGGCATGGACGGACTGGAACTGCTGGACCGGCTGCACCGGGACCACCCCGGACTGCCCGTCATCATCATGACCGCACACTCCGACCTGGAGAGCGCCGTCTCGGCCTACCAGGGCGGCGCCTTCGAGTACCTGCCCAAGCCCTTTGACGTGGACGACGCCATCGCCCTGGTGCGTCGTGCCTTCCACCTGCGCCGGGAGCAGGGGCAGCCCGAGGCTGGCGCCAACGGCGGGACGCCCGAGATCATCGGCGAGGCGCCCGCCATGCAGGAGGTGTTTCGCGCCATCGGGCGGCTGTCGCGCTCCAACATCACGGTGCTCATCAACGGCGAATCGGGCACCGGCAAGGAATTGGTGGCCCGCGCCCTGCACCGCCACAGCCCCAGAGCCAACATGCCGTTCATTGCGTTGAACACGGCCGCCATCCCGCGTGACCTGCTGGAATCCGAACTCTTCGGCCACGAGAAAGGCGCCTTTACCGGCGCCCAGGCGTCACGGCGCGGGCGGTTCGAGCAGGCCGACGGCGGCACCCTGTTCCTGGACGAGATCGGCGACATGCCCGCGGAGCTGCAGACGCGCCTGCTGCGCGTACTGGCCGACGGCGAGTTCTACCGGGTGGGCGGACACACCCCGATCCGCGTGGACGTGCGCATCATCGCCGCCACGCACCAGAACCTGGAACAGCGCGTGCGCGAGGGGCTTTTTCGCGAGGACCTGTTCCATCGTCTGAACGTCATCCGCGTGCACGTGCCGGCGTTGCGCGAACGGCGCGAGGACATCCCGCTGCTGCTGGATCACTTCCTCGGCGAGGCGGCCCGAGAACTCAACGTGGAGCGCAAGGTCCTGCTCCCCGAGACGAGGGATTACCTGTCCGCCCTCGACTGGCCGGGGAACGTGCGACAACTGGAAAACATCTGCCGCTGGCTCACCGTCATGGCCTCCGGCCGGGAGATCCATCCGGGCGACCTGCCGCCGGAGTTTCGTGAACAGCCGGAAACCGCGGGCGCCGTCGGCTGGGAGCAGGGCCTGGCCCAATGGGCCGAACAGGCCCTGGCCCGCGGTGAACGCAGCCTGCTGGACAAGGCCACGCCCGTCTTCGAGCGCATCATGATCCGCGCCGCACTCAAGCGCACCGGCGGCCGGCGTCAGGACGCCGCCAAGCTGCTGGGCTGGGGGCGCAACACCCTGACGAGAAAGATCAATGAGCTGGGGATGGAGGAAAGCAAGGACGAGGCGTAGGCCGGACATGGCGTAAGCGGTGTCCAGCATCCAACCGCCCGATACCGCTTCGCTCTATCGGGCCTACGGTCGGGCCATGACCCTCGTAGGCCGGACATAGCGCAGCGGTGTCCGGCATCCAACCGCCCGATACCGCTTCGCTTTATCGGGCCTACGGTCGGGCCACGATCTCGGAGGCCGGACAGAGCGCAGCGGTGTCCGGCATCCAACCGCCCGATGACGCTTCGCTCTATCGGGCCTACGGTCGGGCCACGATCCTCGGAGGCCGGACATAGCGCAGCGGTGTCCGGCATCAGGCTTCCCGGTACCGGTTTGTCTTGCCCATGGCTCCGGGATACGATTTACGTAGGCCGGACCGAGCGTAAGCGGTGTCCGGCAACCCACGCAGGTTCAAGGAGGAGCCATGTCCGACTATCGACGCGTCTATCATCCCGGCGGCCTATACTTCTTCACTGTCGTCACCGCCAGCCGGCGCCCCCTCTTCTCCAACGCACGATCCATCGAGATACTGCGCATGGCCTTTCGCTATGTCATGCAGCGGCGTCCCTTCCAACTCGAGGCCATCGTGATCCTGCCTGACCACCTGCATTGCCTGTGGCAATTGCCGGAGACAGACAGCGACTATTCCAACCGTTGGAAAATGCTCAAGGGATATGTCAGCCGCCGTCTGGGCAACAAGAACGACCCCATCTGGCAGCCACGCTTCTGGGAACACATGATCCGCGACGATCATGATCGACGGCGCCACATGGACTACATCCACTTCAATCCGGTCAAACATGGGCTTGTCGATGATCCGGCGGCCTGGCCCGCAAGCTCTTTCCGCCGATATCTGGAACGCGGCATTTATCCGACGGGTTGGGGTCGGCGTGAACCGGCGCACATTGCAGCGATGAATTGCGAATGACTTTGGCGTGGCCCGGGTCGCCCGATACCGCTTCACTTTATCGGGCCTACGGTCGGGCCATGACCCGCGTAGGCCGGACAAAGCGCAAGCGGTGTCCGGCACCCAACCGCCCGATGCCGCTTCGCTCTATCGGGCCTACGGTCGGGCCACGATCTCGTAGGCCGGACAGAGCGCAGCGGTGTCCGGCATCGGCCCGCCCGATGACGCCTCTGCCTTTCGGGCCTATGGCAACTCGCGGATGTAGATGTGCCGCTCGTTGCCGCCGTATACGCCGAAGGTGGCACGGGCCTCGGGGCCACGCGGCGTGCCGTCGTTGTCCCAGTCGAACTCGAGCCAGGGCAGGTCTGCGCCGTTGGATGTAGAGATGTCCGGGGTCACGTCGACGTAACCCGTATTGCCCGCGCCGGGCGCGCTGAGCTCGATGTCGAGACGTCCGGCAGAAGCCGGGGTGTTGAACACATCGGCACTCGTGGTGCCGCCGGAGAGCTGGATATCCAGATCCACGTCGCCGGCGTTCACCAGCGTGCAATTGTCCTCGGTGTTGAGCCGGAAGGTGCCATCCAGGAAGTACGTCGTCACCATCGGCACGGTCCGCGGCAGAAGCTCCGGCCCGTGGGCGTTCTGCATCTCCAGTCGTCCCCAGCGCTGCTCGTCGTTGCCGTCCTCGAAGTCCACCGAGAATTCAAAGGGATTACCTGCATAGGCGATGCCGTCGCCATCCTCCACGTCAAAGCTCACGCGAACCGCGCCGTTGATCGGGTTCACCGGATCACCGTCGCGATCGTAGGTGAACTGGCCGCCGAAACCCACGGTCACCTCGCCTTCGCAGCCACCGGCGCTGCAATCGATGGCATCGTGTGTTGCGTCCTCCGTAAGGACGATGTCATCGGGCAGCGGGTCCGGGTCGCCGGCATGTTCGTACAGGGGATCGATGTCGGGGAGGCGCCACCAGTCGCCGTCGTAGTTGCGGGTGACCTGACCATCGGCGTTGCGAGCCGAAATGTGCACCTCGGGCATCGTGTCATACTCGAACCATTGGGACATGTAGGTGAAGGTGCCATCACAAGCAGGCGCAAACGAAGGCGTGTCTACCAGCGTCACGTCAAAGTGGTCGGGCGTGAATCGCCCAATGCTCGATGAACACACATCCACCGCCTCACCATGAAAGCCCGCGTCAGTCTCAAAGCGGATGATTCCAACCTCCCCGAAGGAGGCCGTCGCTGACGTCTGCGCTGCACCGGCCCCAAATTCAACGCCCGCCTGGTAGTCAAGGCCCGGATTGCTTCCGCCGGAAGGCTGCACCAGCACGGGACCAGGCTCACCGATGTCCCACGCGGGCACGCGAGCATAGCCCCCCGGATCAGCAAGGCCCGGCCCGGGGCTCACGCAAGCATCCCATCGCCCGTCAAGATCGTTATCCAGACCCGGCTGCCAGCGCAAACTTCTGAACTCGAGCCCGAACTCCACTCCAGCCCGCTCAAAGACCGGTCCCTCATGATCCTCGGCTGCGGGGTTGCCGTCCGCCTCCACATACACCGCAAGGGGCCGCACCACGAAGGCGTTGCTCGTGTCATGGCTTGGAATGACATCGCCGGTAGGATCGTCTGATTCATCGAACACGGGTATATCCAGGTCGACGCGCAAGGCATAGCGACCCGCATCCATGGACTGAAAACTGAACGGCGCGGAACCATCGCTCCCGAACTCCAGGTTCACTGACTCGGGTGCGCCTGAGGATGTCAGGGTCGCTGTAGTTGCCGCCTGGATGCTCAGGGTGTTGTCCGCAAGCCCATCAGTTGCCACAGGCACCAGATAACTGAACTGCGCCGTGAGCAGTGTGTCTTGCAGGCCGGCGACGCACGCGCCCGTCTCGTCGTCCGTGCGTACGACGCGCACTCTCTGGGTTGCCGCGTTGTACCCGGTGTCCGACGGTTTGCCCGCGATCTGCCCGGGCACGTCGCTCTTTGGAAAGCCGTCGTCACCAATCCCGTCAAGAAGGACGCCCACGTCGGCAAACACCATCTGGCAGGAGGTTTCGTCACCGGAGTTCCCACACTGCGTGGGATTCGTTGCGGCAGGCGAGGTGGCTTCCGCGAGCAGCGTGACAACGCCCCCAGCTATGTAACGCAGATGCACGGTGGTTTCCCCGTTGACGGGGACAGGGTTTGGCGCCCAGACACCCCCTTCCGGAGAAGTCCCCAAGGCCACCGTCACCGAGCCGGAGTGCAGCGTTGCACAGGAAGCATCCGCACAGGCCCGCACAAGCACGGGCTCCGAGGCACAAGTAAGCCCGGTGTCACCATGAATCAGGCGGATGTGATGCGGGCCAGGGAACGGGGGTTCACCGTCATTGGTATCGCCCGGAGTCGATTCACCGGATCCCCCGGGACCCTGCGTGGACCATTCTCCGGTGCCGTCGGGCAGCCGGGCAATGAAATGGCTGTTGGTCAGTGGGTGATGATCATCGAATGACGGAGCACAGTCACCGGGGCGCTGGTCTTCGAAACCGCCGACAGACACATAATCGATCATCCTGTCGTTTTGGTCGACCAGCAACACATCCATACCCACGCCGCTGGGTCCCAAGTGGAAAGCGTTAGTAGCCGACAGCAGCCATGGATAGTGATCCTCGGCGTCGACCAACGATAACCACCCGGAGCATCCTTGGGCCTGCCCGGTTCCCGTATAGCAGCTCTGAACCCGCCACGTTTCGTACTCGTCCGCGCCTACGGCAGGATCCATAATCCGTAGTTCGATCAAACCATCTGTCGCAGAAACGCGAATGAGTTCATTGATACTGGCCCTGCCATGAAATTCGGAACATCCAGCCTGCACCGGCGAAAGACCTTGCGCCAGGAACAGGAGGATGATCGCCGGAAGAATAGACAGACACACCCGCCACCATCTCCACATCAGCCCGCGCCGCCCGCGACAGCACGCGCGGGCCGCCCTATGGCATCCCAAAACGCCACTCCTCATTTCATTTTCCCATCGTGCAGCCTCCCTCATGATGCATCCGCCACACTGACACGAATGGTCCGACGCACCAGAGTACCCGCCTCGATGCTGCCCCGTGCCGCCGTGGCACCCAGGCGGTAGACGGGATAATCCGTTCCCGCCTCGTCCACCGTCCAGGCCTCGCAGGTGAGGGCCACGGTAAAGCCTTCAACATTCACGCTTGTACCGACCGCGCCGCAGCCGCCGCCGACGGCTTGAGCCGCTGCCGCATCCAGAGCGCTGCGGGCCGCGTAGTGCGCGCGAAGCGCCTCCAGCCCCTGGGCGGTGGCGACGCTGCGCCCGGAGAGCAGCAGGGCGGAAGTCACCGCCACGGTGAGTATCGCGGTAATCAGCAGCACCGCGGTGATGAGGGCGAAGCCGGATTGTGAATGACGATGCTGCATCAGGGCGTGTTCAGGACGTGGACCTGCTGAAGGAGCGATATGGTCTCGCCCGCGTCGCTCAGGGTGAGGCGCGCGGAGACGAGGCCGTTTCGGGTACCGGCGCCGGGGTCGTAGTCGAACTGGCAGCCGGTGACATAGCGGGCGGCCAGCGCGCCGGATACGGTGAAGGGATTGCCGCCAAAACCATATCCCTCAACCCGGCGCAACTCACCACCCGCCGGATCACACACGTAGGCCACCGGCGCGGTGACGATCTGGAATCGCTGGTCGGGGGAGGCGAACGGAAACTGGTGCGACGAGATCAGGCTTACGTGGGTCGCGGTGCTCGCAGCCGTATCCAGAGACGCGCGGTTATCACCCAGGTAGGCATTGCCGGCAGACCCGGAGGCGGTGAGGTTGTAGACCACCACCTCCGGTCGGCTGACACCAGGCAGATCAATCTCGCCCATCACGTCGAAGCCGTCGTCGGCCTGGGTGAAGTCAAGTATGTCGCCGTCACCCGTTCCGTCCTTGTGGGCGCGATACCGGCCCCCGGCCACCGTGGGGATAAACTCCAGCGCCACACGCCCGCCGTCAACCTGCACCCGCACGCTGTTGGGCAGCGCGGCGCGCACCTCACGGGTCATGAGCATCAGCGCCGAATCCGCCGCCTCCACCAGTTCGGCGCGGCGCTGCATGTCATCGAAGGCCCGGAACGGCTGCACGATGAACACGGAGGCGACCGCCACCATCGCGCCGATCAGCACGATGACCATGATCATCTCGATGAGCGTGAAACCCTTTTGAAGTGGGAATGGATGGTGGATACATGTAGGTCGGGCTTTAGCCCGACTCGGCAGTGGCTTCTGCTCACACTGGCGTCGGGCTAAAGCCCGACCTACGACGGACTGGGCCCGGTAAGACGGCCGTTCCTCGCCACTTGGACAGCGGGCGTGGCCCGCGCCATGAGAATGCGCCTCCATCAGTAAGCCGCCCTGTGGCCCGCCAGCCGCAGGTTGATGGGCTGGGCGGTGTGCGTCACCTGAACCTCCACGCGCCGGGTGACCGCCCCGCCCAACGTCGAATCGGTGACGCTGACGGTGACCCTGTACGCAGACAGCCCCGGCAAGCCGTTGCCCTGTTGGTCCGTCGGGGTCTCTGCGTTGATGCAGTCGTAGGCCAACACACCCTGCCACTGGTCCCGGGAACCGCCGCAGTCCGCATCGCCATCATAGGGCCGTAGCAGCGCCTCTTCGAGATAGGACTGCGCGACGTAGACCGCCTGGGTCTGGATCATGGGGTCCACGCTGCGCGCGGCCACGTTGGCGACCAGCAGCATCACCCCGCCCACCGCCGCGCCGATCACCACAATGGAGATGATCAGTTCGATGAGGGTGAAGCCTTTCTGAAGGGGAAAGGTGCAAGGTACAAGGTACAAGGGATGGGCTTGCGTTCCCTTGTACCTTGTACCTTGTACCTTGTACCTGCCCTTATCCCACATAACCGGCGGCCGACACGGTGATGGTCCGTCCCTCCACGTTGACGGTGGCACCGCTCGAGCGGCCCAGCCCATCGAAGGTGACAGTGAAGTCACTCACCGTCAGGGTGCCGGGAACGGAACCCTCGTAGGCACCGCTCTCCACGGGCCGGCGGGCCGGTTGGGTGAAACCCCCGCTGCCGCAGGAGGTGCCGGCGGCGTCACCGCGCAGGTAGACACCGTACATCCCCCCGGACAGACGCACCTGCACCTCGCAACCTGACGCCGAGGCCAGCGCACGGCCGTGACGCAGAGCCGCCCTGAGCTCCTGCTCGAAGGCGGCCGCGTCCACGCCGGTGCGGTCCATCATGCGCGGCAGGGCGAAGATCGAGATCGCCCCGAGCAGCACGATGACGGTGACCAGCTCGATCAGTGTGAAACCCTTTTGAAGTGGGAAGAAAGAGCGCGCACCCAAAGCGCAGGCTTCAGCCCCACAATCGTTCTCTCCCAAGCCACCGCTTCGCCAAACCCCATGCTCCAAACCGAACCGCATAGGGCGGCCCATGGCCGCCACGCCCCAGGCCGAGCCATCGAGGCAGCGGGCGCGACCCGCCCTATGCTGCCTGCATCGCGCGGCGATTCCGGCGGACTCCGTTCGCACTATTACCAGCTGGCAGTCAAGACCGCCGGATCGGTAGTGGTTTCAGCAGAATCCACGGTGATGACGTACGTCTCGCCTCCGCACTCACCATCATCATTCGAGTCCCGACAGATGTTTGCTCCATCGGCAACCCAGCCGCTTGGCGCCGGACTCATTGCCGCCATGAGGGTGGTGCCATTGGTGATCGCCGCACCACCTGCTCCCAGCAGATTACCCGCGAAGTTGATTGCCGCCGCTGCCTGCGCAGCACCAAGCACGCCGTCCGCGGAAGCCACTTCCGCCTCGCTCTGAAGATCGATATACCGCGGCAGTGCAATCACTGCCAACGCCCCAAGAATCACAATCACCATGATCAGTTCGATCAGGGTAAAACCCCCTTGCCTTGCATTCATCGTCCTTCTCCTCGTTCAGATTTCAGACATCAGATTTCAGACTTCAGATATCGGGGTTCTGACCTCCGACATCTGACATCCGCCTCACTTCCATTCAAATGCATCCACTGCCACTACCCGCACTCCCTGCGGGCTTCCATCCCGTTCATTCGTCACCACCTCGACACGAAAGCGTGCCCGCGGCGGGCCTTCCAGCGGCGTCTCGAACCGGTCCGCGTGCGAGATGCGATACACCAGCACCGCTTCCTCCATGTCGTAGTACCAGTGCCCCAGCCGGATCTCCGCCGGCGCCGCGTGCTCGATCGGCCCCAGGTAGTTGTGGGGCACCTGGGCGAGCCGCTCCATGGGGTTCCCGCTCGCCAGCTCCGGCACCGTGTCCAACCTGCTCTCTACGACCCGCTCCGCAAACTCCATGGCCAGCGCGCTGTTGAGCGCCGCCACGGTGCGCTGCACATTCACCCGCTCCACGTCGCCTTCCAGGCGCAGGATCTTCGTCATGGCCAGCCACATGAGCAGCCCGACGAACACCACCACCAGGGCGAACTCGAGCAGCGTCAATCCGCGCTGGCGACACGACACTAGCGCCCCGCAATCTGGGTCAGATCCCACATGGGCAGGAAGACCCCCAATGCCAGAATAAAGACGATGACACCCACCGCCACGACCAGAACCGGCTGAATGGTTTCACCGAGCCGACGTACGTCGTAGTCCACCTCCGTCTCGTAGAACTCCGCCACCTCCTCAAGCATCTCGTCCACCTGGCCGGTTTCCTCTCCCACCGCGATCATCTGCAGCACCAGCGGCGTGAACACGTGCGTGACCGCGGCAGTGCGCGTGATGGTCTCGCCGCGCTCGATGCCCTCGCGCATGCTGCGGATCTTGCCGGCGATGTAGGTGTTGTCCGCCGTGCGTGAGACCACGTTCAGGGCCTGCAACAACGGCACACCGGAGCGCGAGGCCATGGCGAAGGCGCGCGCGAAACGGCTCAGCGAGGCACGCAGCACGATGTCGCCCACCACGGGGAAGCGCAGGCGCTGGCGGTCCCACCACAGCCGCCCGTCATCCCGGCTGGTCCAGTGGCGGAAAGCGAACCAGGCCGCCACCGCGCCCCCCAGCACCGCCCACCACCATGCAGCGACGAAATTGGACACCGCGATAATGGCCCGCGTGGCCAGCGGCAGGTCCAGATCGAAGCGTTCGAACACCTGGGCGAACACCGGGATCACGTAGGCCATGAGGATGAAGATCGCCACGGTGATGGCGATGACGACGAACATCGGATAGCGCAGCGCCGTGCGGATCTGGTTCATGGTCTGGCGCTCGTGTTCCATGTAGCGGTACACGCGGTAAAGGGCGTCGTCCAGGCGCCCCGATGCTTCGCCCACCTGCACCATGCTCACGAACAGCGGGCTGAAGATCGCCGGATGACGTGCCATGGCGCCGGCCAGATCACGGCCGGACTCCAGGTCCTCGACAGTCTCGCGAAGTGCCGCGGAGAGACGTTCGTTGCGCGCGGACGCCGCCAGCTGATTCAGGCTGCGGATGATGGGTACGCCGGCCTTGGTGAGCGCATAGAGCTGACGCGCAAACAGGGTGACCTCGGCATGCGAGGGCTTGCGCGCGGCCAGGCGAAGCGGCATGCTCAGGGACAGACCTTCGCCACCGGCGCGACGGATCTCCACGGGGATGAATCCGTCGCCGGCCAGATGTTCGGCCACGGCCACCTCGCTGGGCGCATCCAATATGCCTTCCATGGGCTGGCCTTGGGCGTTCCTGGCGCGGTAGGCGTAACGGGGCATGATCAGTGTCCCCCGCCGTTCAGATCGCGCCCTTCCACCTCACCGGCAAGCCGCTGGGCCTCGTCCAGGGAGGTCACGCCGGCCAGGGCATACTCCAGCGCCACGTTCATGAGCGGCCGGTAGAACCGGTTCGCATGCGCGGCCCGGGCAAAATCGTCCATGTGCGAACGGCGCAACGCACTCAGCATGGCCTCGTCGGGTTCCAGGTACTCGTACACGCCGATGCGTCCGCGATAGCCGGTGTTGTTGCAGTGGGTGCAACCCCGCCCCCGCTGCAGCCGGCTGAGGTCGGCGGACTCGCCCGCCACGGAGACGATCCAGCTGGCCTGCTGCGCATCGGGCGTATGGGGCTCGGTACAGGATTCGCAGACCCGGCGCACCAGCCGCTGTGCGATGACGGCGCGCAACGAAGACGCCAGCAGGAAACCCTGTGCGCCCATGTCCAGCAACCGGTCTGCGGTGGCGATGGCATCGTTGGTATGCAGCGTGGAGAGCACCAGATGGCCGGTCATGGCGGCGCGCAGACCGATCTCCGCGGTCTCCCGGTCGCGCATCTCGCCCACCAGTACCACGTCCGGGTCCTGACGCAGGGCGGCACGCAGCACGGTAGCGAACTCCAGCCCGATGCGCGCGTTCACCTGCACCTGGTTGATGCGCGGCAGGCGATACTCCACCGGGTCTTCGACGGTGATGATCTTGCGGTCCGGGATGTTGAGTTCCTGGAGCGCGGCGTAGAGCGTGGTAGTCTTGCCGCTGCCGGTGGGGCCGGTGACCAGCACCATGCCGCTGGGATGACGCAGCACCCTTCGCAGGCACTTCATGAGTTCCCGCGGCATGCCCAGGTGTTCCAGCTCCAGCATGCCGGTGGACTGGTCCAGCAGACGCATCACCACGGACTCGCCGTGCTGGATGGGCATGGTGGACAGACGCACGTCGATGTTGCGGCCCTTGACCTTGATATTGAACCGACCATCCTGGGGCAGGCGCTTCTCGGAGATGTTCAGCCCCGCCATGAGCTTGAGGCGCAACACCACCGCGTTGGCGATGCGCTTCTCCTTCATGACCTGTTCCTGCAGCACGCCGTCGATGCGCTGGCGGATGCGCAGCGCGTTCTCGTCGGGCTCGATATGGATGTCCGATGCGCTGACCTGCACGGCATCCTCGAACAGGCTCTGCAACAGCTTGACCACCGGCGCGTCGGTGACCTCGTCGCCGGCAGCGAGCTGCGCGGCGTCGAAGTCGCTCTCCGCCAGTTCCTGACCCAGCTCCTCGGCCAGGTCGCTGATCTCTTCCGTGCGCCGGTAGACGGAATCAAAGGTGCGCAGCAGATCGGACTCACGCACCACCGCCGCGTAGACGGGCCGCCCCAGCAGGCGGTTGACCTCGTCGAAGGCAAAGATGTCCGTGGGATCGGCCATGCCCACCAGATAACCGTCGCCCTGCTCGGCCAGCGGTATGCAGCGGAAGCGCCGCGCCGCGGTCTCGGGCAGACGCAGGATCAGCTCCCGGTCGAAGCGGTAATGGCGCAGATCCACCAGCGGGATGGCCAACTGGCGGGACAGAAGCTGCAGCATCGACTCCTCGTCGATGAAGCCCAGCTCGATGAGCGTGCGGCCCAGCTTGTTGCCGGTCTGCTTCTGGGTGGCGAGGGCCTGATCGAGCTGGTGCTTGGAGATGATGCCGTTCTCCACCAGCAGGTCGCCGAGGCGGATCTTCTTGCGCGTTTCGGGGGCCGGCGTGCTCATCGGACATCCCCCAGCGCGGCCAGGCGCTCACGCGCGTAACGGTCGAGACGGGCATCCAGCCCGCCGAAGCGCAGCGCGCGCCGGTAGGCCTCCGGCGCTGCCGCCACTTCACCCGCGCTCTCCAGCGCGATGGCCAGACCCGCCCACCACGCACCCACCGAAGGGTCGGTCTCCAGTGCACGGCGGTAGGCCGCGGCAGATTCGGCGGCGCGGCCCTGGCGCTGGTACAGGGCACCCAGCGTGGCCAGCAGGTGCGGATCAGCGGTGCCGGATTCCAGCAGGCGGATGGCGCCGTTGTAATCACCCTCGGCCACCATCAGGCGGGCCAGCAGGCCCCGCATGCCAGTGTGGCCCGGCGCCCGTTCAAGGCCCTCCCGGAGGACAGCCATGGCTTCGCCACGACGGCCGTCAGCCGCCAGCAGGGTGGCCAGGGCCTCGCGCGCCTCGTGCATGTCCGGGCGGGCCACCAATGCGCGCCCCAGGCCTTGTTCGCCGGCCAGGTTGTCTCCGGCCCGAATGGCGGCCAGGGCCTGCGTGTAGTGATCCCCGGCACTGCGCCGCGCCACGGTGGCAGGGGGTTCGGAGGACGCCGGGCGCGGAGCCGGCGCAGCCGGTGTCTCGGAAACCGCCGGTGCCGCATGCGGGGGCGGCGCCTCGGGTTGCGCGGCCTTGGGCGGCTCGGCGCGGGCCACCGGCTGCGGTTCGGGCTTCGACTTCGGCTGCGGCGCACGGAATGCCAGCGTCACCTGCCTGCCGTCGTCCGTCTGCTCCAGACTGGTCTGCACACCGGCAGCCACCCGAAAGCTCAGCCCCGCGTCGTCACCCAGGGAGACACCCAGCGCCCGCAACGGACCCTCGGCCGACGTGGCGGGCAGAGGCGGTGCCTGCGCCAGATCCAGCCCGCCGAGTTCCAGTCTCCCCCGGTCATCCTCCAGCACCAGCGCGGGTTCACGCTCCGGCGCGGCGGAGAACCGCAGGGTCAGGCGCAGTTCGCCGGGCCGGTGTTCCGTATCGACGCCCACCCAGCGCGCAAGGGGCAATGCCTCCGGTGCGTCCGGAGGGTCGGCGGCCAGGCGCGGTTCCGTAATCACCATGGCCACCGGTTCAATCGGTTCAATCACGGCGG
This sequence comes from Thioalkalivibrio denitrificans, assembly GCF_002000365.1. Classification (GTDB taxonomy): domain Bacteria; phylum Pseudomonadota; class Gammaproteobacteria; order Ectothiorhodospirales; family Ectothiorhodospiraceae; genus Thioalkalivibrio_A; species Thioalkalivibrio_A denitrificans. The sequence goes on along the minus strand of NZ_MVBK01000026.1, from coordinate 6,515 downwards.
CGGCCGGAATCTCGGCGCCACGCTGTTCAGGCGGGGCGTCGCTCACCGCCGGCAGTACGGGCAGTTCCGCGACCTTCCCGGCGGGGTCCGGGGTTTCCGCCTCTGCCCCCGGCGGCGGCACATCGCCCCGGATCACCGCGCCTGCCAGACCCCCCGACACCAGCCAGTAACCCGTACCGGCGGCCAGCACCAGGAACCCCAACGCGAGCCATGGCAACCCGCGCGCAGCCCTGCCGGTCTGCCGCACGCTGTGAACGCCTGCGAGCACCTCGCCGTCCCGGGCCGGGCGACGACGCTCCAGATCGCGCAGCATGTCGTTGATCAGACTCACGGCAACAGCCCTCCCATGGCCAACAGCGCCACGGCGCCGAGCCCCAGCGTGCCCACGGCCCCGTAGGCCCAGGGAGACGGCCAGGCAGGCATGCGCGCCCCTTCCGTATCACGGGTGGCGCGGCGCACGTGGACCGGCGCGACCCGCGCGGCACCTTCGCCGTAGGCGGCCAGCAGCGCCTTGTGCGCCAGGACGTTGACCAGCCGCGGAATCCCGCCGGATCCCCGATACAGTGCGCGCAGAGCGCGCGGTGCGAACAGGCCCGGGTCGGGCGCGCCCGCCACTGCGAGTCGATGCGTGACATACCGGGCCACGCCGGCGGCATCCAGGGGTTCCAGGCGATGGCTGAAGGTGATGCGCTGGCGAAGCTGGCGCAGGCCCGGGCGGGACAGGCGCGCGTCCAGCTCCGGCTGTCCGAACAGGACCACCTGCAGGAGCTTGCTGCGCTCCGTTTCCAGGTTGGTGAGCAGGCGGATGGCCTCCAGCGCCTCGTCGCTCAGGGCCTGCGCCTCGTCGATGCACACCACGGCCGGATGGCCGCCCGCGGCCAGACCCAGCAGGCGGCCCTGGATCCGCGTGAGCAGGTGGTGCTGCCCCAGGTTGCGCGGACAGTCGAGCCCCAGTTCAGCGGCCAGCGCTGCGCGCAGCCCGTTGCCCCCAAGGCAGGGATTGGGCAGGTAGGCGGTGACGAATTCGCCCTCCAGGGCGTTGAGCAGCATGCGACACAGCAGTGTCTTGCCGGTGCCCACCTCGCCGGTGACCTTCACGAAGCCCTCGCCGGAACGCAACGCCACCAGCAGCACGTTCAGCGCCTCCCGGTGACCCCGGTAGTCGTAATAGAACGACGTGTCCGGCGTCAGCTGGAAGGGCGGTGCCTGCAGTCCGAAGTGGGTGGCGTACATGGCCCTGGCCTCACTACATCCCCTGGCTGCGGATGAGCTCGCGCATGCGTTCGGAGCCCGAGTCGCGCGCACGGTCCCAGACACCGTCGTGATCCACGACGATGGGCCGCAGCAGGATCACCAGCTCGGTCTTGCGGGTCGAGCGCCGCTGATGGCGGAACAGACGCCCGATCACCGGCACGTCGCCGAGCAGCGGCACCTGGCCGCGCATGTCTTGGCTGGACTCCTGCATCATGCCGCCGATCACCACGATCTGGCCGCTACGCGCGCGTACGATGCTGTCCGACTCGCGCACGGTGGACAGCGCCAGGGGCACGGACTGGGTCTCGCCGCCCAGGGAGATGTCCTTGCGCTGGTCCACCACCTCGCTGACCGTGGGATGGATATGCAGGATCACCTCACCCTCACGGCTGATCTGCGGCGTCACGTCCAGGGCGATGCCGGAGAAAAACGGCGTGAGCGTTACGTTGGGCGACGTGGTGGCCGCGGTGCCCACCACCGTGGTGGCCGAAATGTCGGTGACGAAGAACTCGTCGGTGCCCACCTTGATGACGGCCTTCTGGTTGTTCACGGTGGACACGCGTGGGCTGGAGAGCACCTGCACGTCGCCCTGGGACTCCAGCAGTTCGATGAAGGCCGTGAAGTCGTTCATGCTGATCGCGGCCGAGAACACGCCGCCGAAGGCGGAGGTGAGCACGTTGTCCACCTGGCTCAGGTTTCTCGGGTCCAGATTGCCGGTCTGACCGGCAATCTCGGAGACGCCATCCTCGCCGAAGATGGTGCCGCCGCCGGTCTGGCCGATGACTACTTCGTGGCCGCTGGCGGGCTTGCCCAGCGCGGCCCAGTTGATGCCCGCCTGGAAGCCGTCCGAGAGCACCACCTCGATGACCTTCGCCTCCAGGATCACCTGGCGGGTCATGCTGTCCTGCACGTCGGCCAGGTACGCGGCCGCCTCGCGCAGTTCCGAGGGCAAGCCCCGCACCAGGACCAGGTTGGACTGGGGCGTCACCACCACGCTGCGGCCCTCGCCCTCGCCCACGATGGCCGTGAGCGCCCACTCCAGCTCCCGCCAGAAGTCGGACTCAGTAGAGGTGCGCACCCGGCTGCCGAAGGCCTCGCCGGTGGGCCGCGGGCCGCTGATCACCGCGGTATCGCCCGGACGATGCTCCCGATCGCGAAAACCCTCGCCGGAACTGACCCGGGTCTGGGACTCGCCGTCCCGGCGCAGATTGAGATAGTTCACGTGGAAGATGCGCGCCTGCAGGCGCGCAGGCATGACCAGGAAACCGTTGCGCGTCAGCTCGTATTCGTAGCCGTACACCTGGCGCACAACTTCCATCACCTCGGGGATGGTCACATCGGCCAGCGTCAGGCTGATGGTGCCCGTCACCGAGGGGTGCACCACCATGTTGTAGTCACTGTCCCGCACGAGCCCCATGAAGAAGGCACGAGCCTCCACGTCGGCCACGTCGATGTCGAAACGCGGCTCGTCGTATTCCGGAGCAGGCAGGCTCAACGGCGGCAGCAGCGCGTCAGTCACCTCCTGCGGCGGCTGGGGCGGCGCTGCCTGCGCCGTGGGCGGCGACTCGGCCGGCGGCGATTCGGTGGGTGTCGTGGCGCAGGCGGCCAGTACGAGCGCCGCCAGGCAAACCAATGGGATACGGATCAAGGAAACTCTCACGGTCTGGCCTCCCCGGGCGCACTCGTGTTTCGTGCGGGCCGGGCAATCTCCGGCACCGCAAGCCTTAGCGTGAACTCCCCGTGATGGTCACGCAGACGCACCCGGGCAACATCGACGGCAACCACCAATGCCCCGTCCACCCGGTCGCCCGCGCTCACCACGCGGCCGTTGATCACCGCGCTGCGCAGATCCCCGGCCACACGGGTCGACTGCAGCACATAGTCGCGGCGCACCGGCACAGGCGCAGGATTCACGTGGTGCGACATCTGCGGCGGCCGCGTCGGATCCCGCACGTCACTCGCCTGCCCCGGCACCGCAGCCACCACCAGCACCAGCGCACAAACGATCACCGAGAGGAGCCCGGCCACCCCCTTGCCCCTTGCCCCTTGTCCCTTGCCCCTGCCTTCAAACACCGATCCAGTCCTCCTCCATGCTCAGGGTGAACACCCGGATGACGAACCGGCTGGGCGTGTCGGCATCCGCACGCACCTCCAGCCCCTCCCAGAACAACCCCCACGGCATCGCCTCCACCCTGCGCAGGTATCCGAGCAGGGCGAGATAGTCTCCGCGCAGCTCCATGGCCAGCCCGTGGCGATAGATCGCCGGAAGCGATTCCTCCCGTGCCGGCAGGGGCAGGGCCCGGGCCGGCTCGCTGCGCATGGAGACCAGGGTGAGCCCCTCGCTGCCGACGATAAGATCCTCCAGGACCGAGGCCATGCGATTGGGCGACACGAACTGCAGCGTGCGCTCATGCAGCTGCTCGTCGAGGCGCGCAATCTCCTCGCGCAGTTCCTGCAGCCGGGCGCGCGACCCCGCCTCCGGGTCCTCGGCCTCCCTGCGGGCCAGATCCTGGAGCCGCGCCTGCAGCGCCACCCGCTGGCCCTCCAGCTGTTCGATGCGCGCCTGCTCGGCGTGCAGGGCCTGCTGGGTGGGGCTGAGCCACAGGAAATCGACGGCGAGGACCGTCACCACCAGCACCACCACCAGCAGCAGGACGCGCTCGCGCAGCGCGAGGCCATCCACCCGCCGGGCCAGCCGTTGCCAGAGCGCCCTCATGGTCGGCCTCCCGCCCAGGATTCGGGCAGGCAGTCGGCGCTGCTCAGGCGCCGGCCCTGCTCGTCATAGCAGGGGGTGGCGAGAATGAATGTCAGGTGACCCGAAGCGGTTTCGGGCCGTTGCAGGCTGAAGCTGTCGAACTGGGTGCCCGCGAAGGCCGGTTCGCCCGACAGCGCGCTCAGATACCGGGGCACCAATTCCGCTTCGGTGACACCGCCTGCCAACCCGAGTCGCCGTCCCCCGTCCGCCAGGTACACGTGCTGCAGCCAGAGACCCTCCGGGTGCTGGCGTCCCAGCCCTTCCAGGTGTGCGGAGAAGCCGCGCAGATTGCCCATATCCCCGCCTTCCAGGCGCCCCAGCAGGGCACGCTTGCCCGAGCGTTCCCGCTCCAGCCGCTCCACCTGTCGAAGCAGCGCATCCGAGGGCTCCCGTGCCGCGAGTGCGGCGGCCCGGCGCTCGACTTCCGCGTTGAGGCGGGCCAGTTCGGCCCCCAGCGACTCGGCATCCGCGCGGGCCTGGTCGAGGCGCCACTCCTGCCAGCCGCCGAAGGCGCCCAGCACGAGCGCAACGGCAAGGAAGGCCAGCACGATGTGCGCCGCGGACACGCGGGTGGCCTGTCCCAGAAGCTGTGGTCCGTAGAGATTGACGTCCTGTCTCATGCGCGGCCCCCCGGAGCGCCCAGGGCGCCGCCAAGCGCCAACAGGGCATCGCTTTCCAGGTCCTGCGACTCGGCCCCCGGCACCTGCCAGACTCTCGCCGCCAGGCCCAGGCTGCTCCCCAGCGCATCGGCCAGTGCACCGACCGTTTCGCCCCCCGGCATGACCAGCAGGCGCTTGACGGGCGCGGCACCGAAATGGCTGTCGTAGTAATCCATGGTGCGCTGCAGTTCGAGGGCGACGCGCTCATGCAGGCCCGCCGGATCCTGCGCACCCGCCAGCGTGTCCAGGCCGTAATCCAGCCCCCGGGAGAGGAACAACTGATCACCCCGCGTGATCTGCACCAGGCCGCGGTCGGGCATCAGATAGACACCGGCCACGGTCTCCGGGCCGGTCTCGGCACGTTCCGTCAGGTTGCGCAGGGCGAGTTCGGCAATGCCGATCTTCCAGGGCTGCAGGCCGGCCGCCTTGGCCCGGCCCACCATATCGCGCAAGGGATCGGCCCGCGCCGCCACCGCGTAGACCAGCGGCGGACGGCCGGCGCGGCCCTGGCCCGGCACCTCGAACACGTCGGTCACTGCCTCTTCCAGCGGGTAGTCCAGGACGTCCCGCAGGCGCCAGCGCACGGCGGCCGCCAGCTCCTCCGCCGGCACCGAGGGGCGTTCCATCTGGGTCAGGGTGTAGCTGCCGGGCGGCAGCGTCAGGACGGCGGGGCAACGGCGCAACCGCGCACGGGATACCCACCGGGACAGGGTTCGGACCTGGGCATCGCCGTCGTCGGCCACGGCATCGCTGTGGCTCGCCCGCAGGCGCCACTCGCCATCAAGGCCATCAACCGCCGTCAGCGCAAGCCGCGACCCCCAACACAGGCCCACGGCCGGCCCACGACGGCGCGATCCTCCGAATATCCCAAGGCCAGGCATCTTCCCCAAACCCCCCACGGCGCCTCAATAATGTGACGTACGTCACAATAATAAAGCGTTCTCAGTTATGCGCACAACTTATATATCTTCTGAGGTATAGATTGCAAGCCTATGTGTAAATGGGAAAAGTTTGGGACGCCTCGTGGGCGGTAGCGTTGCGCCGATATTTGGTTGGTGTGGTCCGGGCCGGTTCGCTGGGAGAGTTCAAGATTCAAAGGCGTTTCGAACCCCGCTGCGCGGGGCCCGA
>NZ_MVBK01000026.1:0-653 GCF_002000365.1 Thioalkalivibrio denitrificans | reverse complement strand
GGTCGGCACACAGGCCATCCCTGGCCTGAGCGCCGACGCGCCGCATCCTTGCGGCGCCCCTTCGGGCTTATACCCTCGAAGCCTGCGCTACTCGGTGCGCCATAGGGGAGAAGGTCAACGCCGCTTCGGGAAGCATTGGGACAACATGGATTACGGTGTCTTCATCATCGGCCGTGCCTCACCCGGTTCGGCCGGAGGGCCGGCCTCCTACAGGGAAACCCAATGCCACCAGGATCGAGTGCCTCGCTCATGCTCATCGAGGGGGTTTTGACCCTCCCCGTATGGCTCGCCGAGCACGGGGGTGTTGCGGGGTACACTCACCCAAGCCCTGACCAGGTCGCATTCAGCGGGTCGCAGCCCGGTCAGATGCAAGGCGCGGCCTCGCAGGAATGGCCCGGTCCTTTCAAGAGGGCGCAACGCCGCAGATGACCGGTCTGCGGCCCGCCCGAAGGGAGCTACACACACGGCCCGGCTCTGCGTTGCGGCGCTTGACAAGGGCTTGTCATTGCCTGCGCACCGCGCCTTGATCCGGGCCGTGTGTGTGGCTCTGAATGCGGCCTGGTCAGGGCTTGGGTGAGTCCGCCCGTCAGGGGCGCCGCAAGGATGCGGCGCGTCGATCGTCAGGCCAGGGAAGGCCTGTCGATCGACCCCCC
>NZ_MVBK01000025.1 GCF_002000365.1 Thioalkalivibrio denitrificans | reverse complement strand
GCCGCCCGGGCGGCGCCTGTTCGCCTTTCTCGGCAGCACCATCGGCAACTTTGAGCCCGCCGAGGCGATCGCGTTCATGAGCGATCTGGCCGCCGTCATGGACCCGGGGGACAGCCTGCTGCTCGGCCTGGACCGGGTCAAGGCGCCCGACGTCCTGGAGGCGGCCTACGACGACGCCGAAGGGGTGACCGCCGCTTTCAACCTCAATCTGCTCTCGGTGCTCAACCGGGCGCTGGATGCCGATTTCGATCCCGGGGCCTTCGCCCACCGCGCCCGATACGACGTGGGACGCCGGCGCATCGAGATGCACCTGGTGTCGCGCGTGGAGCAATCGGTGCGTCTGGGACGAATGAATGAGCGCCTGGATTTCTCGCGCGGCGAATCCATCCTCACCGAAATCAGCCGCAAGTTCACGCCGGAGGACATTGACGCCCTGCTGGGCGCGGCGGGGCTGGAGCCGATCGCCTGCTACGAGCCGGACAACGGCTACTTCTCCCTGGTCCACGCGCGCCCTGTCACCGGTCTGTCATAATCGTCCGGTGTAATACGACCGTTCCATGAATGCGTGCGAGGCACCATGAACGGCAAGAGAGTACTGATCGTGGAGGACGAGCCTGCCATCCGGGAGCTGGTGGGCTTTGCCCTGGCCCGGGCGGGTTTCGAGGTGGACGAGGCTGCGGACGGCACCGAGGCGCAGGCGCGCCTGTCCGAGCGGCTGCCGGACATGATCGTGCTGGACTGGATGCTGCCCGGGATCAGCGGGCTGGAACTGGCGCGCCGTCTCAAGCGCGACGAGTACACCCGTGAGGTACCCATCATCATGCTCACCGCCCGCGGCGAGGAGGATGACAAGGTGGGCGGCCTGGAGGCGGGCGTGGACGACTACGTCACCAAGCCCTTCTCCCCCCGTGAACTGGTAGCCCGCATCAAGGCGGTCATCCGGCGTACCTCGCCCGAGGGCGGTGACAAGCCCCTCCAGGTGAACGGCCTGAGCCTTGACCCCGGCAGTCACCGGGTCACCGTGGACGGCAAGGCCCTGGAGATGGGGCCGACCGAGTACCGGCTGCTGCACTTCTTCATGACACACCCCGAGCGCGTCTACTCGCGCTCCCAGCTTCTGGACCATGTCTGGGGACGCAACGCCTACGTGGAAGAGCGCACGGTGGACGTGCACATTCTGAGGCTTCGCAAGGTGCTCGGCCCCGCCGGCTACGATCGCTGCGTGCAGACCGTGCGCGGCGCCGGTTACCGGTTCTCGGAGCAGGGGTGATGCCTTGACCGGCCCCTGGACGGTGGAACTCTGGCGTCTGGCGGGCTTCGTCCTCGCAGGGCTTGTACTCGGCTGGCTTTTCGGTGCCCTGGCCTGGACCCTGCCGTTGTCGCTGCTCGCCTACATCGGCTGGCAGCTCCACCAGCTTCGGCGCTTCGTCAACTGGATTCGTGCGGGCCGGCGCGATGATCCGCCCGATGCCAGCGGCGTCTGGGGGGATCTGATCAACGAGCACTACCGGCTCTACATGCGCGGCCGCCGGCGCAAGAAGAAGATCGCCAAACTCCTGACCCGTTTCCACGAGGCCAGCGCCGCCATGCCTGATGCCACCGTCATCCTCGGACCCCGTTACGACATCGAGTGGTTCAACGAGGCCGCCGTCCGGCTCCTGGAACTGAAATCCCCCGACGACGTGGGCCAGCGGATCACCAACCTGCTGCGTCACCCGGATTTTGTCGCCTACATGAACGGCGGGGAGTACGGCGAGCCGGTGGAGTTTCCCGTCAGCCCCGATTCAGACCGGCGCGTAAGCGCCCGCCTGGTCCCGTTCGGAAATCGCCAGTTCCTGCTGTCTGTGCGCGACGTCACCCGCATACATCGCCTGGAACAGATGCGGCGCGATTTCGTGGCCAACGTCTCCCATGAGCTGCGCACGCCGCTCACGGTGATCACGGGCTACCTGGAGTCCCTGGCCGAGGATGCCCGGGAGGATCCGCAGCTTGCGCACACCTATCGCGCCATGGAGGCCCAGGCGACGCGCATGCGCCGCACCATCGAGGACCTGCTCGCCCTGTCGCGGCTGGAGTCGGGCGATGGACGGCCTCCGGAGACCCGCCCGGTCTCGGTCCCGGCCATGGTGGCAGGCCTCGCGGAGGATGCGCGCGTGCTCGGCGCCGAGAGCGGACTCACCGTGGAGCTGGAATCGGACCCGGATCTGTGGCTCCAGGGCGTGGAATCCGAACTGCAGAGCGCCTTTTCCAACCTGGTGAGCAACGCCGTGCGCTACACGCCCCCCGGCGGGCGGATCACCCTGCGCTGGTACGCGGACGATGCGGGCGCCCATTTCGAGGTCCGCGACACGGGTATCGGCATCGCGCCCCGGCACATCCCCCGTATCACCGAGCGGTTCTACCGGGTGGACTCCGATCGCTCGCGCGTCAGCGGCGGGACGGGCCTGGGCCTGGCCATCGTCAAGCACGTCCTGCAGCGCCACGATGCCCGTCTGAAGATCGAAAGCCGACCCGGCGAGGGGAGCCGCTTCACCTGCAGTTTCCCTGCTACCCGCATCCTGCATCGCCCCCCCCGAAGCGCGAGCGCCTGACGGCTCCCGATATTGGCAGGTCGCCGGTCTCCTTCCCGATGTGACAATTTGGTTACAATAGACCCGATTCCGTCCGGGACTTCGGCCATGTTCACCAAGAATTTCGTTTACGACCTTTTCGGGCGCTCCCCCGTTCGCCCGCTGCAGGCGCACATGGACAAGGTCCAGATCTGTGTCGCCGAGTTGCCCGCCTTCTTCGAGGCGGTGTGCGCCGATGACTGGCAGAGAGCCGGGGCGCAGCAGCAGAAGATCGCATTGCTGGAACGGGAGGCCGATGCCCTCAAGAAGGAACTGCGCCTGCAACTGCCCAAGGGCATGATGCTCGCCATGTCACGTCGCGACGTACTGGAGGTGCTCACCGTACAGGACCGCATCGCCAACACCGCCAAGGACATCGCCGGCCTGATCCTGGGCCGCAAGATGCGCTTCCCGGAGAATCTCGTTCCCGATCTGAAGCACTTTCTGGACCGCTGCATCGACGCGGTGCGGCAGGCGGGGCGCATTGTGCACGAGCTGGACGAACTGGTGGAGACCGGTTTCAGGGGGCACGAGGTGGACGTGGTCAACGAGATGCTCACGGAGCTGGACAAGATCGAGCAGGACACCGATGCCATTCAGAGACGCGTGAGGGAAACCCTGTTCCGGCAGGAGGCGGACCTGTTTCCCGTGGACGTGATGTTCATGTACCGGATCATCGACAACATCGGCGGGCTGGCCGATGAGGCACAACGGGTGGGGAGCCGCCTGCAACTCATGCTGGCGCGTTAGCCGGATCTGTCGAAGGATTCTCCATGCTGGAATACGGCGTCGTATTCATCATCCTCGCCTGCGTGTTCGGCTTTTTCATGGCCTGGGGCATCGGGGCCAACGACGTGGCCAATGCCATGGGCACCTCGGTCGGCTCCAAGGCGGTCACCCTGCGCCAGGCGGTGATCATCGCCGCGATATTCGAGTTTGCCGGTGCGTGGCTTGCAGGGGGCGAGGTGACGCAGACCATCCGCAGCGGCATGATGGACGCGGATCTCCTGGCCGATTCCCCGGACCTTCTGGTGTTCGGCATGCTGGCGTCCCTGCTTGCGGCGGGCACCTGGCTGCTCATCGCGTCGCATTTCGGCTGGCCCGTATCCACCACCCATTCCATCGTCGGGGCCATCGTGGGTTTCGCCGCGGTGGGCATCGGCGTGGAGGTTGTGGAATGGTCCAATGTCGGGCGCATCGCCATGTCCTGGGTGGTGTCGCCGCTGATGGCCGGCACCATCGCCTTTGCGTTGTTTCGCAGCGTGCAGATCCTCATCCTGGATACCCCGGATCCGCTGGCCAACGCCAAGCGCTTCGTGCCCGCCTACATCTTTCTCGCGGCGTTCATCACCGCGATGGTGACGCTGCTCAAGGGCCTTACGCATCTCGGTCTGCAGTTCACCACTTTTGAGACCTATGCCATCGCCATCGGTATCGGAGTGGTGGTCACCGCCTTCGGTGTTCATGCCATTCGACGCCTTCGCTTTGATCCCGATGCCGATCGGGATTTTCACTTCTCCAATGTGGAGAAGGTGTTCGGCGTGCTCATGCTGGTCACCGCCTGCGCCATGGCGTTTGCCCATGGTTCCAATGACGTGGCCAATGCCGTGGGGCCGCTGGCGGCGGTGGTGAGCGTGGTGCAGACCGGCGCGGTCGATGTCCAGACGGTGATGCCCATCTGGATTCTGATCCTTGGCGGCGTGGGTATCGTGGTCGGGCTCGTGACCTACGGTCACAAGGTCATTGCCACCGTGGGCACCGGCATCACCCAGCTCACCCCGAGCCGCGGCTTTGCCGCGACCCTGGCCGCCGCCATCACGGTGGTGCTCGCCTCGGGGACCGGACTGCCCATCTCGACGACCCATACCCTGGTGGGCGGTGTGCTGGGTGTGGGCATGGCCCGCGGTATCGCCGCCATCAACATGGGCGTGGTGCGTACCATCTTCCTGTCCTGGATCGTCACCCTGCCCGCCGGTGCAATCCTCGCGATCCTCTACTTCTTCGTGCTGCGGGGGATTCTGGGGTGATATCCCGCAACCGATCTCCGCAACCGCCGATTCAGGGGCGGTGTGCGACACCCTGTTCGTGACGGGTGGCCGGCGCTTGCCCTGACCCCCCTTTCCATCGCACTGTACTACTGAGTACACCAACCGGTGGAGGCATCCGGTGTCAGACGCAGGGGCAGACCGCGATCTCACCCTGATCATTGTCCGCCACAGCCAGGCGGAGGATCCGGCGGCGTTTGCGGCCACTGGCGCGCCGGATTGCGAGCGGCCGCTGACCCCGCAGGGGGTCAAGCGCATGAAGCGGGCGGCCAGACGCATGGCGGAATGGCTCGACGGGGTGGACAGGATCCTGACCAGTCCATGCACCCGGGCGGAGCATACCGCGCGAATCCTGGCGGACGAACTGGGTCGTGCCCGGGTGGAGTCGTTTGCGGAACTGACCCCCGGCGCGGAGCCCGAAGCGCTGAGCCGCTGGCTCGAAGGGGAGGTGGGGAGCGGGTGTGTCGTGTTGGTGGGGCACGAACCGGACCTCTCGCACCTGATCGCCTGGCTGTGCGGGGCGGTATCGGTGGAGATGAAGAAGGGTGCGGCCTGTGCATTGCATTTCGACGGTCCGCCGGCGAAGGGATCGGGCACACTCATCTGGTTGTTGCCACAGAGTCTGCTGCGCAATCTTTAGACATCGATCAGGCATGTGCACACAATTCTGTCGTCAGCGTGCAACATTTCAGACTTACCATGCGAAGATGCCCGGGTTTCCACCATCGCCTGCCCATCTGTCCATGAACCCCCAACCCGCTGACCGGTCCTGACCTCCATGTTCCGACGCCGCAAGGTCCCCGAGGTCGTTGCCGCCGTTGATCTGGGCTCGAACAGCTTCCACATGATCGTCGCGCGGGTGCAGCAAGGCCACGTCCATATGCTGGATCGCCTGCGCGAGACGGTGCGCCTGGCGGCGGGCCTGGATGCGCGCGACAACCTGACCGAGGAGGCCATGGAGCGCGCGCTGGGCTGTCTGGAGCGCTTCGGGCAGCGTGTGCGCGACCTGCCCCAGGGCGCGGTGCGCGCGGTGGGCACCAACACGCTGCGCAAGGCCCGTAATGCCTCGGAATTCATGGCGCGTGCCGCCGCGGCCCTGGGACATCCCATCGAGGTGATCGGCGGACACGAAGAGGCGCGCCTCATCTACCTGGGCGTATCACACGCCCTGGCCGATGACGGGGGGCGACGCCTGGTGGTGGACATCGGCGGCGGCAGCACGGAGCTGATCATCGGCGAGCGCTTCGAGCCCCTTCACGGCGAAAGCCTGTACATGGGCTGCGTGAGTTTCAGTCGGCTGTACTTTCCTCAGGGGCGCATCACGGAGACCGGTTGGCGTACCGCCGACATTGCCGCGCGCCTGGAACTGCAGCCCCTGGAGCGCCCTTTCCGGGCGCTTGGCTGGAAGGACGCACTGGGCGCCTCGGGGACGCTGCTGGCGGTCGAGCGGGTCCTGCGCGAACTGGGCTGGGCACAGGGCGGCGTAACCCTGGAAGGGCTTCATCGCCTGCGTGAGGCCATACTGTCGGCAGGCGATGTCTCGCGGCTTGACCTGTCCGGCCTCAGCGACGACAGGAAACCGGTGTTTCCCGGTGGCGTGGCGGTGTTGCTGGCCATTTTCGAGGCGCTCGGGATCGAGTCCATGCAGGTGTCCGACGGGGCGCTGAGAGAAGGGCTCGTATACGACCTGCTGGGGCGCATCAGTCACGAGGATGTCCGCACCCGGACCATCGAGGGACTCATGGGCCGCTTCCAGGTGGACGCGGCCCATGCAGAACGGGTGGAGACCACGGCACGCGGACTCCTGGAGCAGGTCGGCGAGGATTGGGAAATGGACGAGGATGCCGCGGATACCCTGAGTTGGGCCGCGCGCCTGCATGAACTGGGGCTTGCCATCGCCCATGCGGGCTACCACAAGCACGGCGCCTACCTGCTGGCCAACGCCGATCTGGCCGGTTTCTCCCGTCAGGGGCAGCAGTGGCTCGCCCTGCTGGTACTGGCCCACCGGCGCAAGTTTCCGGTCAAGGCGATCGAGCAGACAGTGCCCAGGGAATTGCGGCCGAGGCTTACGCGTCTCGCGGTGCTGCTGCGTCTCGCGGTGCTGTTTCGCCGAAGCCGAAGTGACGTGGCACCCGAACTGCAATCCCTCGCCACGGGCCGCAACAGCGTGAAGCTCGTCTTCGCCCCGGGCTGGCTGGACGCACACCCGCTCACCCGGGCCGATCTGGACCGGGAAAGGGATTTCCTCAAGGTTGCGGGGATGAAGCTGAAGGTTGTTTGAACAAATTCAAGATTCAAGATTCAAGATTCAAAGGGAGTGCGGAAGTCCGCACCTGGGGCGAACCGGGCTTCGATGCTTACCCTTTGAATCTTGAATATTGAATCTTGAATTGCCTTCAAGTCGTGGAATACTGCGCCAGCAGATCATTCTGCGCCGAGCGAGGCTTCTGGTTGGATGCGGGCTTGAGGCGCTTGTAGCTGCCGTCCTTCTGCAGCGCCCAGGATTGAGTGTTGTCGGCCAGGTAGTTGAGCAGGGTTTCCTGCAGCACCCGCTTGCGCAAGACCTCGTCGGTGACCGGGAAGGCCACCTCCACACGGCGGAAGAAGTTGCGCGGCATCCAGTCAGCGCTTGAGAGGAACAGTTCCGGTTCGCCGCCGTTCTCGAAATAAAAGACCCGTGAGTGTTCCAGGAAGCGCCCCAGTACCGAACGCACCTGGATATGGTCCGAGATCCCGGGGATACCGGGGCGCAGGCTGCACATGCCGCGCACCATCAGGTCCACCCGCACCCCGGCCCCGGAGGCGCGGTACAGGGCCTGGATCACCCGCGGCTCGATCAGCGAGTTCATGCGCGCGATGATACGTGCGGGCCGTCCTGCCAGGGCGTGCGCCGTCTCACGCTCGATGCGTTCGAGCATCCCCGAGTGCAGCGTGAAGGGGGCCTGGAGCAGCCGCTTGAGTCGCGAGACCTTGCCCAGTCCGGTGAGTTGCTGAAAGACCTTGTGCACATCCTCGCCGACGGTCCTGTCGGCAGTGATCAGGCCGAAGTCCGTGTAGGCGCGCGCGGTGCCGGTATGGTAGTTGCCGGTGCCCAGATGCACGTAGCGCACGATCCGGCCCTTCTCCCGGCGTACCACCATGGCCAATTTGGCGTGGGTCTTGTAGCCCACGACGCCGTAGACCACATGCGCGCCCGCATCCTGAAGCCGGTTGGCGAGCTGGATGTTGGCTTCCTCGTCGAAGCGCGCGCGCAGCTCCACGATCACCGTCACCTCCTTGCCGTTCTCCGCCGCCTCCACGAGGATGTCCACCAGTTGTGAACGTACCCCGGTGCGGTACAGGGTCTGCTTGATGGCCAGCACGTCCGGGTCCCGCGCCGCCTGGCGCAGGAACTCCACCACGGGCATGAAGGACTGGTAGGGGTGATGCAGCAGCAGGTCGGCGTGACGCACCGTCTGGAACAGGTCCGTCCCGGGGGCGAGGCCCGGCGGCAGGGACGGAGTGAACGGCGGAAAGCGCAGGTGGGGGCGTTCCACCAGGTCATGCACCGCCAGCAGCCGGTTGAGGTTCACCAGGCCGTTGACCTGATAAAGGTCCTCGGGGCCGAGCTTGAACTGGCGCAGCAGGAACTCCGCCGTCGCCTGCGGGCAGTTGTCCGCCACCTCCAGGCGCACGGCCTCTCCATAGTTGCGCTGGGGCAGCTCGCCCTCGAGAGCCATGAGCAGGTCGTCGATCTCCTCCTCGCGCACGAAGAGGTCGGAATTGCGCGTAAGCCGGAACTGGTAGCAGCCGGTCACCGTCATGCCCTGAAACAGGTCTCCGACGTGGGCATGCAGGATCGAGGACAGGAACACGAAGTCGTAGTCGCCGCCGGTGATCTCCGGCGGGATGCGGATCACGCGCGGCAGGGAACGCGGTGCCTGCACCACGGCCATGCGGCTCTCGCGTCCGAAGGCGTCCTTGCCCTCCAGGGTGACGATGAAGTTCAGGCTCTTGTTGAGGATGCGCGGAAAGGGATGGGCCGGGTCGAGTCCCAGCGGGGAGAGCACGGGCAGGAGTTCCTGCTGGAAGAACTCCCTGACCCAGTTCGCCTGCTCCGTGTTCCAGTGGGTACGGCGCACGAAGCGCACGCCCTCGGATTCCAGGGCGGGAATAACGATCTCGTTGAGCGTGCGGTACTGGTCATCGACCAGCGTGTGGGCCTGTTCGCTGACCCTTGTCAGCTGTTCGGTTGCGGACAACCCGTCCGGCCCCGGCGTGTTCACGCCCAATTGCACTTGTTGCTTGAGCCCGGCGACCCGCACCTCGAAGAACTCGTCCAGGTTGGTGCTGGAGATGCACAGGAAGCGCAGGCGTTCCAGCAGCGGGATGGACTCGTCCTTGGCCAGTTCGAGCACCCGCCGGTTGAACTCCAGCAGGCTCAGTTCGCGGTTGAGGTAAAGCTCGGGGTTTGAAAGATCGACGTCGTCCATCAGGGCCTCACGCCCGCAGAGATTCACGAAAGCTTAATGGTGCCATATGACGGTCCCGTTACAGCGCCGGTGCATCTTCGACGTTCCGGGGCGCGGGTGTGAAAGAACGGAATGGACAGGATTAACAGGATTTCTCAGGATTTACAGGATGAATGATTATTTGCTGGAGCATCAGCAGATCATTCAATCCTGTAAATCCGTTTCTTATCCTGTTAATCCTGTCCATTGTCTTTTCCCCTCTCAACGGCAATCCCCGGCTCAGGCAAGCAGGAACTCCAGGAGGGCCTTCTGGGCGTGGAGGCGGTTTTCGGCTTCGTCCCAGACCACGCTCTGCGGGCCTTCCAGTACCTCGGTGGAGACCTCTTCCTCCCGGTGCGCGGGGAGGCAGTGCATGAACAGCGCATCGGGGTTGGCCAGTTCCATGAGCGCGGCATCCACCACGTAGTCGGAGAAGGCCCGCCTGCGCGCCGCCTGCTCATCCTCCTGGCCCATGCTGGCCCAGACGTCCGTGACCACCAGGTCGGCATTCCAGACCGCATCGGCAGGGTCGCGCACAACGCTGACCGCATCGCCCGCGGCGGCCAGCAGGTCCGGGTCCGGATCGTAGCCCTCGGGACAGGCGGCACGCAGGGTGAAGCCCAGTCGCTGCGCGGCGTTGATGTAGCTGTTGCACATGTTGTTGCCGTCGCCGACATAGGTCACGGTGCGCCCGGCGATGTCGCCGCGATGCTCGAACCAGGTCTGCAGGTCCGCCAGCAGCTGGCAGGGGTGTTCCAGGTCCGTGAGGCCGTTGATCACCGGCACGCGCGAGTAGGCGGCGAAGCGCTCGACCTTCTCATGCTCGAAGGTGCGGATCATGATGCCATCCACCATGCGCGACAGCACACGGGCCGTGTCTTCGATGGGTTCGCCGCGCCCCAGCTGGGTATCCCGAGGCGAGAGGAAGATCGCCTGTCCGCCGAGCTGGATCATCCCCACTTCGAAGGACACCCGCGTGCGGGTGGAGGATTTCTCGAAGATCATGCCCAGCACCTTGCCCTTGAGCGGCAGGTGCTCCTGGCCCTCGCGCTGCATGCGCTTGAGCTCGATGGCACGGTTGATCAATGCGCGCAATTCGTCGGCGCTGAAATCCAGAAGGGAGAGAAAATGGCGTACGGTCATGACGGCCTCCGGGTCAGGCGGCCTCGCCCGCAAAGGATTGCACGAGTCCCGCGAGGGTCTCGATAAGGATGTCGGCTTCCGCCTCTCCGAGGATCAGTGGGGGCAGCAGGCGGATCACCCGTTCCGCGGTGACGTTGATCAGCAGACCGCGTTCCAGTGCCTGGCCCACCAGCTCCCCGCAGGGGCGGTCCAGTTCAATGCCGATCATCAGCCCCGTGCCGCGGACCTCGCGCACGCAGGCGATACCCTCCAGGGCCTTGCGCAGACCGTCCTGCAGGGTCCGGCCCATCTTTGCCGCCCGCGCCGGAAGGTCCTCCTGTTCCATGGTGTCGAGTACCGCTAGAGCGGCGCGACACACCAGCGGGTTGCCGCCGAAGGTGCTGCCGTGGCTGCCCGGGTTGAACAGCCCGGCCGCCTTGCCACGTGCCAGGGTCGCACCGATGGGCACACCGTTGCCCAGCCCCTTGGCGAGGGACATCACGTCGGGCAGCACGTCCTCGTGCTGGCAGGCGAACCACCGGCCGGTACGCCCGATGCCCGCCTGTATCTCGTCGAGCATCATGAGCCAGTCGTGGCGATCGCACAGTTCGCGGATTCCCCCGAGGTAGCCGGCCGGCGGAATGCGGATGCCGCCCTCGCCGGTCACCGGCTCCACCAGCACCGCGGCGATCTCCGCGTTGGCGAACCTGGCGATGGCGTCCAGATCACCGTACGGCACACGCACGAAGCCTGGTACCAGCGGCTCGAAGCCCTTCTGGATCTTCGGGTTCCCCGTGGCGGTGAGCGTCGCCAGGGTGCGGCCGTGGAAGCTGCCCTCGGTGACGATCACCGTGGGCGTGTCGATACCGCGGGCGTGTCCATGCAGGCGTGCCAGTTTGATGGCCGCCTCGTTGGCTTCTGCACCCGAGTTGCAGAAAAATGCGCGCTCCATGCCGGAGAGTGCACACAACCGCTCGGCAAGCCGCTCCTGCAACGGAATGCGATAGACGTTGGAGGTGTGGATCAGGGTGCCCGCCTGTTCGCACAGGGCGCGGGCCACGGCCGGATGGGCATGACCCAGCCCGCACACGGCGATGCCGGCCAGCGCATCCAGGTACCTGCGTCCCTCGGTGTCCCACAGCCACACGCCTTCACCGCGCTCGAAGGCGACGGGCTGGCGGCCATAGTTTTTCATCAGCGCATCCGACATCGGGTGATTCCGGCAGGATCGGTGTGTTTCGGAAACAAAAACGGCAGCGATCAGGCGCTGCCGCATCAAATTTCATTATACCCGCGAATTGGCCTTGTTCAACGGTGGTTTGAAAGGCGGTCTACCACGAAGCTCACGAAGGGCACGAAGAGTGTCTGATCAGGTTGCTGTCGTGCCCATAGGGACATCGTGGCGGGATTCCGCCGTGGCGGCATTTTCCGGCTGAAAAGCGTTTCTCTCGCAAAGCCGCG
>NZ_MVBK01000024.1:6058-6233 GCF_002000365.1 Thioalkalivibrio denitrificans | reverse complement strand
GCGGGGGAGGGAGTTTCAAGGCGAGGAAGGGAAAGTCATCAGGGTTGGACGAAACCCCAATCACACAACCCGCGGGTTTCGATTCAACAGGTTTCGTGTGAGGCGAACAGCAAACCGCAATGGGGTCCGGTCCCAAGGGGTGAAACGAGGGAGCTGGAACAGGTCAGAGCCGCGG
>NZ_MVBK01000024.1:0-6025 GCF_002000365.1 Thioalkalivibrio denitrificans | reverse complement strand
CGGCTTCGAAGCCGGCTTCACGCACCATTGATACATGTCCGGCATCGTAATCCTGTCCGGGCTTGCCGTTGGGATAGGCAAAAAACCTCACAGGTCTCTCGAGAATCTCCTCCAGTGTTTCGCGCCCGCGACGAATCTCGTTCAGCGCCGTTGTATCGTCTACCCGGGTCAGAATCGGATGACTGGCCGTATGCCCGCCTATTTCCATACCAGCCTGACTCAGCGAGCGAACCTGCTCACGGCGCATCATCAGGTCGGTGGGTAACAGTCCGTCGACACGCTCGGCCAGTCGACGGGATATCTGCTCACGTTCCGGCAGAGGCAGATACTTGATGCGGCGGATGATCGCGGAATAGCAGGCCACCCGGCTCTCCGGGCCGTTGAGTTCATACCGGCCGAGGGACAAATCATCCAGGTCATGAATGCCCGCCGGCAACCGTCGCACGGATTCGATGACGCGGTCGTTGAACATCATGCCGCCATCCAGGTAGTCCGTGGCCACGAAGAAGGTTGCAGGAATACCTGCATCCCTCAGCAACGGCAGAGCCACGCTGGCGTTGTCTTCGTAGCCGTCGTCGAAAGTGATGCACACGGGGCGAGACGGAAGACGACCAGCCTTCAACCCGTCCAAGGCTTCCACGAGCGATAGTGGTGTAAACAGCCGCCTGACCAGGTCCAAGTGCCAACGAAAGGTATCGGCATCGATCTCGCCCGGCAGCAGGGGGTCCGCTTCCGGCAGAACACGGTGGTAAATCAGAATACTGAGCCGCGCGCGCGGCCCCTGCGGAGACAGAAACGACACCATCGGACGCAAGAGATTGGCGGCCATCCTACCGGACCTCCCGGGAGCGTCCGGCTTCGACCGGTCCATGCACGAGGTTTCGCACATGGATCGCCTCGAAGGCTTCAACCAGTTGCGGAATACGCACCGACCAGGCGTTGGCACGTGCATGGGCGATGATCGCATCCCTATTCCATGCGCGATCGAGGGCCCCGTGCAAAGCGTCCCTTAGCGCTGGAGCGTCGCCGAAGGGAACCACCAGCCCCACCCTGTCTGAGTTCACCACTTCGGCGTTTCCACCCACTCGGGTGGTCACAATAGGAATTCCGCAAGCGGAGGCCTCCAGAAAGACATTTGCCCACCCCTCGAACGCCGTTGCAAGGACGAACACGTCCCCGGAGGAATAGACGTAGCGCAGTTCGTCGGGGGCCACCGGACCCAGCAGATGCACGCGGTCTTCCAGGCCAAGGCCCTGGATCTGCGCCCTGAGTGCCGCTTCGTTGTTTCCCTCCGGACTGGCCCCGCCGGCGATGACGAAATGCAGGTCGGGGTGCGTCTGCATGAGTTGCGGCATCAGCTCGATCACACGATGGAAGCCCTTGCGCCCGGTCAGCCCGCCGACTGATACGAGCACATGGGCTTCTTCCGGCAGGCCCAGCCGCCGCCGGGATTCAACGCGATCCTCCGGATAAAACCGCTCCAGATCCACGCCATTGCCGACCACCTGCACATGTGCCGGGTCCTGTCCCCAGTCAATGGCATCCTGACGCAGGGAGTCCGCCACCGAAAACACCCGCGCGGCCTCGGACATGGCCCGGGCAATCTGACGCCGGTGCAGGTAGCTGTCCTGAAAGCGGGTCAGACTCCCACGCAGGGTGATGGTGTACGGTCGCTTGAGCCAGCGCGCGAGCAGTCGGGCCGCGGTACCGTCGGGATATACAAAATGCGCGTCGATAATGTCGAATCCCGGCGCCCTCAGAAGCCGGCGCATCAGTGGCAGGGTCCCGAGGGCCTCGAACAGGGCGTCGGTCCACTTGAGTAGGCCGGGAATGCAGAAATAGCGCGGATGATAGACCTGTATGCCGTCCTGATCCTCATGATAAGGCGGGGTGGGGCGAAAATGGGGCCTGAAGCGGCGCAAGAGACCCTGAAAGGGAAACCAGGGCACGGGCGCCACCACCACCAGATCCAGCTCGGACGCCACACGGCGCATGCGCTCACGCACGAAGAGGCCGTGATTCGGCTGGGCCGCATTCGGATAGAGATGCGTATAGACGACCAGCCGCGGCCTGCGATCAGGCGACACCCGCCACCTCCCCTTCGTCGTTTTCCAGTCCGTAGGCGCGCCTGTAACGTGCCACACTGGCCGCCCAGTTGCGCTCCTCCTCCACGAACCGGCGACCCGCCGCCCGCACGGACTCCCATTGTTCCGGATGGGACAGCGTGCGCAACACCACTTCGGCCAATGCTTCCGCATTACCGGCCCGGAAGAGCCAGCCGGTCTCGCCATCACGGATCAGTTCTTTGTGGCCGCCCACATCCGATGCCACCAGGAGGCGGCCCTGGGCCATGGACTCCAGCGGCTTCAGTGGCGTGACGAGTTCCGTGAGCCGCATGGAAAGACGCGGATAGACAAGCAGGTCCACAAGATTGTAGTAATCCTGCACGCGTTCATGAGGGACTCGCCCGGTAAAGATCACATGGTCGGCGATCCCGAGAGACTGCGCCTGTTGCCTGAGGTTGTGCTCCTGTACGCCGCCGCCCACCAGCAGAATCCTCACGTCGGGCGCTTGTTCGCGGATACGTGGATAGGCTTCCAGGAGCAGTTTAAGACCTTCATATGCGTAGAACGAACCGATGAAGCCCAACACGCGGCAGCCGTCGAGCCCGAGCGCGGAACGCAGCTCAGGGTTCGCCTCCCCTCCCCACCTGAATCTCTCGATATCCACGGCATTGGGGATCACGGTGATCCTGGATGCCGGAACACCCCGCGCAATGATGTCCTGGCGCAGGCCTTCGCAAATGGTGGTGATATGGTCGACTCGCCTGAATGCGTACGTCTCCAGCCCCCGTGTCAGCCGATAGCGCAGGCCGTTTTCGCGGCTGGTGCCGTGATCCACCGCCGCGTCCTCCCAGAAGGCGCGCACCTCGTAGACCACGGGAATCCCGAGACGCCGACCCACCCGGATGGCTGCCATCGCATTGAGGGCGGGAGAATGGGCGTGCAGCACGTCCGGGCGGATCTCTCGTGCCACCATCTCCAGACGGCGCGCAAGTGCATCGATCAACCACCATTCCCCGAGCCCCGGGAGACGCTTCGGGGTGTACAGGGTGCGATAGAAATGCAGCCCGTCCACCGTCTCCTCCTCGCCCTGCGGGTTCAGGTGCTTGGGGCTGGTGAGGTGGAACGTCTCCCAGCCCAGCTTGCGCTGCTCGCGAAGGATCGCGGCGGTACGGAAGGTGTAGCCGCTGTGCAGGGGGATGGAGTGGTCGAGGATGTGGAGGATTTTCATTTGTTTGTAATTAGCACTCAGCACTCAGCATTCAGCGGTCAGCATGAAGACGGGGGGTTGGATTCATGGTTCCGGGACTTCGTTGACAGACTGCCGTGTATGGGGCCGTTGGCGAAGAGCGGCTTTCTTCTGGTCTCGGTCCTTCCTTACACGTGTAATGAGCGATGCCAGCATACGCTTCACCTCGCCGATGGCTCCAAACAAATCGGTTGTTTCACTCTCGTCTATCAGCCCAAGATCCTTCGCCAAGATCAAGTGATACTCGGTTTCGCTAGCCGAACCCATCGCAATGTGCAAGAAACGCACGAACTCCGCGTCTCCAACCCGACCACAGCCTTCCGCAATATTTGCGGGCACGGATGCCGCGGATCGGCGTAGCTGAGAAGCAAGGCCATAAACCTCCGCCTTGGGAAACTTCGCAGTCACTTCATAAATCTGCAAGACCAAGGCATGCGCCCTGTTCCAAACCGTCAGATCCCGAAAGTCCTTCATACCGATCCCTCGCAAGTCATCAATCCCTTCAAGGCCCACCCAAGCACACTCCGGGCCCAAGCGGCAACCGACCCCAAAACTCAACCTTCTACCGACAGGCCCTGGCCACCAGCTTCAAGCTGAGCGCTGAGTGCTGAATGCTGAGTGCTCTGCAAATTCCGAAGAAACGAGTCAAACATCAACAACGACCACAACGGCGCACTATGATCGCGTCGACCCGCGACGTGTTGCTCCACCAGTGTCTCGAGGTAGTTCATGTCGAAGATGCCTGAATCGGCCATGCGCGTACCCAGCACCTGGTCACGCATGCGCTCACGCAGGGGACCGCGGAACCAGGCCGCGAGGGGCACCGCAAAACCCATCTTCCTCCGGTACAGGACATCGTTCGGCAGGTGGGGCTCCATGGCTTTCTTGAACAGGTACTTGCCCTCCCCTCCCCGCAGCTTGAGTTCCGGTGGCAGCCCCGATATCCACTCCACCAGTTTGTGGTCCAGGATGGGGACGCGCACTTCGAGGGCATGCGCCATGCTGGCCCGATCCACCTTGGTGAGAATGTCGCCGGCGAGATAGGTCTTGATGTCCAGGTACTGGACCAGGGACAGCGGATGGTCCGTGGGCGCGCGCTGCGCATGGCGCCGCAGCACCTCCACGGCGCCGTAGCCCTGCAGCTCGCTGCGAAACCGCGGGGAGAAGAGCCCCGCGCGAAGGTCGTCCCGGATGACGGAAATGCCCTGGAAGTAGCCTTCCACGGAATCCCGTGCCAGCGCCTGGAAGGTGGCCTTGGCACGAAATATACGCGGCGCCCAGTCGGCCTTGGGGTACAGATGCGACAGCGCCCCGAACACCGGCCTGCGCAAGGCCAGGGGAATGGGATTGCGCAAGCGTTCCTCGGCGAGATGGTGACGATACCGCAGATATCCGGCCAGGTTCTCGTCCCCGCCATCACCCGACAGCGCCACCACCACCTGCCGGCGCGCCAGCTCACAGACCCGGTAGGTGGGCAGCGCGGAACTATCGGCGAACGGTTCGTCGTACAGTTCGCCAAGACGGTCCAGCAGGTTGAAGTGGTCGGGGTCCACCTGCTCCACGTGATGGTCCGTGGCATAGCGTTCCGCCACCTGCTGCGCATAGGCGGATTCATCGAACGCTGGGTCGGAGAAGGAGATGGAACAGGTGCGCACCGGATCGTCCGAAAGCCCGGCCATCATGGCCACCACGGCGCTGGAGTCTACGCCCCCGGAAAGAAAGGCACCCAGCGGCACCTCCGCCACCAGACGGATGCGCACGGCTTCTCGCAGGCGCTCCACCAGTTCCCCGGCGGCGGCCTGCTCGCTCATGGCGGGCAAGGGGGCGAAGGGCACGTCCCAGTATTCGCGTGGTGCCGGCAGGGCGCCCTGGCCGCGCTTGAGCGTCAGGGTGTGGCCTGGGGGGAGCTTGAGCACGGACCTGAAGATGGAGCGCGGTTCCGGCACGTAGCCGTAAGCGAAGTACTCCTCCACGGCGTACGGGTCCATGTCCCTGGGCAGATCGGGGTGCGCCATCAGTGCCTTGAGTTCCGAGGCGAACAGTAGATGATCGTCCGGCAGGCGTGCGTAGTACAGCGGCTTGATGCCGAGCCGGTCGCGGGCCAGAAACAGCGTCTCGCGGTTGCGGTCCCACACACCGAAGGCAAACATGCCCCGGAAACGCTCCACGCAGGCCTCGCCCCACTCCTCCCAGGCATGGACGATGACTTCCGTGTCGCAGTGGGTGCGGAAGGTGTGGCCCGCCTGTTTCAGCTCTTCGGTCAGCTCGGGGAAGTTGTAGATCTCGCCGTTGTAGGTGACCACCACCGTTTCGTCTTCGTTGAATAGCGGCTGCTGCCCGCTGGAGAGGTCGATGATGGACAGGCGCCGATGGGCGAACCCTACGCCCGGCTCGATATGCACGCCGCCCTCGTCCGGCCCGCGATGGAACTGGGTCTGGTTCATGGCCTCCAGCAGCGCCCGGTTGACGGGGCGTCTGTCGGTCAGATCAAAGATGCCGGTGATGCCGCACATGGGTTGTTATCTTTATCGTTGATGAAAAGGCCTTCTAACCACGAAGTACACGAAGGTCACGAAGATACAGAACATCAAGAGGCATTTCTCTCGCAAAGGCGCGAAGCGCGCGAAGGGAAATCGTTGTTTAGTTGTTCATGCCGGGCTCCGGCCGGGCAACTTCAAAACCACCCTCACCCTGACCCTCTCCCTGAGGGAGA
>NZ_MVBK01000023.1 GCF_002000365.1 Thioalkalivibrio denitrificans | reverse complement strand
GGGGACTGTAATTAAATCTGTGTAACTGCTTGTTTCTGTTTATGGTAGCTAAAACAGGAGACAAGCAGATGCAAGAACAAGAGAAGAAGGAGTTGGCGGCGCGCCTGGCCAAGGGGATCAAGACGGAGAAGGATCTGAGCGATTTCAGCGCTGAGCTGATGAAGCTGGTGGTGGAAACCGCGCTGGGTGCGGAGATGGAGGCGCACCTGGGCTATGCCAAGCACGACCCGGCTGGGCACCACAGCGGCAACAGTCGCAACGGTTTCAGCCGCAAGACGCTCAAGGGCAGCCACGGGGAGGTCGAGATTGTCACGCCCCGGGATCGCAATGGCAGCTTTGAGCCCCAGTTGGTGGGCAAGGGCCAGACCCGGCTGACGCAGTTCGATGAGCAGATCCTGGCGCTTTATGCGCGGGGCATGAGCACGCGCGACATTGTCTCGGCGTTTCAGGAGATGTACGGGGCGCAAGTGTCTGCGAACCTGGTCTCGCGGGTCACCGAGGCGGTGATCGAGCAGGTTGAGGCTTGGCAGAACCGGGCGCTCGACGAGGTCTATCCCATTGTTTTTCTGGATTGTGTGGTGCTCAAGGTGCGCCAGGAGCGGCGCATGGTGAATAAATCGATGTACCTGGCGCTGGGGATCAACACCGAGGGCGAGAAGGAGTTGCTGGGGCTGTGGCTGGCCGAAACCGAGGGGGCGAAGTTCTGGCTCTCGGTGCTCACCGAGCTTCAGAACCGGGGGGTCAAGGAGATCTTTATCGCCTGCGTGGACGGGCTGAGCGGCTTTCCCGATGCCATCGAGGCGGCCTTCCCCCATACGCGGGTGCAGCTGTGCATGGTGCACATGGTGAGAAACAGCGTGCGCTACGTCTCCTGGAAGGACCGCAAGGCGCTGTGCCGGGACCTGCGCCAGATCTACCACAGCGCGAGCGCCGAGCAGGCCGAGGCGCAGCTCGCTGCCTTTGAGGCCGCCTGGGGCGAGCGCTATCCCAGCATTGGGCCGATCTGGCGCCGGCACTGGGCGCAGGTGATCCCGCTGTTTGATTATCCGCCCGAGATCCGCAAGGTGACCTACACCACCAACGCCATCGAATCGCTCAACAGCGTCATTCGCAAGGCCACCAAGAACCGGCGTGTCTTCCCCAGCGATGCCTCGGCGATGAAGGTGGTATTCTTGGCCGTGCAGAGCGCCTCAAAGCGCTGGACCCGGCCCATCCAGAACTGGAAGGCCGCCATGCATCGATTCGAAATCGAACATGGCGAGCGAATCCGGGGCGTTCAGGGATAGGCAGTTACACAAAA
>NZ_MVBK01000022.1 GCF_002000365.1 Thioalkalivibrio denitrificans | reverse complement strand
CGCAGAGGCGCGGAGAACGCAGAGGAAGGCTTTATGCATTCAGTTCTCCGCGACCTCTGCGCCTCTGCGACCTCCGCGTTCATTCCCGTAGCGTACCTCCGTCCCACATGATCGGGAATGGCTGGCGCTTTTCCAATTGAGGGGTACACGCACCATAATGCTGCCACAGACCTGAACCGCCGGAGTGAGAACCCGTGAGCAAGACCCCGCCTCTGGTGCTGGTGGATGGATCCTCGTACCTGTACCGCGCCTTCCATGCCCTGCCGCCGCTGACCAACTCGAAGGGGGAACCCACGGGGGCCGTGTACGGGGTGGCGAACATGCTGCGCAAGCTGCTCAAGGACTACGAACCCGAGCACGTGGTCGTGGTGTTCGATGCCAAGGGCAAGACCTTCCGGGACGAGCTCTACCCCGAGTACAAGGCGACCCGTCCGCCCATGCCGGACGAGCTGGTGGCCCAGGTGGAACCGCTGCACGAGCTGGTCAGGGCCATGGGCCTGCCCATGCTGGCGGTGCCGGGTGTGGAGGCGGACGACGTGATCGCCACCCTGGCGCGCCAGGGGCGGGAGCACGGCCTGGACGTGGTGATCTCGACCGGCGACAAGGACATGGCCCAACTGGTGGAGCCGGGCGTGACCCTAGTGAACACCATGACAGATACGAAGATGGATGAGGCGGGTGTCGAGGAGAAGTTCGGCGTGCCGCCGGAGCGCATCGTGGACTACCTCGCGCTGATCGGCGATACCGTGGACAACGTACCCGGCGTGGACAAGGTGGGGCCCAAGACCGCGGTGAAATGGCTGGACGCCTACGGCACCCTGGACGGGGTCATGGAGCATGCCGACGAGATCAAGGGCAAGGTGGGCGAGAACCTGCGCGCCGCACTGGAACATCTGCCCCTGTCCCGGGAACTGGTCACGGTGCGCCGGGACGTCGCGCTGGACGTCTCGCCCGAAGACCTGCGCCTGGCCGAGCCGGACAGGGAGACGCTGAGGGAACTGCTTGCGCGTCTTGAGTTCCGCACCTGGCTCAAGGAGCTGGAGTCGGGCGAGGGCGACGTGGAACCCGCCGGCGCGAACCCCGTGTCGGCACAAGCTTACGAGACCATACTCGACGAGAAGGCCCTGGTCGCCTGGCTCAGGCGCCTGGAGGCGGCGGACCTGTTCGCCTTCGACACGGAGACCACCAGCCTGGACTACATGCAGGCCGAGGTGGTGGGCGTCTCCTTTGCCGTGCAGACGGGCGAGGCCGCCTATGTGCCGCTTGCCCACGATTACGCCGATGCACCGAAGCAACTGCCGCGGGACGAGACCCTGGAGCGCCTCAAGCCCCTGCTGGAGAGCCCGAAGCACAGGAAGCTGGGCCATCACCTGAAGTACGACCGCAACGTGCTGCTTAACCACGGGATCGAACTGGGCGGCATCGCCCACGACACCATGCTGGAGTCCTACGTGCTGAACAGCACGGCCAGTCGTCATGACATGGACACTCTGGCGGAGAAGTATCTGGATTACCGCACCACCCATTACGAGGAGGTGGCCGGCAAAGGGGCGAAACAGATCCCCTTCTCCCAGGTACGCATCGAGGATGCCACCCCCTATGCGGCCGAAGATGCGGACATCACGCTGCGTCTGCATGAACACCTGTGGCCGCAACTGGAGGCGGAACCGGGCCAGTGCCGGGTGTACCGGGAGATCGAGATGCCCCTGGTGCCCGTGCTCTCGCGCATGGAGCGCACCGGGGTCAAGGTGGACGCCGAACGCCTGTTCGCCCAGAGCCATGAGCTCGCCGAACGCATGGGCCAGATCGAGCGGCAGGCCCATGAGGTGGCCGGCGGCGCCTTCAACCTGGGCTCGCCCAAGCAGATCCAGGAGATCCTGTTCGAGCGCCAGAAGCTGCCGGTCGTTCGCAAGACCCCCAAGGGGCAACCGTCCACGGCGGAGGACGTGCTGGAGCAGCTGGCCCTGGACTATCCGTTGCCCAGGCTCATCCTGGAGCACCGCTCGCTGTCCAAGCTCAAGTCCACGTACACGGACAAGCTGCCGGAGCGTATCGATCCGGACACGGGCCGGGTGCACACCTCCTACCACCAGGCCGTGGCCTCCACCGGGCGGCTGTCCTCCTCGGACCCGAACCTGCAGAACATCCCCATCCGCACCGAGGAGGGTCGGCGCATCCGCCAGGCCTTTGTGGCCCCCGAGGGACGCCAGCTGTTGGCGGCGGACTACTCCCAGATCGAACTGCGCATCATGGCGCACCTGTCCGGGGACGGCGGTCTGCTCAAGGCCTTCGCCGAGGGTCAGGACATCCACCGGGCCACCGCCGCCGAGGTCTTTGGCGTGACTCTGGGGCAGGTTACCGGCGAGCAGCGCCGGGCCGCCAAGGCCATCAACTTCGGGCTGATCTACGGGATGTCCGCCTTCGGCCTGGCCCGCCAGCTGGGTATCGAGCGGGGCGACGCCCAGGACTATGTGGACCGCTACTTCACCCGTTATCCCGGGGTGAAGGACTACATGGAATCCACCCGGGAGCAGGCGCGCGAACGGGGCTACGTGGAGACCCTGTTCGGCCGCCGCCTGTACCTGCCGGACATCAACGCCCGCAACGGCCAGATCCGTGCCCAGGCGGAGCGGGTGGCCATCAACGCCCCCATGCAGGGCACCGCCGCAGACATCATCAAGCGGGCCATGATCCAGGTGGATCAATGGATTCGCGAATCACAAATCCCGGCGGTGATGATCCTGCAGGTGCACGACGAACTGGTGCTGGAAGTGGACGATGACGCCGTGGACGACGTGCGTGAGGAACTCTGCCAGCGCATGTCCGGGGCCGCCGAGTTGAAGGTGCCCCTGGTGGTGGACGCGGGCGTCGGAGACAATTGGGATGCCGCACATTGAGTGAGAGTAATTAACGCAGAGGCCGCAGAGGACGCGGAGGTGTTTTTGATAAAGAATCTCTGCGTCCTCTGCGCCTCTGCGGCCTCTGCGTTATCCGACGCGACCCGAACCCGGGAGACCTCCCGGCCCGACGGGCAGCTACGTGACGATCCGTGATTCCCCGACAGGGCAAAAAAAAGCCCCGGCTGGCGCCGGGGCTCAATAAAGGCTCAACTTGGGGGAGTCTGAGCCATCCACCCGCTCAGGGAGGGAAGCGGGGAAGCGCCGGGCTACAGCGCTTGTTAATTATGACTCACGGCCCTCCAAAAAGTTCTCCGGGAGACCACCGGACATCAGAAACGTGAAGTAGTCCCAATATCCCCTGCGACGACTATAACAATTGGCCTCGTACACGGGGCATCATCTCCCCCAATTTTTTGAAATCCTTCACATTTTCTGAGTCAGGTTGCCTCGAGCAGCGGGACAGGGGAAACCTTGGGTCCGGCTGCCGTGTCTCATCATTCAAGCGCTGTAGCCCGGCGCTTTCCCGCTTCCTCCCCTGAGCGGGAGCGGTTCGGATGTTCCCCCCAGCATTCGAGCCTCTATCATCCCCGGCGACAGACCAACCTCCCCGAACGGTCGCCGGGGATTTTTTTCGTCCCCAAGGAGTGCACTTACACGTTCTGAGTGGATTGCGCCGGCAGCAGGGCGCGGATCTCCGGGAGACAGGAGCCACAGCCGGTCCCGGCCTGCAGCGCGGCGCCGACCGCCTCCACGCTGCCCAGTTGCCGCAGGCGGATCGTCTCTTTCAGGGTGTTGAGGCCCACGCCGAAGCAGGCGCACACGGTGGGGCCGCTCTCTGCGCCGCCGGCCGGCCGGCCGGCCAGCAATGCCGCGCGCGCGGCCTCCGGGAGCGCCGCCCCGACGAACAGGCCCCCCAGCCAGTCCCGGGGCGGCAGAGTGTGGTCAGGGCCGACGAACAGCGCCGCCCGCAGGCGACCCGCGACGACCCGGGCGGCCCGGTAGGTGCCCCCGCCCGGATCGTCGAATTCCAGCCACTCGCCGACCCGGCCCAGCTGCCGGCGTCCCCAGTCATGCCAGTCGGGTGCCTCTGACCGGCCGGCCAGCTCCAGGCGCCAGTGCCCCGCCGCGCGGGTCCGGACCCAGTAGTCCGCCTCCGGCGGGGCGGGCACGGGCTCCCCTGTGAGGAGGAAGGCGTGCCACCGGCCCGGCCAGGGCCGAATGGCCACGGGGGTGTGCTTGAACTCGGGCTGCCCGGAGACGGGATCGGTGATCGGCGCCACGAGCGCCCCGACGCGGGCGCTGCCCGCGTGGCAGTCGTTCCAGTGGATGGGCACGAAGACGCTGCCCGGCCGCTGGGCCCGGCTCACGCGGGCACGCACCAGCACGTGGCCCCGGGGACTCTCCACCCGCACCAGCATGCCGTCGGCCAGACCCGCCGCCCGTGCATCGTCGGGATGAATCTCCGCCACGGGCTCGGGCAGGTGGGTGGTCAGTCGCGCGGTGCGCGCGGTGCGCGTCATGGTGTGCCACTGGTCCCGGGTACGTCCGGTGTTGAGCACCAGGGGCCACTGCCCGTCGGTGGCGGTTGCCGGCAGCCCGGGCACGACGGGCAGCAGGCGCCCCCGCGCGCCGGGGTGGCGGAAGCGTCCGTCCCCGAACAGGCGCGCCGTCCCCTCGGGCCGCTCCTGCGTCACCGGCCATTGCACGGGCGCGAGCGCCGCGTAGCCCTCGGCGTCCAGCGGCGCGAGAGCGGAGATGTCGAAGGCACGGTTGCCCCCGTTGTCCAGCCCGGAAAGTCGGGCATGCTCGCGGAAGATCTCCGCGGGGGATTCGTAGGCGAAGGCCCCCCCGAACCCCATGCGGCGCGCCACCTGGCAGATGATCCACCAGTCGGGTCGGGCGTCACCGGGCGGTTCAGTGAAGGCGCGCTGCCGGGAGATGCAGCGCTCCGAGTTGGTGACTGTACCCTCGCGTTCACCCCAGGTGGCGGCGGGCAGGCGCACGTGGGCCTGCCGAAGGGTGTCGGTGTCGGCCATGCAGTCGGAGACCACCACCAGTTCGCACCGGCCGAGTGCCGTGCGCAGGGTGTCCGCATCGGGCATGCTGACCATAGGGTTGGTGCCCATGATCCACAGGGCCTTGATGCGTCCACCGCCCACCGCCCGAAAGAGGTCCACGGCCTTGAGCCCGGGGCGGGAGGCCATGTTCGGCGCATTCCAGAATCGACCCACCCGCATCACGTGTTCGGGGTCGTCAAAGCCCATGTGGGCGGCCAGTTGCGTGGCAAGCCCTCCCACCTCCCGCCCGCCCATGGCGTTGGGCTGGCCCGTGAGGGAGAAAGGCCCCATGCCCGGGCGGCCGATGCGGCCGGTGGCCAGATGCACGTTGAGGATGGCGAGCACCTTGTCGACGCCGCTGGCGGACTGGTTCACCCCCTGTGAAAAAAGCGTGACGGTGCGCTCTTGCGCGGCGAAGAGCCGGAAGAACCCGGCCACGTCCTGCTCCGGGAGCCCGCAGCGGAGCGCGGTTTCGGGGATCGAGCCGCAGCTCTCGCGGGCCGCCTCGAGGGTGGCCGCAAAGCCTTCCGTGTGTGCCTCGATGTACGCCCAGTCCAGCGCGTCGTGGCGGCGCAGGTGGTTGAACAGGCCGGTGAACAGAAAGGCATCGGTGCCCGGGCGCAGGGGCAGGTGCAGGTCCGCCAGCTCGCAGGTGGCGGTGCGCCTCGGGTCCACCACCACCACGCGCATCTCCGGGCGCGCCTCCCTGGCGGCGGCGAGGCGCTGGAAGAGTACGGGATGAGTCCAGGCGGCATTGGAGCCCACCAGCACCACCAGGTCGGCCAGTTCCGGATCCTCGTAGCAGCCCGGGACCGCATCCTCCCCGAAGGCCTGCGTTTGCGCAGCCACGGGCGTGGACATGCAGAGCCGCGAGTTGGTGTCGATGTTGGCCGAGCCGATGAAGCCCTTCATCAGCTTGTTGGCCACGTAGTAATCCTCGGTCAGCAACTGGCCGGAGACGTAGAAAGCCACGGCGTCCGGGCCATGCGCGTCGATCACGCGCCGGAATCCCGCGGCCACGGCGTCCAGGGCCTCGTCCCAGCCAACGGCACGCCCGCCGATCACCGGCCTGAGCAGACGCCCTTCCTCCCCGAGGGTCTCGCCCAGCGCGGCCCCCTTTGAGCACAGGCGTCCCCGGTTGGCGGGATGTTCCGGGTCGCCGCGTACCCTGAACCCCCCGACGGTGCGCTCCACCAGCACCCCGCAGCCCACGCCGCAGTAGGGGCAGGTGGTGCGCACCGGCGTGCGGGGGGCCACATCGCGGCCCATGGTGTCAGGCGCCCGCGGCACAGCGAGGCGCCGGCTGCGCCGTCGCGGCCAGGCCCAGGAACACGCGCCCGGCCTCGATGCGCACCGGGTAGGTGTCCGTGCAGCCGGTGTCGGGGCCCGTCGCCTCGCCGCTGTCCAGGCTGATCACCCAGTTGTGCAGCGGGCAGGTGACGCGGTTGCCGTGCACGATCCCCTGGGACAGGGGCCCGCCCCGGTGAGGGCAGGCGTCGCGCAGGGCGAACACGCGGTCATCCGAGGTGCGAAAGACCGCCAGGTCGCCCCGGGAAGTGCGCACCACCCGGGTACCGAGCCGCGGGATCTCCTCAAGTTCACCCACGTCGATCCAGTTCATTTGTGCCTCCTTCATTCAGGCGATCTCCCTGACCGGCAGGAACTCCGCCGTTCCGGCGCCCTGCGTCCGTTCCGCCCACGGGTCCACCTGGGCGTGGCGCTGGGATTCCAGGAAGCGGGCGTGCAGGGCACGGCGCCCCTCGGCGTCGTCGACCACCCGTGACTTCACGTAGCCGAGTCCCACCCGTTCGATCCAGGGCGCGGTGCGTTCAAGATAGCGGGCCTCCTCGCGGTAGAGCTGCATGAAGGCGCCGCAGTAGGCCTCCACCTCCTCGGGCGTGTCCACCTTGCAGAGGAAATCGGTGGCACGCACCTTCACGCCGCCGTTGCCGCCCACGTGCAGTTCCCAGCCCGATTCCACCGCCACCACGCCGAAGTCCTTGATGGTGGCCTCGGCGCAGTTGCGCGGGCAGCCCGAGACCGCCATTTTGAACTTGTGCGGCGTCCAGGAACCCCAAGTCATCTGCTCCAGCCGGATGCCCATGGCGGTGGAATCCTGGGTGCCGAAACGGCACCACTCGGAACCCACACAGGTCTTCACGGTGCGCAGTGCCTTGCCGTAGGCATGGCCGGAGACGAACCCGGCGCGGTTCAGATCCGCCCACACGGCGGGCAGGTCCTCCTTCTTCACCCCCAGCAGGTCGATGCGCTGGCCGCCGGTGAGCTTTACGGTGGGCACCTGGAACTTTTCGGCCACCTCCGCGATGGCGCGCAGCTCCGAAGGTGTCGTCACGCCGCCCCAGATGCGCGGCACAACCGAGTAGGTGCCGTCCTTCTGGATGTTGGCGTGGGCACGCTCGTTGATGAAACGGGACTGGCTGTCGTCGCGGTACTCGCCGGGCCAGGCGCTCAGCAGGAAGTAGTTGATCGCCGGGCGGCACACGTGGCAGCCGTCGGGGTTCTTCCAGTCCAGTGCCTCCATGACCTCGGGGATCGACTTGAGCTGCTGTTCGCGGATGGTGGCGCGCAGTTCGTCCTGCGTGTGGACGGTGCAGCCGCACAGCCCCTTCTTCGCCGGCGCCTCCGAATAGTCCCCCCCGAGTGTGGTGGCGAGCAGCGCCTCCACCAGGCCGGTGCAGGAGCCGCAGGAGGCGGATGCCTTGGTGTGCGCGCGCACGTCCTCCAGTGTGAACAGCTTCTGCTCCGTGATGGCGCGCACGATCTCGCCCTTGCACACGCCGTTGCAGCCGCAGACCTCGGCGTTGTCCGCCATGGCCCCTGCGCGGCCCTTGTGGTCACCGTGTCCCGCGTCGCCCAGATGCGCCTGTCCGAAGAGCAGGGTGTCGCGGATGTCCGAGACGGGGGTGGCGTCGCGCATGAGCTGGAAGTACCAAGGGCCGTCCATGGCATCGCCGTAGAGCACCGCCCCGCGGATACGTCCCTCATGCAGCACCAGCTTCTTGTACACGCCGCGCCCGGCGTCCGTGAAAACCA
Organism: Thioalkalivibrio denitrificans; assembly: GCF_002000365.1. Classification (GTDB taxonomy): domain Bacteria; phylum Pseudomonadota; class Gammaproteobacteria; order Ectothiorhodospirales; family Ectothiorhodospiraceae; genus Thioalkalivibrio_A; species Thioalkalivibrio_A denitrificans. Next base: position 558 of record NZ_MVBK01000022.1, on the reverse strand, counting down.
TCTCCTCGGTTCCCGGGCCGCCGGCGAAATCCCCGGCGGAGAACACGTCGATGCCCGTGACCTTGAGACGCGTGGACGTGATCGAGCCCTCGTAGCGCCCGATGCCGAACTCCGCAAGATGATTGGCGCATACCTTGGCCTGCTCGAACAGCGGCGCCACCAGCCCGTAGCACTGGCCCCGGTGCTGGACGCACTCGCCCACCGCGTAGATGCGTGGATCGAAGGTCTGCAGGGTGTCGTTGACCACCACGCCCCGCTCGCAGTGCAGCCCCATGTCCTTTGCGAGCCCCGTGTTGGGGCGGATGCCCACCGCCATCACCACCAGGTCCGCGGGGATCTCGCTGCCGTCCTTGAAGCGCACGGCGCGCACCCGCGACTTGCCTGGCCCGCTCATCTCACCACCGTTCGTAGCGAGGGCGTCGAGATGCCGCTGTGACGGGGCGCGCGGATCGGAAGGCGGCGCAGGCGTAGTCGACACTACGTCAAGCCGGCTGGAGGGAGCACGCCCCGTCACAGCGTGCAGATCGGCGGGCGCAGTAGAAGGGTGGTGAGATATGC